>RFHU01000324.1 GCA_003695705.1 Planctomycetota bacterium
GCCGAGCAAGCACTCCCGCCCGCGCAGTTCGGAGTGCAGGTCTCGGTGCCCGACGCGGAGCGCGCGCTGCAAGTCCTCGGCCGCTACGCTCGCGAACAGCGCGTACGAACGCGCGACGACGGCGCCGACGCCTTCGCGGTGGTCCCCGCCCGCCAGCTCGACGACCTCGCCCGCGGCCTCGAACACGAAGCCCGCGCACGCGGCGAGGCCCTCGGCGAACTCGTCCGTTCCGAGTTGCACGTCGAGCAAGACCGCGTCGTGCTCGAGAACGGCTTCGTGCTGGTGGGCGAACTCCTCCCCTCACCACGCCCCGGCGTGCTTCGCCTGCGAACGGGAAACGCCGTGCGCGAACTCCCGCGCCGCGAGGTCCAGGCCATCGAACGGGCGGACAGCCCGCGGCGGCTCCTGCTCCGCTTCCGCCGCGACGAAGGCTAGGAGGCCGACCGAATCGGCGGACCGTTCGGCCAAGTTCGCGCCGCGCCGTGGCCCCACCCCCCGCCCGACCCGTAAGATTCCTCCCATGAACGACCCCGAACGCCTCGGTGTGCGCGAATTCCAACGCCAGATCGAGGCCATCTACTACGCCAAGGACTCGGCTCGCGGCGCGCTGGGCACCTACGCCTGGCTGGTGGAGGAGATCGGCGAGCTGTCCCGCGCCCTTCGCCGCGGCGAACCGGAGAACCTCGCCGAAGAGTTCGCCGACTGCTTCGCCTGGCTTGCCTCCCTGGCCTCGCTCAGCGGCATCGACCTGGCGACCGCCGCGCAGAAGTACGCCGCAGGTTGCCCGCGCTGCGCGACGACCCCCTGCGTCTGCTCTCACCGCGAGTGAAGCGGGACCGTGATG
Source organism: Planctomycetota bacterium (assembly GCA_003695705.1). Classification (GTDB taxonomy): domain Bacteria; phylum Planctomycetota; class J058; order J058; family J058; genus J058. The sequence goes on from RFHU01000324.1 coordinate 845, forward strand.
GCGCCCCCGGCATCGAGTAGGCTTCCTCCCGTGCCGCCTCGCCCCCTGGCCCCGTCCGCTCCCGCCCTGGCGTGCGCCCTCCTCGCCGGCGGCCTCGCCCTCTTCGCGCCCGCCTGCGGGGGGGGCTCCTCGCGCACGGGGCGCTCCTCCCTACCTCCGCCCCCGCGCTTCGTCGGCGTCCTCTACGACTACGCGGACCGCCCGCTCGAAGGCGTCTCCCTCCGCGTGCTCGGCACGAACGCCCAGGCCGCTTCGCGCATCGATGGCCTGGCCGCCGTGGGCGGGGTCCCCACCGGCGCCCGCGTCCTCCGCTACGGCGACTCCGTCCAGACGCCCACCCTGCTGCTTCCCTACACGCAGCAGAGCGACTCGAGCTTCCACCCGCTCCCCCTCTACCTGCCCTCGCTCGAGAGCGGAATCTCCGCGACCGTCCCCGACGGTCCGGTGTCCGGGACGCTGGTCCTGCAAGGCGACGCCCTGCCCGGCGTATCCCTGGACCTGACCGGCGTCACCGTGAGCGGTTCGGGCGGCACCGTGCGGGTCATCGGGGTCAGCCCCTCGCGCCTGCCCCTCCCGGTGAGCGCCAGCGTCGCCGGGGCGGCCGAACCCCGCGCCGCCTTCCTCGTCGAGAACCACGGCATCGGCTTCAGCCCCGCCGCCCAGCTCACCGTGCCCCTCCTCGACACGACGAACGCCACCTTCGACGCCTACAAGGTGAACCGAAGCACGGGCCACTGGGAGTTGGTCGTCGCGGGCCTGACTCCAGCGGGCGGCCCGGTCACCTTCCCCGTCGACGAGGGCACCCTCTACGCCGTGGTCCCCCAGGCAACCACGCCGCGCGTCACGGTCACCGGGCGGGTGGTGAGCGGGAGCACGCCCGTCGCCGGCTACCTCGTCTCCTGCTGGAACGTCTCCGCGGATCCCGCCGACCCGAGCCGTCCCGCCCGCACGGCCGCCGACGGCACCTTCCGCATCGCGGGGGTCCCGCAGACCTACGGGGCCTACCTGGTACGGGCCATTCCCGATCGCATGGGCATCGACTTCGCACCCGAGGTCGTGAGCGCGGTCTCCCAGAGCGCTTCCCTCGGCGCGGACCTGCAAGTCGCCGCCCGCCGGCCCGACGGGATCGAGCCCGAAGTCAAATCCACGGCTCCGGCGGACGGTGCGACGGGCGTCCCGCCGACGACGCAGGTCGTGGTGGTCTTCAGCGAACCCATCGACACCTCTCATCCGCGGCCCTTTCGCCTCTTGGGCCCCAACGGCGCCGTCGACGGCGCGCTGAGCTACGACAACGCCTTCACCGCGCGCCTGCGCCCGCACGCCTCCCTCGACCCGGCAACGACCTACAACATCCTCGTCGACCGAAAGGTCCGCGACCTCGCGGGCAACCTCCTCGACCCCGGGCGAATCAACTTCCGCTTCACCACCCAGTCGGGCAGCCCGAGCGCGCCCCCCACCGACACCAAAGCCTTCTCCCTCACCCCGCTGGCGGCGGCCCGCGGAGACACCATCGAGATCTCGGGGCGAAACTTCACCGGCGGGACGAGCGTGCGCGTGGGAGGCTCCACGGCGCTGGTCACCTTCGAATCCTCCGACACGATCCGGGCCGTCGTCCCCGACCACGAGCCCGCCGGCGACGCAACCGTGTCGCTGACGGCGGGCGGCAGCGCCGTGTCCACGCTGCAGCCCCTCGTCTTGGACCTACGCGCGAGCGCGACGACCATCTACGCCGACGCCGCCCTGACCACTCCCCTCGACGCCCTCGACCGCAACGCGCCGCCGGCGACCGTAGTCGTCGCGGGCTTCAACGTCGGCGGCGCCAGCGTGACCATCGACGGAGTCCCCTTCGCCGCCAGCGACCTCCTGCAGACCATCGGAGGGGCCAGCGTCGCTGTCGGGCGGCAGCTGACCTTCTCCGCCCCGGCGCCGGCGACGTTGCTCACCGGTCCGGTCGTACTCCGCGGCGCCAACGGCAAGGCGGGCGCCACCTACCGCTTCTTGCAAGTCCGCAACTGACCCTCGCGCCGAGCGACTCCGTCCGGAACGCGACCTCGCCGGCCCGTTCCCCAGCAGAGGCGCCGCAAAGTCCGTACACAGGGCCACCCCGCCTTGGGCGGGGTGCTGTGGGGGCTCGAAGACGGAACCGTTGACGGCCGCTCTACAGGCGGACGGCCACCTCACCCTCGGCGGTGAGGTAGTAGGCCTCGCTGCAGATGCGGTCGAAGCGGCGCAGGTTCTCTTCGCGGCAGGGTCCCTCGCACATCCCGCGGATGGTGCAGTAGATCTTGCCCCGGTTGCGCTCGATCTCCATCTTGCGGAGCTTCTCGCGGCGCTTGCGCTTCTTCTTGCTCAAGGACATCCTCCCGCGGGTCCCAGGTGGCCCGCGATCGAAGGGCGAATCTTACCCGGAAGGGCGCCGAAGTCCACTCTCAGCGAAGGGGCAGGAAACGGCGCACGCTGCGGAACAGGGCGCCCAAGGTCTGCTCCCCCTCCGGCAGAGGCCCTTGGGAGCGGATCCAGGCCACGGCGTCCCGGAGGGTCTGCTCGGGGGGACGCGCCGCGAAGTCCAGCTCTCGCTGGGCCTTGCGCGGGTCGAGGTACCAGAAGTGCTCGGCCATGGAGTAGGCCACCGACTCGTCTCCCTCGAATCCCCCGAGGGCTTCGAGCACCGACAGGGTTCGCCAGGTGGCCCGCTGCACGGCCGGAGTCGCGCGGAGGCTCGGCGCCGGCTTCCCCGTGACCTTGGCGAGCAAGACGAAGAAGGCCTCGAGGGTCATGTTCGGACCGCCCAACAGGTAGCGTTCGCCGGCGCGGCCGCGCTCGAGCGCGGCCGCGACCCCCGCGGCCGCGTCGCGCACATCGACGAAGTTGATGCCGCCGGGTGGGGCGAAGGGGACCTCGCCGCGCAGGAAGCGAAGGAGGACCTGCGAACTGGCGAGCGACTCGTCCTCCGGCCCGAGGAGCAAACTGGGGCTGACGACGACCACGCCGAACCCTCCGCGCTCGTTCTCCTCGAAGGCCAGCTTTTCGGCGTAGATCTTCGAGAGGTAGTAGGGCCAGCGGCGCACGGTCTCCAACGCGTAGGGGGCGCGCTCGTCGACGATGCGCTCGTCGGTCGAGACGGCGATGGTTCCCGAGCTGGAGACGTGAACGAAGCGCCGCAGGCCCGCCGCGCGGGCGGCGGCCAGCATGTGCCGAGTCCCCTCCACGTTGAGCTCGAAGACCTCGCTCGCCTCGCCCTTGTGCTGGACCCGGCCCGCCATGTGCACGCACGCATCGGCGCCCGCGCAGGCACGGGCGAGGCTGTCGGAATCGAGCACGTCGCCGCGCACGAGCTCGGCGCCTTCTCGTTCGAGGGAGAAGGCCTCGCGGCGCACGATGGCCCGCACTTCGTGCCCCGCCGCCACGAGGGCCCGCACCACGTGCCGCCCCAGGAAGCCGGTGCCGCCGCTCACCACGCACTTCATGGGCCCCGTTCTACCCGCCGCGCCAAGGATGTCGAGCGCCGTCGGCTTCACCGGGAGGGCAGAGCCCCCCGCAGCGATGCCAGCCCAGCCGCGTGCGGGCCCACGGGGCGAGAGGGCTCAGCCGGCCTCGGGCTCGTCCTCGACGAGCTCCTTCCAGCTCGGGTCCTCCCGCAGGCGGGCGAAGAGGGGCTCGCTGCGGATCCAGCGGCGGAGCTGGTTGCGGGCGCTCGGGGTGGGCCGTAGGCTCATGGCCCGGCGCAGGTGCCGGGCGACGGTCGCGGCGTCTGCCCCCTGCAGCGCGCGCAGCAGCGCGAGCTGGTAGGCCGCGCCTTCGTCGAGGGCCGCCTCGCCGCCGAGGTCGTCGAAGGCCTTCCGCGCGCGCTCCTCCTCGCCGAGGGCCGTGAGCACCAAGACCCGCTGCAACCGCAGGCGCGCGAGCCGTTCGGGGCGCGTGCGTCCGCCGGACTCGGCCAGGTGAACGGCCTCCCCTGCGTAGGCCAGCGCCTTCTGCAAACGCGCCCGGCGCTCGGCTCCGTCGACGGCGAAGCTGTCGCGGAGAAGGAACTGGCTGAGCACGTCGCAATTGGCCGGGGTGGCGCGCACCTCGTGGCTGCGCCGGTAGAGGGCGAGGGCCGCTTCCCGATCGTCGCGGTCGGCGAGGAGGATGTTTCCCTTCGAGAGGAGGGCCTCGGCCTTGATCCCCCTCAGGGGTGCGTCCCGCGGGCTGTGTTCGGAAACCTCCTCGATGATCCGCTCGTAGTATTCGAGGGCCTTGGCGTTGTCGCCCACGCGCGCCGAGTGGAGGCGACCGAGGAGCAGAAGCACGTTGGCGCGGATCTTCTTGCTCTGGGCCTGGACCAGAGCCTCCTCCGCGGCCTTCAAGGCCGCGCTGGGGTCGGGGTCGCCCCAGTGGCGGACGGCCTCTTGGTAGCGCTCGACGGCTTCGCGGTCGCCGGCTCGGGCGAGGGGGCAGGCGAGGCAGAGGAGGGCGGTGAGGAGGCCGGCAAACGCGGGCCGCGGCGGGGAGGAGTGCATAAGGCCACTCTACCTGCGCACTCCCGAGGGCACAGCGCGCCGGCGTCCGGGGACCGGGGCCCGTTCGCGCTCGCTCCGCCCGCCGTTTGCGGCCCGCGCGGCGAGGGGGACCTACCCTCCGGGCCGAGGGACGGGCGGGCTTCGGGGCGGCGGTAGCGGGTCCGCGCACCCGGTCGACGCGGCCGCGGGTGCGGCCCGGTAGCATGGCGGCGATGACCGACCCGCGGCTGGCCAAGCTCGAGGCGCGCTGGCGCGCCAGCGGCCGTCTCGACGACGAGGCGGCCTACTTGCGCGAGTGCGTGCGCCTCGGCGCGCTGATTCGCGCCCGCGTGGAGCTGGCGGCCTTCCTCGAGCATCCCGCCGCCATCCAGGTCGTGGGCAGCCAGGCTTCCCGCCTCGGCCCCGGCCCTCCGCTCTTGGGCACCTGGGCGCAGACCCTCTGCGCCTGGGGCGGGCACGCCACCACCCGGGCCGCCGTCGCCTACGCGCGCGCCCAGCTCAAGGTCCTCCGCCGGGAGACCGAAGCCGCCCTCCTGCACGGCACGACGCCGGGCCTGGCCTGGGTCCTGGCGAACGTCCCCGTGCTCATCGAGCGCCTCTCGACGGTCGAGCGCTGGCTGGCCTACCGCGAGGTGGAGACCACCGAGCGCATCAAGCGCTTCGCCGACCTGCTCCCCGAGCGCGGTGCGCGCCCGGGCGTGCGCGGGCGCGCGCCGCGCTGGGAGAGCGACCTCTACGAGCTCATGGACATCACCTACGAGCTCTCCCGCTCCTTCCAAACGGGGGCGGCCTCCCGCTGGTACGGCGAGCTCGCCGGCCGCGACCGCGACCTGGTTTCCGAGTCCCCCCAAGTCACCGAGCCCATCCGCCGCGAGCTCGTTCCCTGGGCCCTGCGCTACCGCGACCCGGTGCAGGAACGAGTGCGGGCGCGGGAGGGGAAGACCGAGATCGCTCCGGAAGACCTCGAAGCGTAGGTTGCTGCCCTGGGCACCAACTGCGCGAGCTGCTCAGCAATCCCGACCGCAACCGATTCTCTCGCGCGCTTTCTCCAGTTTCTCCTTGTAGCGTGGATCACCTCCGCCGTTGGAGTCGGTTGCCTTCTCGATCATCGCTTCGAAGTCGTGGCATTCGATCTTGGAGAAGGTTTATCGCACCCGGTTTCCCTGGACACGTAGCAGTCGCCGATGGGACCGTGACGATCCTCGGCGTCGCGCATGCGGAAGAAGCCGATCCAGGAGTCGATGATGTCCTCCACCTTGTAGGCGTAGCGAGCGCAGTTCTCTGCCTCTGTTGCCGCGGAGCCTCCTTCAAGGCCGGAGGTCTTGACGGCTCGGAGCTGAGCTGGAGCGTCGTGGGGCTCGATGCGGGGCGCCGGGTCGATTGGGTTGCTGCCATCGATCCGAACAACTCGATCCAGGACGCGCTGGGATCCACGATCGAGGTGACCGAACCGTCGGTCCACTCGCTGAGACCGCTTCGCCTCCGCGGACAGCCCCATCCTTTCGTCGAGGTCATCGGCACGACGCACATGGGGCACGGCAATCTGTATCTGTACGAGTTCCTCGTCGATCGCCGCGAGCTCAGGCTGAAGCTCTGCACCTTCGTGTTGGATCGGCACGCGGACGACTCGTTGATCTCTGGAGGCGGGGTCCTGGCCCGTGCCTACCGAGACGTGAACGACGACGGATACGCAGACGTCGAGATCCACGCTACCGCGACGTTTCGGTCGAATCCGGAAGCCGCGGGAGCGGAGGAAGTGAGCCTGCGCCGAGTGTTCCTCTGGTCGACGGAGACGGAGTGCTTCGAGGAAGATCGCTCTGCCCGAAAGGGATTCGAACGAGTGTACCCCGGGCGAAGCTAGGCACTCGGTCGCCCCTGGGTTCGTCCTGCTGCGGCCGGTCGTGACGACACCGGCGATCCCGTGTGCGAGCGGATCGAGCGCCGCAGCGAGGGACCTTCCGGCGGGCACGGAGCGTGCCGGCGACGCCCCGCGCGGTGGACTCTCGCCGCGGCCCGACGGGCTTCGCGGGCAGCCGGAAGAACCAAGAGCACCTGCGCCGCCTCGACGACGCGCTGCGCCGGCGAAGGCCGCGGGATCTGCTGCTCGGACCCAGACCCCTCCGAAGGGTGGCGGTCCCTCGGGCCCGCGACCCCTCGTCTTCTCCCCCCCTGGGTTGGGGCGGTCCGCCGCGAGGCAGGCCGCCCCGGCTCCATTCCTCCTCCCTGGGCTCTCGGCCTCCGGGTCCGGAATCCGGCACGAACGCGGCGCTCACCGCCGACGTCGGCTCAGTCCTCGAAGAGCGCGTCGAGCTGGGCTTCGAGGGGTTCGCGCAGTTCGGGAGGGAGGCTGGGGAGCTCGAGGAGCTGGATGAGGACGGCAGGCTCGTAACAGCAGCGCCCCGGCCGCGGAATGCTGGTCGCCATGTCGATGAGTTCGCCCGCGACCTCCTGCTCGATCTCGGGGTCGCTGCGGGCGAGGTGGGCGAGGGCCACGACCGCCGCCTCCACGGACCAGTCCATGGGGCCGCGAGCGAGGGAAAGAAGCACCAAGCGGCGAAGCGAGCCCCGCCAGCCCGTGTCCACGTAGGCCAGCGCGAGGGCCGCAGCGAAGAGGACGTGCCGCACCCAACTCCAGGCGTCGCGGTCGTCCGGCGGCTCCGGCGGATGGGCCATGGAACCGAGGAGGACCGGCAAGGCCTCCCTCCCCCACCGCTCGCCCAGGGCGCGGCCTTGTTCCGCCCACGCCTCGAGTTCGTACGGAGCACGGGCAATGGCCAGCAGTTCCTCCAGGCAGGGGCCCGGCGGCGGAGGGGACACGGCGGCCACCGGTCGCAGCCCTTCGAACTCCCACAGCAAGTACTCGACGGGTCCCCGAGGTCTGCGCGGGTCCGGGGAGGGCAAGGCTCGGGTGCGCAGTTCGAGGGCGAAGCGCCGGGGACCCTTTCGCAGCAGGTGCATGGCGACGGCGCGACGGGCGCTCGGTCCTTCGAAGCCGCGAATGGTGAGCACGGCCCGGCGACCCTCGGGGAGTTCGGGTCCCATCCGTCGAAGGAAGGACACCGATGCCTCCACCGGCTCGGGGAGGTACGCCGCGTAGGCCTTGCTGGCGCTCGCAAGTTCCCCGAGCAGGTCCCGAGCGCGCTCGTTCGGCGGGTGTCCCCCGGCAAGGTCGACGAGCCGATCGAGCCATTCGCGCTGCTCGCTCTGCAGCCAGCGCACCCACAGCAGCGAAGGCACGGCCCAGGCGTGGTCGGGCTCGCGCTCGAGCACCTCGGCGTAGTATCGCGCCGCCTCCTCGAGGCGGCGCTGTCCCCGCAGCAAGTCGCCGAGGTCGAGGCGCGCGGAGATGTCGGTCGGGTCGTGCTCGAGGGCGCGCTCGTACCAGGCGATGGCGTCGTCGACGCGTCGCGCTTCGCGATGCACGAGCGCCACGCTCGTGGCGGCGTGCCAGCCGGGCTGCAAAGCGTAGGCGCGCTCCGCGCAATCGAGGGCGGCGCGATGCCGCCCCACGCGGCGCAGGGCCGAGGCGCTGAGGATGAGGAGGCCGAAGACCTCCCCGTGACGTTCGAGGAGGCGCTCGAGAACCGGGGCGAGGTGCTCGAGTCCGCGCCGTTCGTGCTCGCTGAGCGGGCGCGGCGAGGCGTAGCGCCCCAGCCAGCGAGCGAGGCCTTCGCAAAAGCGGATGGGATCGACGCCTTCCGCCACCGCCGGCTCGTCGAGCCACTCCCGTGCCCAGTCGAGGTAGGGAATCCCCGGCGCAAGGGACGCCACCCGCAGGAGGCGGTCGAGGGCCTCCTGGTAGCGCCCGGCCCGGGCGAGGGCGTAGGCGTAGAGGGCCAGGGTCTTGTAGTGCTCGGGCTCGCGGCCCGGCGCCGCGAACAGTCCGAGCGGTTCGCTGGCCCGCGTCAGGACCTCGTCGAGCAGGGCCCGCGCGTCCTCCCGACCCGGGTCGCGGGCCAGGGCCTCGGCCAGGTGACGCACTGCCCGGCGCAAGTCCCCTTCGGCCAGGGCGCCTCGGGCCCGCAGGAGTCGCTCCTCGTCGCTCGAACGCCTCGTCACCTTCCGAGCATGGCGCGCACCTCCGACGCAGGCCAGGGGTTCTTCGGAATTCCCTCTCCGTCACGGTGTTAGCTCCGAGCAGACCGAGGCCCGTCGGGAGCCGCGGCAGGGCCTTCCGACCGGCGGCGGCCCCAGGGATCGTCCCGCGGAGGGGGCGATCCCAGCGGCCAGCGAGCCGTCCGCCCAGAGGCGGCGTGGCCGCCCTCCCCTTGCCGGTCTGCGCCGGTGGGGCCCCTCGCGCAGCGCCTCGTCCGGAAAGGCGCGGGCGGACCGGCGGGGGACCCGCTACGCTCGTTGGAACCCGAGGCCACGCCAGGGCGTGGGGAGGGATGGGGAATCCGGTGAACCGCAGCGCGATCGTTTCCCTTGCCCTCGCCGTGTCGGCGGCCCCGGCGGCGGCGGAGCGGTTCCACCTTCGCAGCGGCGAGGTGCTCGACGGCGCCTACGTGGGCGAGTCCCGAGGTCGAGTGTCCCTACTCACCAGCGCCGGCCCTCGCGAGGTGCCCCGTGAGGCCGTCGCACGCATCGACTGGACCCACACCCCGCCCGCCTCCTTGCGGGCAAGGGCCCGACGGGCCCGGGCGCGACTCCTCGCCCGCGACGCCCGCGAGGCCCGGCGCCTGCTGCGCTCCTTCGCGCGGGCCCGAAACGATTCGGAGCGGGCGCGACGGTACCGCCGCTTGGCCGCGCTCGAACCAGAGGCCCTCCGAGCAACCCTCGACGCGGCCTTGCGCGGCCGCGACCCCGCCACGCGCTTGCTGGCCGTGCGCCTCCTTGCCGCCTCCGGCAGCCCTCAGGCCCTGGGCGCGGTGGTGCGCGCGGCGCTGACGGACCCAGACCCCGAGTTCGCTCGCGCGGCCCACTGGGCCGCCTGTCGCGCCAACCCCGACTTGGCGCGGAGCTTCTACGCAGAAGTCGCCGCCGGTCCCGCCCGAACGGCGCGACGCCTGCGGGCCATTGCCTGCCTGCGCGAGCTGAAGGACCACGGGTCCGTAGCCTGCCTGGTGCGCGTCCTCGAGCGTGCGCAAGCCCAACTTCGCGCGGCCCAGACGAGGGACGTCCTCCCACGCGCTTCTCTGCCGCTCCGGAGCCGCCGCCCGGTCGGCGGTGCGGTGCCGGCGGAGCGTTCGGAGTCGCCTCGGGCCGAGGTCCGAGCGAACAACGCCCAGAGCGCCGTCGCGGCGCTCCGCCGCGTGGTGGCTGCTGCGCGCGAGGCCCTCGAGGCGCTCACCGGCCAAGGCCTCGGCGACGACCCGACCGCCTGGCGGCGTTGGTGGGCAGAACGGAAGGCGTCCCCTCGCCCGGGCAAGGCAGTGGAAGGAGCTGCCCCTGCCCCGGCGGAGAAGAGCTCTCCCCCCGGCCGCCCGGCGACGTCGGCGCGCCGCTGAGAACCCCGCGCCCCCGTCGTGGGCTGCGCGGAGCTACGACACCGCGCGCGCCGGGAGTTCGAGGACGACCTCCAGGCCGCCCTCGGCGGCCTTGCCCAAACTCAGCTTCCCGCCGGCAGCCTGAACCCCTTCGCGCACGAGGACCAGGCCCAGGCCGCCTTCGGCGCCGCCAGGGACTTCGTCGCCGCCGAAGTCCGGGGAGGTGGAAGGGCCGGAGCCGTCGTCCGCGACCACGAGGCGGGCGCAGTCCGCGCGCGGCGCGCTCAACTCCACCCGGATGCGGGTCGCCCCGCGCGCGTGCTTGCGGGCGTTGCCGAGGAATTCGGCCAAGGCATCGCCCAGCAGCTCGCGCGGACCGCTGAGGCTGCTGCCGGCGCCCGGGAGGCGCCACTCGAGGCGAAGGCCCTGGGCCGCGAGCGCGGCGCGATGGTCGGCGCACACCCGCTCCACTTCCTCCGCCAGGTCGCCGAGTTCCAAGGGGGCGTCCGGGTCCACCTCGCGGCGCAGGTGCTTTAGGAGGCGCCGAACGGTGCGCGTAAGCCGCTCCTCCTCGCGGAGCACGATGTCGACGCAACGGCGCAGGTCGTCGGGCTCGCGGACGGCCCCGCCGCGGATGCTCTCGGCGGCTGCGCGCAGCAAGGCGAGGGGCGTTTGGAGTTCGTGGGCGGCGCGGGCGAGGAAGCGCTCGCGCTCCCCCCGAGCGCGCTCGCGGGCGCGTTCGCGCCGGAGATGCAGCCCGATGCTCCCGGCCAGAACGAGGAACAGCCAGGCCGAAAGCCCCGCGAGGAGCCAAGCCTGAGCGCGGAGGGCGCGGCGTGTGGCCCCGCTGTCGGCGAGGCCCACGCCGATCTGCCAGGAGGCGAAGGGGGGGGAGGGGCGGCCGACCCCGCGCGGACGGAAGCCGAGTTCGGCGGCGGTCTCGCCGCCGCGGAGCAAGGCGACGCGGTAGTCGGTGCCGGCGTCGAGCAGCGGCGAAAGCAGCCGCGCACGCACGACGGCCGCATCCCAAAGGACGAGGGCCCCCTGGGCGCCCTCGGGAGCGTTGGCCAGACGATGCGCGGGGATCCAGTGCGCCGCACGGGCGCCGTCGTCGAGTGCGCGCTCCTCTCCCCCGCGGCGCAGGGCGACCGCGAGCAGGGGACCCGGGGGCTCGGGCGCCGCAGCCGGCCGACGCCGGAGGACCGCGCCCTCTTGATCCACCCACCAGGCGGCCGCGACTTCGTCCGGGCGCTCGCCCCGGGCAGCAAGGCGCTGGAGGCGCTCGCGCAAGGCAAAGTCGAAGCGCTGCGCGATGAGGTCCGCCTGCCGACTGCAGTCGTCGTAGCGCGCGGTCTTGAGGACCTCGCTGCTGGCGAGCGAAAGGAGGATGGCCAAGAGCGCGAGGAGCGAGCCCGCGCCGAGTCCGACGAGCGGCAGCGGCTTCGCGCGCGTCATGCGAGGAATGATACGCGGGCGGGGCCGGAGGCGGAGTCCTGGGTCGCCCGTCCTCGGGCCCCGCAGGAGCCGGACAGACGAAGGGCCGCGGGGTCGGACCGCCACCCCCGCGGCCTTCGCCCGCTGGGGGGATTCGTCGTGGAAGGAGCGAGGCCTCATCCGAACCCACCGCGCGCGAGCGCCCTCGGATCGCTCCCGGCGCGCCCCGGGCGCTGGCGGTCAGCCCTCGGCCAGGGACCGGTCGGAGCCGGGCGCGGCCACGCTGGGGCGGGCGGGATCGACGAGTTCGGTCGCACCGGCGCGGCGCAAGCGCAACTCGAGCGCGTCGGCACCCTCCCGCAGCTTGAGGTCCAGTTCGTCCGCGTGGATCGCCACGGGCGCGAAGAGGTGCAGCTCCTCCCCGTCGCGAGCGCCGTCGAGGCGACAAGCCTCCGGCGGGAGGAGCAGCGGGTCGAGCAGGAACCCCGCGCAGAGGGAGGTCCCCGGGGCGAAGGGGCGGGGCGGATCGCCGTTGGGGACGCTGTGGTGGAACCACAGCCAGGTGCCGAACTCGTGGGGGAAGCGGGCCAAGGTCTTCAACCAGCGCAGGGGCCAGTAGTGGGTCTCGTCGGCGAGGCGCTCGGGGTCGAGCAACGGCCAGTCGAGGGGCAGCGCGATGACGAGCTCGGCGAAGCGGCACTCGGCGTGGTCGGCGGGCGGGGACATGGGCAAGGCACTCATGCCCGAGGTCACCACCGTGTAGTGCGGGCGCTCCAGGCTGGGCCCGACCACCAAGAGGTCGAGCTCGATGCGTTCGGAGATGACCTCCTGGAAGGTGGCCGCGACGGGGCCCACGCGGTCCTCTACGTGCGCGCGGAGCGCCGCCGCGTGAGCGCATGCGGCGGCCTCGTCGCGGGGCGCGCGGCGGGCGCGATGGCGGTAGATGGGTGCGCCCGAGGCGGAACGGTCCTCGCTCACTCCGAAAGGGTATCGTACGGGCGTGCCTGCAGGTCGTCGCGAGCGCCCGCGCGAGCGCTGGTTCGCCCGTAGAATCCGGCGATGCCTGCGCCCTGGGAAGTGGTCTGGTTCGAACGGAAGGGCGGCCTGCGCCTGGGGGCGATCACCGGGGGAACGGTCCGGCGCCCGACCCTCGTCGACGAAGAGGGCATCGTGCGCGACGTGCCGCGCGCGCGCTGCCTGCACTCCCTGCGAGCGCGCCTGCCCCGGGGGCCGCGGGTCGAGCTCGCGGCTCGGCTCACGGAGCTGCGCGCGCGGGCCCGCGACGCGCTCGACGCGGAGACCCTCTGGGCGTCGCTCGATGACGAGGTCGCCTACTCCCTCGGCGACCTCGCCGAGCGGGTCTACGGCGAACGCGGAGACGACGCCGTCGCCGGCGTGGTCCGTGCGCTCTGCGAGGAGAAGAGCGGCAGACTCCACCCCTGGTTTCGCCTCCACAAGGGACGGCTGCTGCGAGTGGACGAAGCCACGCGCGCTGCGGTGGCCGAGCGCCTCGCCCGCCGCGCCCAGGAAGAGGCCTCCCACGAGCGCTTCGCGGCCTGGTTCGCCCGATGGCCCGAGGCGGGCCCCCCACCCCCCGCCCCCGACCCGGAGCTCTGCCCCTTATACACATCT
>RFHU01000325.1 GCA_003695705.1 Planctomycetota bacterium
CGCCGAACTGCGCGAACGCCTCCTCGCCGCCGACGCCCAACTCGTCGCCGCCGACACCGAGCCCGTCCCCGCGGACCGTGGGACGGCGCAAGAGTGGAGCACCGCCGCACGCTCCGACGCGCAGACGGTGGGCTCGCCCCTCGCCTCCCCAACGGGCCCCAACGAAGCTGGGTTGCGGCAGCGGCTCCTCGCGCCGGCGGCGCGCCTGCCCTGGGGGCGCCTCGCCCGGGCAGCCGCGGCGCTGCTCGTGGTGGGGGCGGCCTTCGCCCTTGCCCGGAGCCGCTTCCCCGAGCTCCGCCAGGCCATGGACCGCTTCCTCCCGGAACGGGCACCCAGGCCGCGAATGCGCGCGCCCCGGCCGCGGTCCTCCTCGCCCCCCGCGCCCGAGGCGCAGGCTCCCGCTCCGCCCCGGCCGTCCGCCTCCGCAGACGGCGAGCCGCAGGCGCCGTCCGCCGACGAAGCCGGCGCGAGCGGCCCCACGGGGCGGGAGGACGGCTCGACCTCCTCCGGCACGGCGGAGGCCCAGGGCACGCCGGCGGACGGGGCCCCTCCCGCCGAGGCGTCGCCGCCCGCAGGACCCGCACCGCTCAGGCCGCCTCCCCCGGAACCTCCCACCGCCGATCCTCCCGTCGCCGCCGCCACGGGCAGAGGCACCCATACCCGTCCTCCGACCGAGCGGTCCGAGCCCGCGGAGGTGGACCTCGTCGCCCTGCGCCGGCTGCACCGGCGGATCCTCGACGCGCGGCTCCCCGCAGTGCAGCGCCCGCACCTGCTCGAGTCCCTCGGCGAGGACCGCTTCGCGCACCCGAGCAACTACCGCTTCCTCGCGCGGGTCCTCGCCGGGAGCCTCGACGCGCTGCCCGACGCCGAGGGCTCGCGTCGCGCGGCCCTCGGCGCCCTCGCCCGCCTCTCCACTCCCGAAGCCGCGGCGGTGCTCCTCGAGGCGCCCCTGCGCGAAGGGCGCCGCGAGGCCGACGAGGCCGCCCTCCTCGCGGCGATGCGCGCGCTGCGCGGCCCGGGCCGGAAAGCGCTCGCCGACGGGCTCCTCCGAGCCCGCGGGCTCGATCTCGCGCGCGCCTTCCTGGCCGTGGAAGCCCTCGGCGCGAACGAGGCGCCCGAAGGGCTCCCCGCGCTCGCCACGCTCCTGCGCAGCGAAGGCCGGGCCGGCTCCCTGCGACGAGCCGCCGCCGAGACGCTCGGGCGCCTGCGCACTCCGGATGCGCTGGCGCCCCTGCGCGAAGGCCTCGCCGATCGGGACTGGCGGGTTCGCCAGGGGGCTGCCCGCGGGCTCGGCCTGCACGCCGTGCGGGTCCCCGCCCACGCAGCGGACTGCGCCCGCGCGCTGGGGAACGCGGCCGCCGACCCTCAGGACCCGGTCGCCGAGGCGGCCCTGGACGCCCTGGGCGCGACGCGACACGGCGCCGCCCTCGAGCCCTTGCTCGCCGCCCTCGAGGACAAGCGCCCGCGCCTGCGCGCCCGCGCCCGCTGGCTCCTGAGCGAGCTGACCGATCCGCCCCGCCCCGCCCCGCACGGCGCCTCGGCCTGGCGCGAGCTCCTCCGCGCGCGCGGCCTCCTCGCTCCCGGGGCCTCGGCCGCGCTTCCCCCCGCGCGCCCTCTGGAAGAGCGCGACCCGACCTCCTTCCGCCGCGAGCCCGGCCGCGCCCACGCCGCGGTCTTCTTGGTCGACGCGAGCGGGAGCATGCGCGCCAAGTGGGACGCCGCGCGCTTCGAGCTGCGCAAGGCGCTCGAGGCCTGTCCGCCCGAAGTGCGCTTCCAGGTGATCTTCTTCGGCGACGCCCCGCGGCCCCTCTGGCCGCGCCGCGCCCTGGCCCCCGCGACGGCGGCGAACGTGGCCCGCGCGCTCGCCGCTTGCGAGGCGCAGTCCCTTGGGCCCGGCGTGCGCACCGGCCTCGGCCCGGCCTTGCGGCTCGCCCTCGAGCACCGCGAGGCCGACTGCCTCTACCTGATCAGCGACGGGCTCGAGCCGGGCCTCACCGCCGAAGAGGCCGCGCGCCTGCTGCGCCGCGCCTCTTGGGAGCGAGCGCGGCCGCTGCGCCTGCACGCGGTCCACGTCCGCTTCGGCGGTCGCCCCGTGCGCCTGGTCGCCCACGGAAGCCCCGCAGACCCCGAAGACGTGCGCTTCCTGCGTCGGCTCGCCGCCCTGGGGGACGGCCTCTACGCTCGCAACTGAGCACGCGCCGTTCGCTTCCCAAGGGACGAGCGGCAGGGGGGGAGGGGACCCCGCCGCCGGGGTGGGCAAGGAGCGAACTCTCGGTCATGCTGGGCGCGCCAGCGAAGGGGCCATCGCGATGCACAACCGCTACTACGCCCTGCGCCACGGAGAAAGCGAAGCCAACGCGCAGGGGATCGTCCTCAGCGACCCCGCCGCCGGCGAGGCCGGCTACGGGCTCACCCCCCGTGGGCGGTCGCAAGCGCGCGCCGCGGCGGAGGCCTTCGCGGGGGAGGGCAGGCCCCCGCGGATCTATTCCTCGCCCTTCCTGCGCGCCCGCCAGACGGCCGAGGCCTTCGCCGAGGTCCTCGGCGTCTCCGAGGTCCTCGTGCGCGCCGAGTTGCGCGAGCGCTTCTTCGGCCAGCTCGAAGGGCACCCCAGCGCCCGCTACGAGGACGTGTGGCGGCGCGACGAGGAGGACCCCGGACACACCGACTGGGGCGTGGAGAGCGTGGTCGCGGTGCTCGGCCGCACCTCGGCTCTGGTCGCCGAACTCGAGGCCACGCGCCGGGGCGAGCGGATCGTGCTCGTCTCCCACGGCGACCCCCTGCAAATACTCGAGACGGGCCTGCGCGGTCTCAATCCCGCCGCCCACCGCAGCCTGCCCCACCTCTCCCCTGGGGAACTCCGCCGGCTCGCCGGTCGGGCCCAAGGCTGAGGCGAAGCGCGGCGCCGGAGCGTGGCTGGCCTCGGAGTCTCCGGTGGACCCGGCGGGACGAATCGCCCTTCGCCGGGCGAGGCTCGTCCGTCGCCGCACAAGGCCCGTCCACCGCCCCGCGGAGATCGCGCAAGGCACGCGGCGCACGGCGCTGGGCCGGGCGTGCGGGAATGGCGGGCACGACGCCGGCTCCCGGTCGGCGGAGGCCCGCGCTGCGAGCAGGGCGCGTCCTGTCCGGCGAGCGCCGACTCGGTGGACGAGGTCCGTTACGAGCCCGGTGGGGCGAGGCGCTCCACGCACGAGGCGGGCACCCACGCAGGGGAACGGTCGCGCAGGAGGACGCGGAGCCACCCGCCGCGCTCTTCGAGGACCTCCACTTCGCTCCCCGCGGGCAAAGGAGCCGAATGGGAGGGCGAGTAGCTGCGCCCGTCGCCCGTTCTCCCTTGGACGGAGGTCAGGATCACCCCCTGGCGTTCTGGAGGAGGAGCGCTGGCGCTGACGGCCAGCGAACCCAGCAAGGCCGAGGCGATGAGAGCGCAGGGGATGGCCGCCCAGAGGAACCCGCGCCGCCGGCGGGCGAGCCCCAAGAGGACGAAGGCCAGCAGCCAGGTCCCGGCGAAGGCCGCGCGGCGGGCGGCGAAGGAGAGGCCTTCGTGCCAGAAGAAGAGGGCCCGAAGGAGGTCGGTCCCGGGGCTGGGCGGCGGACGCCAGGGGAGGCGGCGGCGAACGGCGACGAGTCCGGCCCGAGCCTTGGGCTCGCGCGGGTCGAGGACGAGCGCCCGCCGGTAGAAGAGCGCGGCCCGCCCGAGGTCGCCTGCGAAGAAGTAGGCGTTGCCGGCGTTCACGAACAGCTTGGCGCTGCACACACCGCGCTCCGTGTAGAGGCGGGCGAAGGCGTCGGCCACCTCGCGGTAGCGCGCGCGCGCCTCCTCGGCGGCGCTGGGGTGCTCCTCGCTCGCTCGCTGCACGGAAGCGAAGGCTTCCTGGGCGCGACGGAAGGCGTCCTGGACCTCGTCCGCGTGGCTGGGCGCCGCCGCTCCGATCCAGACCAGGGCGAAGGCGATCGCGGTTCCCTGCAGCGAGCGTGCGCGTGGCTCCCGGTTCACGCTCCCTCCAAGCTTCCTTCGATGGCTTCGAGCACGGAGAGGGCGTCCGGGGGCACGCCCCCTCCCCCGGCAAAGCGGGCGGCCTCCAGCGCACGCCAGAGGGACTCCGCCCGCTCGACGATGGCCGGGTCCACCGCCCGCGCGCGTAGGGCCTGGACGACTTCGTCGGCGGTGACCTCGCCCCCGAGTTCCAGGCGGCGGGCCGCGTATGCGTTCACCGCGGCACGGACCGCGTCCACGTCGGAACCGCTTCCGGCGAGGGCCGCGCGGGCCTCGCCCAGGGGACCCGGTCCCGCCGCCAGCCGCGCGCGCAGCCGAGCGCCGGCCAGGGCCAGGAGCCAGAGCAGGGGCGGTGCGACGACGAGCGCCCAGAGCCCTGGACCGAAGCGGGCGGGGGAGCGCAGGTCCGGAACGCGGTCGTCGAGTTCGAGGTAGTTGGCCCGAACGCCGCTGCGGGACGCGATGGTCTGCGGTGGAACGGTCTGGTTGGTCTGGAGCGCAGCGGACGAGGGCCCGGCTTGGCCCCCCACGGCGTCCTCGCTGGTGACCGTCTCCACGGGGCGGATGGTGAGCGGAATCGCTGCGGAGCGCGCAACTTCGTAGCGTCGCGTGCGCGGGTCGAAGAAGGGGAAGGGGAGTGGAGGCAAGCCGTGGACGTCCGCGTTCTTGGCGCGGAAGGTCTTGGTGAAGGTCTTGCTCTTGCCGTCGGGGGCGAGCGTCCCGGGATCGACGTCCGTCGCCACCTGGAAATCGCGGGCGATCTCGGGGAAGTCTTGCCAGCGCGGCAGGGTGAGGTCCTCGAGGAGTCCTTCGCCGCGGACGGTGATGCGAACTTCGATGGGATCGAAGGCGTTGGCTTCGCGCCGCGCGCAGGACGCTTCGATGGCAAAACGCCCCACCGCGCCGGTGAAGCCCGGCGGAGCGCCCGGGGGCAGAGGCTCGACGGTGTAGGTCTTGGGCTCGCTTCGTACCGTGCGGGCGATTCCCTTGGCGACGCGCTGGAGGCCGAAGAAGCTGCGGACCACGCGCGTTCCGCTGACGACGCGAACCTCCGCACGGGCCGAGAGGTCGATGGGCCCGGGCTTCCGGGGGACCACCTCCAGGGCCCACACCGTGGCGTGGTAGCCCGCGCCCTCGTGCTCGACCAAGCCCTCGTAGATGAGGACGGAGCGGTCGTCTCCGAGGGAAAGCCGAGTCCCTTCGCCCTCCCGGTCGGGGAGCTCGACGGGGGTGGCCGAGAGCCCCGCGCGGAAGGGACCGAGCTCGAGGGACAGGAGACCGAAGGGACTGCGGGAACCAAAGACGCCTTCTTCTTCGTAGCGCTCTTCGCTGGTCAAAAGGGTATAGGTAACTCGAAAGGGGAGTCCCACGGGACCCGCCGCGGGGGCGTCGACCAGGAGGAGCTGCGTGTCGGGCTCAGGTCGGCGAACCACCTGCAGCGCAGGCACCTCCTGGCGAGTGATCCGGCCCGCGTCGTCGGTGCACACGACGGGCCCGAGGGGGTAGCGACCGCTCTTGCGCGGGACCTGGATCTCCCACCACAGCGGGTAGGCGACGCGCCGGCGACCGTTGATGATGGTCACGTTCTGCCCGCGCTGGACGGGACCGCGGGCGACGACTCCCTGCGGCGTCTCGAGCTTCACCGAACGCACGTCTTGGTCGAGGTCGCTCAGCTCCACCCCAAGGCGAACGGTGTCTCCGGCGAAGGCCACCCGAGGGGCCTCGGTGACGCGCACTTCCAAGCCGTGGGCAAGCCCTTGGAGGGCGCAGAAGAAGGCGAGCGCGAGCGCCCAGGAACTGCGGCGGTCCTGCTTCACCAGTCCTTCTCCACGGCACGCCGACCGCTGCGGTAGAGGCGCGCCTCCTCCGCGCGACGCTCGGCGTCCTGCTGCTCCATGAGCCGACGCGCCTCCTCGGGATCGAGGCGTCCGGTCGACTCCGTGCGGCCTCCCGCGTCCTTGGGCTCGGACTGCTGTTCGCCGTTCGGGGGAGCCTCCTGCGTTTGCGGCTGCGTCCGGGGCGAGGACCGCTGCTTCCCTTGCAGGGCCTCCAGGGCACGTCGCAGCCCCTCCACCGCCCGCTGCACGTGTTCGCCCGCGGGCCCGTCCTGCGCGTTCTTCAGCGCCTGCACCGAGTCGCCGATGGCGTCGCGGGCCGTGCGCAAGTGCTCGCTCGCCCGCCCGCGCGGGTCTTCCTCGCTTCCCTGCGCGCTCGCGGAGCCTCCGCCCCCGCGACCGGCTCCGGTGGAAGGCGCAAGCGCGCGTTCCGCCTCTTGCGCGAGGCGCTCGGCCCTCTCGGCGCGGGGTGCCTGTTCCTGCGCGAGGCGCTCGCGCTCGGCGCGTCGGTTCTCTTCGCCGAGGCCGGACAGGCCGTCCACCTCCTCTTGCGCCTTCCGTTCCTCCTCGAGCAAGCGGCGGATTCGTTCGGCAAGGGAGGGAGGCGGCTTGGGAAGGAGGTCTTGGATCTCCTTCAGGAGCTTCAAGGCGCGCTCGGCGGGCGGTCGCGCCTCGGCCGCCTCCCCGCGACGCAAGGACTCGTACGCGGTGCGGGCGGCCTCCTCCGCAGCCGCACCCTTCGCGCGGATCGCGCTGGCCGACTCGGGGCTCAAGCCCTGCCCGACGCCGTCTCCCGCCGGAGCCTTGGAGGAGTCGCCTGCCGGCTCCGGCGCCGCAACCGCGGCGAAGGCTCGGCACAACCAGGCGACTTCCTCTTCTTCTTCGGGAAGGACGCCGGGAGCGTCCAAGGCGTCCACCACCTCGGCCTGCTGCTGCACCAGGATCGCCACCAGCCGAGGAAGGTTCACGGGCTGCGCGAGGAGTGCGGTGCGCAGGCCCTCGATCTCGCGGCGCGCCAGGGGAAGGCAAGCGCCGGGGTCCAACTCCCTCAGCGCGCCTTCGAGCTGCAGCGAGGCCTCGACGACGTCGGTCAAGGCTTTGGCAGCCGCCGCGCGGGCTCGATCGCGAGCGACGTCGGAGGGCTCGACGACGCGGGGCTGCGGCGTCGCCCCGGACTTCCCGCCCTGGGGCGGGTCCTTTGCGGGGGGGTGTTCGAGGCCGAACTGCAAGCGCCGGACGAGCTCCCGCCACTCTTCTTCGTCCCGAGCCAGGCGTCGCGCTCCAACCAGACGGCGGCGCTTGGGCAGTTGGGAAAGGCGCTGCGCGACCCGGCGGGTTCGTCGCACGCGTTCGAGGCCGGAGAGGAGGAAGGCTCCGGGATCGCGAAGCGCGCGTTGTCGGGCGGCCTCCGCCAGTTCTTCGCCGGTGCGGTGCATGCGTTCCTGCAGATGGCGAAGCCGGAGCCGGACGGCGCGAATGGCGCGTTCCTCCCGCTCCGATCGAGGGCGTACGCGGCGGAAGAAGTCCAGCGCAGCACGCAGGGAGAGCGCTGCCCGAGCGAGGCGCTCGAGCCGCTCGTTGGGCGCTTCCTCGGTCTCCTCGGCCCGCCCCGCTTGCGCGGGAGGCTTCGCGAGGGCCAGGCCCTTGGCCTGGTGGCACACGGCGAGCAGGTAGGTGGCCTCCCGCGCGAGCTTGCCCTGCCCCTGCACCGAGACCGCTTCGAGCCGCTCGATGGCCTCGTCTTCGCGCCCGAGGGCGTGCAGGGCAACGGCCGCGTTGTAGCGACAGAGGAGCGCAGCGGTGCCGAGGCCGGCTCCCGGGGGGCCGGGCGCGACCGCGTCGTAGCGAGCGACGGCTTCCTCGAGCTTGCCGGCGGCGTAGGCCTCGTTGCCGGCGCGGAACGCCTCGGCGGCGGGAAGGCGGGGGCGCCGGGCCTCGCTGCTTCCCCCGGCGTCGGGCTCGGCTTCGCCGCCCCCCTCTGCGGACGCAGGCGGCGGAGTCCCCGGGGCGAAGTCTTGCGCCTGCGCCGGCCGCGGCGCCAGGAGGGCGCAGGACGCGCAGAGGAGCAGCGCCGCGGGCGCCGAGGCAGGCAAGGCGTAGCCCCTCGCTTGCGTTCGCCCCAAGGGGAGGGCGCGACCGACGAAGAGCAGCAGGAGGCCGAGGAGGAGGAAAGGCTGGTAGATCTCGGTCCACACCAGGACTTCCTCCTCCACCGCGCGGCCGTCGCCGCTCGCGATGGCGCGCTCGTAGAAGTCGACGAGGTCGAAGTGCTGCGTGCCCACCGGCAAATACTTGCCTCTCCCGGCGGCGTTCACCATGCGAATCAACAGGTCTTCGTCGAGGGACGAGCGCACGGGTTTGCCCTTGTACTCCACGTAGCCTCGACCGTCCGCGCGGGGAACGAGACGGCCCTCCTTGCTCCCCAGCCCCACGGCGAAGACCCCTACGCCCAGGGACCGAGCCAGTCGGGCCGCGGCCACCGGATAGCTCTCGTGGTCCTCCCCGTCGGTGATGAGCAACACGTCCTCGGGAGCCTCGAGGCGCGGCCCCACGTCCGGGTGCTGCTCCTCCTTGGTCTGCGCTCCGCCCGCGGGGCCGTCGCCCGAGCGCCCGGAGAGTTCGTGTCCGAGGACGTCGCTGAGGGCTTTGCGCAAAGCGTCGCCGATGTGCGTTCCTCCGCGACGGACGCTCTCCGGCCCCACGTTGCGAACGGCGCTGCGGAAGTAGGAGGTGTTCGAGGTGAGGGGGCAGCGCGCGACGGCCTCTCCGGCGAAGACGACCAGACCGAGGCGCACTCCGCTCGCGTGTTCGGCCAGCCGCTGCAGTTCGAGCTTCGCGTGTTCGAGCCGGGACGGCTTGAGGTCGTCGGCGAGCATGCTCCGGCTCACGTCGAGGCACACCACGAGGTCGCGTGCCTTGCGTTCGATCACCTGCCGGTGCGGATTGCTCCGCGGGCCGAGGGCGGCCAACAGGAGGAAGAGCAGGCCGGCGGCGGTGCAGGAAAGAGCGATCCAGCGACGCCGGGCAATGCGGCGCCTCTCCGCGGCCACGACGCCGAAGGCTTCCAGGGCCTGCTTGCGCTTCCTCGCCGCCAGCGCGGCCGCCCCGAGGAGGAGCGCCAGGACCCACACCAAGTGCAAGCGAGCGTCGAGATGCGCGAACTCGAAGCGGTCCAGGAAGCCTTCGCCGCCGAGGGTCGTCGCGAGCGTCACGGAGACCTCCGCAGCACGGTTTCCTCGAGGAAGGACGAGACGAGGACGAGCGCGATGCCGAGGAGAAGCGGCAGCGAATACAGCTCGCGGTAGCTGGTGTATTCGATCTCGCCTACGTCCACCCGTTCGAGGGAGTCGATCTCGGCGTAGATCCGCTTGAGGGCGTCGCCGTCCTCGGCGAAGAACGCGCGCCCGCCGGTGCGCTCGGCGATGGCGCGTGGTTCCTCCATGATCGCCTCCACCTCGGCGTCGCTGAGGTGGTGCACGACGGAGGGACCGAAGAAGGTCTCTTGCCTCACGTCGCGGCTCATCAGCAAGACGTAGTAGATTCGCACGCCGTTCTCCGCGGCCCGCTGGGCCGCCTCCAAGGGCGATCGGCCCGCGTTGTTCTGCCCGTCCGTGAGCAGGATCAGCGCCTTGCCGCGGAGGGCGTAGCCCTCCTTCGCGGTGTCCGCGCCCGCCCGGTCCTGCGCCGCGCCCCGGCGCGCCCGCAGGTCGTCTTCGGCGGCCACCAGGGTCAAGACGCCCCGCAGGATGCCCTCGCCGATGGCGGTGGCGGAGAGGGGATTGGCGGCGCGCGCCTCGCGTCGATCGCGCGTGGGGACCCGCTGGGCGGTGAGGAAGGGAGGCACGGTGCGCAGGTTCTGCACCGCAGCCAGAAGCGGCTCGTAGCGGGTGACGAGGGGACAAGCCTCCTCGGGGAAGCGAGCGAAGGTCACCAGGCCCAAGAGGTCGGTCTGCCGCCCTGGAAGTTCCCCGTCGCCGCGAACGAAGCGGGCGAAGATGTCCTTCACGATGTCGATCTTGGGCAAACTGCGCCCCGCGTAGGGCATTTCCTCCTCCATGGAACCCGAGCGGTCGAGGACCATGGAAATGCCGATGCCTTCGCGGCGCACGACGCTGCGCGCTTCGCCCTGGCGCGGGCGCGCCAGGGCCAGGGCCAGCGCGACGATGCCCAGCCCGAAGAGGACGCGCGGCAGGGGAAGCAGGAGCACGCGCAGGCTCGGCGTGGAGGGTACGTTTCCCAGGGTGGGGAAGAGGATCGTGGCGTCTCGGGGATGACGCCGGCGCCAGAGTTCGAGCAGGAGGAAGGGCAGGGCGGCGAGCAGCAGCCAGGGGTCGTGCAAGCTCGAGCCGTTCACGGCGAGACCTCCGCCGCCGCGGGTTCGAGCGCCTGCCCTTTCGCGGACTCGAGCGCGCCGGTCGTCCGCACGAAGGCCTCGACCTCGGCGCGGGCTCGCTGCGCAGCTTCGATGGGGAGGCGCTGGGCGGCGAACTTGACCGCGTCCGCCTGCTCGAGGAAGGAGGCGAGGGTCGCGCGGTAGGCGAGCAGCGCCGGCGCGTCCTGGGCGGCGCGCAGGAATTCCTGGGTGGTCTGCGCCGGAGCGCGGATGCCGAAGCGGCGACCGATGTAGTCGCGCAGGATCGCCGAAAGGGTCACGAAGTAGCCGTCGAGGTTGCCCCGTTCGAGCAACCCCAAGGCGTCCAGGCGGGAGAGGGCTTCGAGGGCTACCTCGTGCGCCGGCCGCGGTGGGGCGAACACGTGGCGACGTCGCCGCAGCAAGGCGACCAGGGCGACGAGGGCCGGCAAAGCCGCGAAGAGCCAGGGCCAGCGCGTGGGGGGAGCGGGGCTTGGGTCGGCGCGGAAGATGCCCTCGGGGGGCGGAACACTCGCCTCCACGTTCTCGGGCAAGGGGTCGACCGCGACGGTCAGGGCCTCGCTGCGCAGCGCGCCCTCGGTCGATCCCTCCGCGCCCGGTTGCGTGAAGAAGATCCAGCGCTCGGCCAGGCGGAGCGTGCCCGTGTGCTCTGGTTCGAGAAGGAGGCGCCGGCGGAGGACACGCCGCTTGGGGCCTTGCTCGCCGGGGAGGTCGACGACGCGCGCCAACCGCAGGCCGTCGAGGTCGCCGGGGACGATGTCGGGGAGGGCGGCTTCGCACGCGCGATCGAAGTCCAGCACCTCTTCGACCCACAGGTCCTGCGAGAGGTCGAAGCGGGTGCGGGCGAGCTTGATGGTGTAGCGCACCGGCCCACCGTCTCCGAAGCGGCGCTCGAGTTCCCAGCGCAGTGGAGCCGGGGCCGCCTCGGCGGCGTGCGCGGGCTCCGACGAAGGGGCCTCCGCGGACGGGCAGCCCGTCGCCCCCAGCGCCCCGCACAGGAGCAGGAGCGAACAGGCGGCCCGAGACCTGGCGCCCCTCACCTGGCCAACCTCTTGCGGCGGCGGGCGAAGAAGCGCTGCAAGTCGCCGACGAAGTCCTTGCCGGTTTCGACTTCGATGGCGTCGACCTCGAGGCGCCGCAGCAGACGCTCGCGGGAGCCCGCCCCCTCGCCCCAGCGGGAGCGGAAGGCCTCGCGCACCGAGCGGCGCGAGGTGTCCACGACGCGAAGTTCGCCCGTCTCCGCGTCCTCGAGGGTCACGAGCCCCACGTCGGGCAAGGTGGCTTCCCTCGGATCGCGCGGCCACACGCAAATCACGTCGTGCAGGGAGGCCGTCGCGGCGAGGTCTCGCTCGAAACCTTCGGCTTCGAGATCCGAAATGAGGAACACCACGGCCTTGCGCTTGTGGACCTTGGCGAGGGTGCTCAGGGCGAGGTCGATCCGCGTGCCTCGCCCCAGAGGCCGCAGGGTGAGGAGATCGCGCACGAGGCGCAAGGCGTGGCGTCGGCCCTTGCGCGGGGGGAGATAGGACTCCACCCGGTCGCTGAAGGTCATGAGCCCGATCTTGTCGTTGTTGCGGATCGCACTGAAGGCGATGAGTGCGGAGAACTCGACCGCGAGGTCCAGCTTGGCTTGGCCGGTGGTGCCGAAGCGCTCGCTGGCGGACACGTCGACGAGCAGGAGGACGGTCAACTCCCGCTCCTCGCGGTAGGTCTTCACGAAGGCTTGTCCCTGCGAGCGCGCGGTGACGTTCCAGTCGATGCTGCGAATGGAGTCTCCGGGTTGGTACTCGCGGACGTCCTCGAACTCCATTCCGCGGCCCTTGAAGGCCGAGTGGTAGGCTCCCGCGAGCACCTCGTCGACCAAGCGCCCGGTTTTGATCTCCAAGCGCTTGATCCGCTCGAGGGTCTCCCGGGAGGGGAGGATCCGTTCGGCGTCCGCCTCGCCCCGCGCGGTCACCTCAAGGGACCCGCACACCGTCGAGGACAGTCCGGACCACGTCGTCCGCGCTCTTCTCTTCGGCCTCGGCCTCGTAGCTGAGGAGGAGCCGGTGCCGCAGGACCCGCGGAGCGACGTCCTTGACGTCCTGTGGGGTTACGTAGCCGCGACCGCGCAGGAAGGCCTGGGCACGGCTGGCGTGGAGGAGTCCGACCGTTCCGCGAGGCGAGGAGCCGAAGTCGATGAGCCCGGCCAGGGGGAGACCGTAGTCTGCGGGCTGCCGAGTGGCCTGGACGAGGTCTACGATGTAGTCCTTGAGCTTGTCGTCAACGTAGATCTCGCGGACGAGTTCGCGCGCCCGCAGCAGGTCCTCGGGCTTCAGCAGCGGCTCGAGGTCCTCGGGTCCCTTCACCGATCCTCCCGAGGCCCGCTCGAGGATCTGCCGCTCCTCTTCTTTGCTGGGGTAGCGCACGACGCACTTGAAGAGGAAGCGGTCGACCTGGGCTTCGGGCAGGGGGTAGGTCCCTTCCTGCTCGATGGGGTTCTGGGTAGCCAAGACGAGGAAGGGCGCGGGCAAGGGGTGGCTCGCATCGCCGAGGGTCACCTGCCGCTCCTGCATGGCCTCGAGCAGGGCGCTCTGTACCTTGGCCGGGGCGCGGTTGATCTCGTCGGCCAGGACGAGGTTCGCGAAGATCGGCCCGCGCCGGGTGGTGAAGCTGCCGTCTCGAGGGCTGTAGACCAGGGTGCCCAACAGGTCGGCCGGCAGCAGGTCCGGCGTGAATTGGATCCGACGGAACTGGGCGCGCACCAGCGCGGCCAGGCAGGACACCGACAGGGTCTTGGCGAGCCCCGGCAGTCCTTCGAGGAGGACGTGTCCGTCGGCGAGGAGCGCGAGCAGGAGGGTCTCGACCAGTTCGCGCTGGCCCACGATGACCTTGCCGATGCGGGCGGTCAGGTCCTCGAAGACCCCGGCCTCCTGCTCGACCTTCGCTCCGATCTGTTTGACGTCCACGCGCTGCCTCCGTGCTTCCGTTCGCGCGGGGGGGCGCCCGGGGCGGCCGCCCGCGCGGGTCGATCGGCCTTCCGTTCCTTGTTCCGCAGAGAGCGCCCGTGCGTTGGTTCCTTGGAGGACCGACCCAGGCGAGAGCGCCGGGGAGAGCAAATGCCCTGCCCTTCGCAAGTTGCGTGGCCCCGGTCTCCGAACGCGGGCGACTGCCAAGGTGACCGGCGGCGGAGGCAGAGGCCGGGGCCCGCCGCCCGCGGCGGCGGAGTCTCAGGGGCCGCTCGGGCCGAGGGTCCAGAGGAGAGGGCGCGACCAGTCGACCGCGATGCGCCGCTGGTAGCGGCGCACCTCGCCGCCCACGACCTCGGCTTCGACAAGGGCGCGTCCGAGGGAGCCCTCGACCACGACGACGTAGCGCGTCCCGCCGGGCACGGGCCGGTAGCGGGTGGGGACGCGCTCGCAGCGCAGCGGCGCGCCGAGGTAGGTGCGCAGGAGGCGGTCCGCCTCGACCCGGCGACGGAGGAGGGCGTAGTCCGAGGACGTGGCAACGAGGACCGCGGGCACGGCCCAGAGAAGAAGGCACACCGCGACGACGCCTCCCGCCAGGGCCAAGGTCCCGCGCAGGAGGCGGCGAGACCAGACGGAGAAGTGGTCGGCGAAGGTCCAGGGGGGCTCCCAGGGCGGTGTTGCTTCCGGCCCCGCCTCCGCGCTCGCCTCCGGCCCCTCCTCCGCGCTCGCCTCCGGAGGCTCGGAAGCACGGGGAGCGGGCTGGCAGGGTTCGCGGTCCGCGCGCAGAGGGGACGCTCCTTCGCGGGCGCCCGCGTCGGCGGAGCCGCCGCCCTCGGGCCCGGAGGCCCCTGCGCCGGAGGCGGGCTCGGCCACGGCGGCTACTCGAACTCCTTGAGGATGTCCTCGGCGGTGCTGAGCGGGGGCGCTGCTTCCTCTGGGCCGGGATCGGCGGGGAGAGCGAGTTCGGGGTTCTTGGCCGTCGCGTCCTCGAGGGCAATGTCGAGCCGGGCCTCGGCGTGGGCGGCATCTTCTTCGAGACGGCGGAGCATGTCCTGGTCCGCGTCGAGCACGCCGAGGGAATCGGCCAGCCCTTCCATGGCCTTGGCCATGTGCTGCATGGAGCGCAGCTGCTTGGCGGACGGCTGCTCGAGGGCCTTGCGCAGTCCTTCCTCGTACTGCCGCTTGGCCAGGGCGAGCTGCTGTTCGCAGCGTCTGACCGCCAGCTTCTGCTCCTCGAACTCGAGGGCGTAGCGCTTCGCGAGTTCGCGCTTGCCGGCGACGAGGGCTTGCTTGATGCGCGCCTCGAGGGGGGGGAGCTTGGCCTTGGCCTTCTGCACCTTCTTCTCGCTGAGCTTGACCTCGGCGAGGAGCTGGGCGAGCGCTTGCTTGCGAGGATCCATGGGGCTCACCTCCTTCGCCGGCGGCGCGGCGCCTTCGCCCGCAGCTTGGCCGTCGCCCGGGACCGGCCCTCCGCCTTGCGCTCCTTGGCAAGGGCCTTGCGCGCCTCGCGCAGCCAGGGAATCTCCTCGAGGTAGGCCATTCCCTTGGCGGAGAGCTTGGCGTTCTTGCCGATGACGTGCCCGGTGCGGAAGTCCAGGCCGCACTTGGTGCAAACGACCTGGTCGATGAACATGCGCTCCTTGCAGGCCGGGCAGTACCACCTGGACGGGACGCGCTCCGCTTCGCGGGCCCACTTCTCGTCGGCCTCTTCCTTGAGCATGAGGTTCTTGGGAATGACGAGGGGGCGGGGCGGCGGGCCGCGGTCGTGGAGGTAGTCTTCGTAGGCCTTCCAGTGGGGCGGGGGTTCGAGGCGGATCCGGCGCTGCGCGGGCACCTCGTCGCCGCCCGGCACCCGGAGCCCCTCCCCGCAGTGAGGGCAGCGCCCCCGCTTGCCCTCGGTGCCCGAGGGGAAGCGGACGGTCTTGCCGCAGGTGTGGGTCAACTCGGGCAAGGCGCGGGCCTCCGTTCCCCATGTTACGAGGGCCGAAGGGCGCAGGCCAGGAGGGAGCCGTCCCTGCGCGGCGCAGAAGGCGGGAGCGATCGCTGCTATGATCCCCGCGATGCCCTTGTTCGTCCGTTGCCGCTGCAACGTCAAGCGGAGGATCGACCCCAAGCAGGTCGGGCCCTGGCGGCTGCGCTGCAAGCAGTGCGGAGATGTCCTCTACGACCCGACC
>RFHU01000326.1 GCA_003695705.1 Planctomycetota bacterium
CCGTGGTTCTGCGCCTTCGGCGCTGCGGGGGGGTCGGCGTCGGGCTCTGCTCGGGTCGGTTCGGTCGGCCCTCGGTGCCTGGTCCCGGCTCCGGACTGCCGCCCTCCGGCGAGGCCCCTGGACGCGCGACGCTGGTCGTTGGGCGCCGCGGGGGTCGCCGCCGGGGCGCGAGGTCCTTGAATACGTGCAGTGCCTCGGCGAGCGCGGTGCGCTGCTGCTCGTCGAGGCCTCCGCTCACCCCGACGAGCAGGGCGGCGTTGCTGCGCAGGTGTCCGTCGAGCAGGCCGGCGATGGCTTTGTAGGGCTCTTCCCGAGTCGCAGCGCTGCAGCGCTCGATCAAGGTGGCGAAGCCGCGTTCGCGCGCGTAACGAGCGACCTCGGCCAGGAAGCGAGTCTTGCCGGCGCCGGGAGGGCCCTCGATGAGCAAGAAGGCGTTCTTCTTGTCGAGGACGAGCGAGGCGACCTCTTCGGCACGGGCGAAGGCCTCTCCGCGGCCGACGAGGCTCGGGGCAGGGAAGCCCTCGAGCGCCGTCAGGTCGGCGACTTCTTCGGCGTCCTTCTGGAGGTCGTGGGCGCTGGTGACCTTGTTCTTTCCGGTCCGCTTCGAAACGTAGAGGGCCTTGTCGGCGGCCTCGGTCAGGTCGTCGCCGCCGCTCGGCGCGTCGTCCGGGAAGATCGCAAGGCCCACCGAGAGGCTCGGGCGTAGACCTTCGGGGAGGCCGGCCTCCTCGTAGGGGTCGCGGACGACCGCCTCGCGCAAGCGATTCGCGACCTCCAGTGCCTTCGCGCGCCCGGTGTTGGGGAGCACGAGCGCGAACTCGTCGCCGGCGTAGCGGATGGCGTAGTAGTCGTCGCCGACCGCGTCGAGCATGATCTCGCCAATGCGCTTGAGGGCCGCGTCGCCTTGCATGTGCCCCAGGCGGTCGTTGATCCGCTTGAGGTTGTCCATGTCCATCATGGCGAGCGCAACGGGCGGCGCTCCCGGACTCCAGTCGGCAACCTGCTTCATGTAGCGGGCAAAGAAGCGGCGGTTGTACAGACCGGTGAGATCGTCGCGCCATACCAGGGCGAAGAGCTCATCGGACTCGATGTCGTCGAATCCTGCGGGGATCCTCGACATGGGCCTCCACGGGCGCCGAGCTTCCCCCGCCGAGGAGGCCGCGCCGTCGAACTGTCGGTGGCTGTGGACTCTATCAGCCTACCGCGGTGGATCAACCGGCTCCACGGCGTGCCGCAGGGCCTCGAGGGCCGCCCGTGGGTAGGGAACGTCCACGAGGCGCAGATCGCGCTCGCTGTCTGCGCCCGCGCCGGGCCCGCGCAAGACCCGCACCGGGCGTCGGCCGAGGAGGAGGTCGCCCTGTTCGCCCTCCTCGGCGGTCGGCAGCGGCGCGAGGGGGAAGGCGAGCAGCGATTCGTCGCGGAGCCAGAGGCCGCGGCCTCGGTCCGTGGCGCCGTAGCGCCAGCGGCGGGCGCGGCGGCGAGCCCAGGCGAAGCCGGCCACGACCATGGCGGGCGGGCCCAGCGCGAGCGCCCCGAGGGCCGCCCGCAGCCCGGCGGCGCTCGCTTCCCCGGCGGCGAGCGCCGCCGCCGCACAGGCTACGGCCAGCCCGGTGAGCGCAAACACGTGCAGGGGGCGTCGCGGGGGCACGCCCAGGGCCCGCAGCCACCGCGGCGGGCCGGGGGGGGCTTGCCACACGAGGCGCTCCCCCGGCTCGAGGACGTCTTCGAAGGGGCTCGCCATGTCCTCACGCTAGCAGGCCAGCGAGGAGGTCCGGGCCGAGCGCCGGGAGGGCTCCACCACGGGCCCTGCCGGGCGCCGAGGGCGGTCTCGCAGAGTTGCCCCGGGAGCGCCCTGCCGCGCTGGAGGAATTCGTCCTGCCTCCTATAGTGGCCCTCCCCGCTTCTCCCTTTCCTCAGCTTCCAGTCGCGGAGTCTCCCATGCAGGTCGGCCAGGTCGTTCGCTCGCAGCGCAAGCTCAAGGTCGGGATCAACGGTTTCGGGCGCATAGGGCGCCTCGTGTTTCGTGCCATGTACGCTCGCAAGGAGGAGTTCGAGGTCGTCGCGGTCAACGACCTCACCGACGATCCCACGCTGGAATACCTGCTCCGCTACGACACCGTCCACGGGCGGTTCTCGGGAAACCTCGAGCCGGGCGGGCTCGGCGAGTTCTTCATCGACGGTCGCCGCGTGCGCGTGACCAGCGAGCGCGACCCCAAGGCCATCGACTGGGGCTCCCTCGGGGTGGATGTCGTGGTCGAGTCCACCGGCGTGTTCCGAACCCGCGAGCAGGCCGCGGCTCACCTCGACGCCGGCGCGAAGAAGGTGATCATCTCCGCGCCGGCCAAGGGACCCGTCGACGCGACCATCGTGGTCGGCGTGAACCACGACCGCCTGGAGCCCGGGCACAGGGTCGTCTCCAACGCCTCCTGCACCACCAACGCCCTGGCTCCGCTCGCCAAGGTCCTTCATGACCGCTTCGGCATCGAGAGCGGGCTCATGACGACGATCCACGCGTTCACCAACGGCCAGCGCCTCCTCGACGTTCCCCACAAGAAGCTCCGGCGCGCGCGGGCCGCGCCCAACAACATCGTCCCCACCACCACCGGCGCCGCGGTGGCGGTCGGACTCGTCCTGCCCGAACTCGACGGGAAGCTGGGGGGCATGTCGGTCCGCGTCCCCGTGCCCGACGGGAGCCTCGTCGACCTGGTGGTCAACCTCTCGCGCGACGTCACCGCCGAGGAGATCAACTCCGCGCTGGCCGAGGCGAGCCGAGGCGATCTGAAGGGAGTGCTTGGCTACACCGAGGACGAGGTGGTCTCGTCGGACATCGTCGGTCAGCCCGAGTCGTCCATCGTCGACGCCCTCTCCACCGTGACCATTACGCCGCGGACGGCCAAGGTGCTCACCTGGTACGACAACGAATGGGGCTACTCGAACCGCGTCGTCGACCTGGCCGCCCTCTTGGGCAACCTGGAGGGCTGAGCCGTGGCCAAGCGCGGCATCGAAGCCCTCGGCGCACTGCGCGGCCGACGGGTCTTGGTGCGCGTCGACTTCAACGTTCCCCTCCGCGACGGCCAGGTGGCCGACGACTACCGCTTGCGCATGGCGTTGCCCACCCTGCGCGCCCTGCGCGAGGCCGGCGCGCGTACGGTGCTCTGCTCGCACCTCGGTCGCCCCAAGGGGAGCCCCCAGCCGGAGCTCAGCCTGGCTCCCGTGGCCGAGCGCCTGAGTGCGCTCCTCGGTGCCGAGGTGCGCTTCTGCCCCGAGACCATCGGCGAGGTGGCCGAGGCGGCCGCCTCGGCCCTGCGCGACGGCGAGGTGTTGCTGGTCGAGAACCTGCGCTTCCACCCCGGCGAGAAGAAGGACGACCCGGACTTCGCCGCCGCGCTCGCCCGCCTGGGCGAACTCTACGTCAACGACGCTTTCGGCGTCTGCCACCGAGCCCATGCTTCGGTGAGCGCCGTGGCGCGCCTCCTCCCGGCGGCGTGCGGCGGGCTCATTGCCCGCGAGGTTGCGGAACTCACTCCGCTGCGCGAAGGAACCGCTCCACGCCCCTTCCATGTGGTCCTCGGCGGCGCCAAGCTCGCCGACAAGATTCCGGTCCTCGAATCGCTGGTGGAGAAGGTGGACGCCGTCCTGGTGGGTGGCGGCATGGCCTACACTTTCTTGCGGGCGATGGAGAAGCCCGTCGGCGCCTCCCGCGTCGACGAAGGCACCCTGGAGGCGGCGCTGAGCATTCTCGAGAAGGCGCGAGAGCGCTCGCGCGAGAGCGGCCACCGATTCGTTCTCCCTGTGGACCACGCGGTGGGCAAGTCCCCCGACGATCCGAGCGGTTACGCATTGGTGCGGGAGGTCCCGACCGGTCTGATGGGACTCGACGTGGGGCCTGCGAGCCTCGCCGAATACACCACCGAGCTCGGAGCGGCGGCGACCGTGTTCTGGAACGGACCCTTGGGTGTGTTCGAGCGGCCGCCCTACCACCTCGGGACCCACTACCTCGCCAGCTACCTGGCGGCCCGGCGCGGGCGAACCCGCACCGTCGTGGGCGGGGGAGACAGCGCCGCGGCCTGCCGCTCCCTTGGCCTGGCCGACGCCATGCATTGGGTCTCCACCGGTGGGGGGGCCTCGCTCGAGTTCGTGCAGGGCAAGGACCTTCCTGGCTTGGCCGCCCTCCCCGACGCTTGAAGAGCGAAGAGAGCTTACGGTGTCCACTTCTCCGCGCCCCGTGGTCGTTGCCCCCTCGATCCTCTCGGCCGATTTCGCGCGCTTGGCCGATGAGGCCGAGCGCATGAAGGCCAGCGGCGCCGACTGGCTGCACGTGGATGTCATGGACGGGCACTTCGTGCCCAACCTGACCGTCGGTCCGCCGGTCGTGAAGGCCCTCCGCGGGGTGAGCGAGCTCCCCCTCGACTGCCACCTCATGATCGAGGACCCCTTCGCCTATGCGCCGCGCTTCGTCGATGCAGGGGCCCACGGAATCACCTTCCACGTCGAGGTGGGCGGCGACTTGCGTGGCCTGTGCGAGCGGATTCGTGCCGCCGGTGTGCGCGCAGGCGCTGCCCTCAAGCCCGCCACACCTCCCGACGCGGTCTTCGATCTGCTCGATGTCTTGGACATGGTGTTGGTCATGACCGTCGAGCCAGGCTTCGGCGGACAGGCCTACATGGCGGACATGGGACCCAAGATCTCCGCCGTGCGGGAGGCCATCGGCGAGCGACCGGTGGACCTGCAGGTGGACGGCGGCCTCAATCCCGAGACCGTTCGCCACGCTGCGGCCGCCGGCGCGAACGTCATCGTCGCGGGGAGCGCCGTGTTCCGTGCTCCCGATGCGGCCGCTGCCATCGAGGCCCTTCGTGCGGGGGCGAGCGCCTACCCGGCCTGACGAGGGAGGGGCTTCGCAGCGGCTCTGGGGGGGGCGCGAGGTCAGTCTCGCACGGCAGCGAGTGCGGCGGCGTCGTCGCCCGCCCTCAGCAGCGGGGGCAACACGTCGCCCATGTCCATGATCTCGAGGAGCTGGCGCACGTCCGCGCGGAGGCCGAACATTCCACTCCTCAGGCCGCGCCGTGCGGCGAGGGCGGCCACCTCGGTGAGGGCCTCGAGCTCCTTGCCGCCGAGGTGGGGGACCTCCCGCATGTCGAGCAGCAGGTAGGCGAAGCCCTGCGCGTCGAGACGCCGCAGGTCTCCGACGACGGAGTCGAGGTCGCAGGGCGCGCGGAGGAGCAGCGCGTCTCCGTGCGCCTCGAGGCGCTCGAAGGCCACGGGGGGGAGGAGCTCGGCGGGGGGCTCCTCCACGGCCTCCTCCGGCGGAGGGGGCTGCGGGGCGTCGGGTGCAGCCTCCAGCGGCAGAGGCGGCGGCGTCGCCGGCGGCGGCTCCAGCGCCGGGCCGCTCGGTGGCGTCGCCGGCGCGGCGGCGGGGAGCTCCGCTGCAGGCGACGCGTCGGTCAGGTCGAGGGAGCCCAGGTCGGGGACCTCGAGGGGCTCTGGCGAGAGCGGAGGCGAGAGGTCGAGGCCGGTTCCGGCACCGAGGAGCTCGCCCGACTCGAGGGAGAGTTCTGCGTCCCCGCCTCCCAGTTCTTCCTCCGAGGCGAAGGGATCGGCCGACCGCGCTTCGCTCGGAAGTTCCGCCGCCGGGAGGGTGGCCGTTCCCCCCGGCCCCTCCGTCGGCTCGGGTTCGGGGAGGCCTCCCGCGGGGGGAAGCGGTTCGGGTTCGAGGAGGCCCTCCGCGGGAGGCAGCGGATCGGGCTCCAGAAGTCCTTCGCTCGGGGGAAGGGGCTCCGCTTCGAGGAAGTCCGACCCCGCAGGAGGGGGCGCGGGAGCCCTCGGTGTCGGAGAGGGCGGGACGCGTTCTCCGGCCGGTGCCGCGGCGGTCCGATGTCCAAGCGAGGGAGCCTCGCGCGCGGGTTCGGGGAGTTCGAGGGCGGGAAGGACGGAGGTCCGCCGCAAGGGGTCGCCGTCGTCTTCGCGCGCGGAGAGGAACGCGGCCGCTTCCTCGGGGGACAGGGGAACGGGCTCGTCTTCTGCGGTGTCCTCTGCGCCGGTCCTCGGTCCTCCGTTTTTGCCGACGGCCATGGGGTTCGACGAGGCCGGCGGAGGAGCGGTCCTCTCGAGGGACGAGGAGCCCAGCTCGGCGAGGGCCGCCACCTGAGACGAGGAGAGGAGGTCGGTTTCCTCGGCGGGCTCGTCCTCCACGCCGCGCCCCCGCTCCGTCTCGCGGACGCTGAGCCAGTCCTCGAGGAATTCGGCGAACGCCGCGGCGCTGGGGAGGCGGCGAGACGGTTCGAGCTGGAGGGCTTGCGAGAGGATGAGCCGCAATCCCGAGGGGATTTCGGCGGACTGCTCCGCGTCGGTGGGCGGCGGCCCTTCGCCTCGGCGCACCGCCTCTTGCTGGAGGACGATCTCGACCAGGGTCGGTCCAGGGTAGGGAGGGGCGCCGGTGAGGGCAAGGTAGAGGAGGGCGCCGAGCGAGTAGACGTCCGCTCGCGCGTCGGCTTCTTCGGGGGCCCTCAGGCACTCGGGCGCGGCGCAAGGAAGCCACGAGAAGGGGAGGCCGCGGGGATCGGCCAGGGGCTCGGGGAGGCGGGGCGCCCGGGCCAGCCGCCAGCCGCCGAGCGCGACGCCGTCGTTCGCCAGGCTGCGGAGAGTGAGTGGGCTCAGGTCGCGGTGGACGACCTCGAGCTGGGCGACGGCCTCGACGCATCGCGCGGCGGCGAGGAGGCGCCAGGCGACCTCGTCGGGGGTCCCTCTCAGGTCGAGGGCGCGCTCGCCGACGACCGCTTCGCGGGCCACGAACAACCGGTCGGGAGCGACGAGGCCGCAGTCCAGCGTGCGGACTAGGTTCGGCACGCCTGCCAGCCGCTGTCCGAGGAGCACCTCGCGCTGGGCTTGGCCGAGTTCCTCCTGGCCGGCGAACCCCGACACGCACAGGACTTCGACTCGGCAGGGCGTCTGGGTGCGCAGGTCGACCGCCGCGTAGCGCTCGCCCCGATGCGTGCGCTCGAGGTGTTCTTCGATGCGGAAGCGGTCCTTGAGGATGGTGCCCGGCTCCATGCGCAGCTCCGGCTCCCAGACTGCCCCCAAAAGGAGCTGGCGGCAACTCCTCCGCGCCCGCTGCTTCGTGCGGTCCCCGGTGGCCCTACCCTCGCGCACCCTGCCCTGGCGTGTCCCATGCCGTAGCATGGAGGCCGGTTCCGGAGCCCGAGGAGTCTCTCATGCAACGCCGTTCGTCGCGCCTCCCGTTGGCCCTCGTCACGCTCGTCGTCTGCGCGTCACCCGCCGCGGCGGGCGACCGCGAGGCCCGTCGCTTCTTCGAGAAGGCGGTCGAGAAGTGGAACGACCCGAACCCCAACCTTCCCGTGAAATACGCCCTCAAGGCCCTCGAGCACGCGCGCAACAAGGTGCTGCGGACCAACGTGCTCTTCCTCCTCGGTCGCTTGCACCACAGCCGCACGGGGGACTTCGCCGAGGCGGAGAAGTACTACGAGATGGTGATCAAGGAGAACATTGGCGTCCGCGACAACACCCTGCGCAAGATCAAGTCCGACGCCTTCCGCAACCTGGGCAACTTGATTTACGCGAGCAAGGGCGACGTCAACGCGGCGCTCAACAAGTACCGCGCCTCGCACAACACCTACGCCTCCCCGGAGACCGCGGACACCCTTTCGCAGTTCCTCTACCGCATCGGTCGCGATCCCAAGAAGAGCCAGGCAGCGCGGGACCGTCAGCTCGAGGCGGCGACCAAGCTGGCGCGCGAGGCCATTGCCATGGACGCCAAGAAGAAGCACCGCAAACCGAGCGAGACGGCGCGCTACCAGCTCCAGCTCCTGATCTGCCTCCTCGCGGCGGGCAAGGAGGAGGAGGCGAAGGCGGTCGAGAGCGAACTGCGCTTCGACAAGCTTGCCGACAACAGCCTCTACCAGCAGGCGATCCTCATGGCCCTGCGCGGTGAAGACCCGAGCAAGATCGCCGAGACCCTGCACCGAACCCTCGATCCGAGACCCACCCCCAAGACCCGCAACGACCTCAGGCACTTCATTCGCACCGAGCCCGACTTCGCTTCCTTCCTCGGGCGGGAAGACTGGAAGGACCTCGTCAGCGACGAGCCGCTGACCGCGGCGAGCGAAGGCGAGGGCGCGGCGGAGCAGTCTTCCCCGTCTTCGCGTCCCGTCAAGTAGGGCAGGTGGCCTTCACCCGGCAGGTCACGGTCCGGTTCGACGAGATCGATCGGGCGGGGATCGTCTACTTCGCCCACGTGCTCAAGTACTGCCACTGGACCTACGAGGAGCTGATGCGGGAACTCGGCGGGGGCGCGCCGCTCGAGGAGTTCTTCGCCACGTCCCGCTGGGGGATGCCCCTCGTGCACGCCGAGGCCGACTACCAGGCTCCAAACCGACTGGGCGACGTCCTGGACGTGACGCTGGCGGTGGAGCGGTTGGGACGCGCCTCGGTGCGCTTCGGCTACCGGGTGGCCTGCGCCGGGGAGCTGCGCGCTCGGTGCCGATTGGTTCACGCCTTCGTCGATCTCAAGCGCTTCTCGGCCATTCCGGTCCCTGCGCCCTTCGCGGACGGTCTGCAGCGGCTCGGGCTGCTGCCCGGGGGAGATCCCCCCGCCGATTGACAGCCTCCGCTCCGTGCGTATACTTCCGGCCAACGACGCGCGGTAGAGCAGTCCGGTAGCTCGTCGGGCTCATAACCCGGAGGTCGCAGGTTCGAATCCTGCCCGCGCTAAGTCTTCAAGAGGCCCGCCTTCGGCGGGCCTCTTGGCGTGTGCGGTTCGAGGAGACGGCGCGGCCGGCGGCGGCTCGGGCGCCAAGCGGCCCAGGGGGGGCTGGAGAGGTCCTCAGGAAACGCCGAGGGCGGCGAGGATGCGCGCGGAGACCTCCTCGATGCTCCCCACCCCGTCGATGCGGTAGGTCGGTACCGCGGACCGCTCGTAGTAGGCGATGCAGGGTTCGCTCTGCTCGCGGTAGGTCTCGAGGCGGTTGCGTACGGTGGCTTCGTCGCTGTCGTCCGCGCGGCCGGAGGTCTTGCCCCGCTCGAGGATGCGCCGGATGAGTTCCTCGTCGGGGACCTCGATGACGACGACCGCGTCAACCTTGCGCCCGTAGCCGGCGAGGATCGAGGCCAGTTCCTTGGCCTGGGCGACGTTGCGCGGGTAGCCGTCGAGGAGGGCGCCCGCCGCCACGTCTTCGCGGCCGAGTCGCTCGCGGACCATGGCGTTGGTCACCTCGTCGGGGACCAAGTCACCTCGCGCCATGATCGCCTCGACCTGGCGGCCGAGCTCGGTCTGTCGCTTCTTGTGGTCGCGGAACATGTCGCCGGTGGAAACGTGCGGCACCTGGAGGGCGGCGCGCAGGCGTGCGGCCTGGGTTCCCTTTCCGCAGCCCGGGGGGCCGAAGAGGACGATGGTTCGACTCACGTTGCACCTCGCGCTGCAGGGGGCTGGGCGCGGATTCTCCGCTTACCATGCCCGGCGTGCAACGCTTGCTGGTGATCCTGGTGGTGGGCCTGACCCGGCGTCTGCTCGGCTCGGGCGACGCGCCGCGCCTGGCCGGGCTGGCGCAAGACGGCTTCGTGGCCGACGTCGACCCGGTGCTGCCTGCGGTGACGTGCACGGCCCAGGCCACCTACCTCACCGGTCGCCTTCCGCGCGAGCACGGGATCGTCGCCAACGGCTGGTACTGGCGCGACCGCGCCGAGGTCAACTTCTGGCGCCAGTCCAACGCCCTGGTCCAGGCGGAGAAGCTGTGGCACGTGGCGCGCCGTAGGGACCCCGGCTTTGCCTGCGCGCAGCTCTTCTGGTGGTTCAACATGTTCGCCGAGGTCGAGTGGTCGGTGACCCCGCGGCCGGCCTACCTCCACGACGGGCGCAAGGTGCCGGACGTCTACAGCGATCCTCCGGAGCTGCGTGCGCGACTCAACGAGCGCTTGGGGCGCTTCCCCTTGTTCGAATTCTGGGGGCCGGCCACGAGCATTGCCTCGACCCGCTGGATCGTGGACGCCACCCTCGACGTGCTCACGACCGAGCGTCCCCGCCTAACCCTCACCTACCTGCCACACCTCGATTACGACCATCAGCGATACGGCCCCGGCGACCCGCGCAGCCGCCAGGCGCTCCGCGAGGTCGACCGCGACGCCGGGCGCTTGATCGACGCGGCGCGCGCGGAGGGCGTCGAGGTGATCGTCCTCTCCGAATACGGGATCGAGGAGGTGCACGCCCCCGTGCACCTCAACCGGGTCCTCCGCGAAGCCGGCTACTTGCGCGTGTGGCGCAACCTCGACCGTTGGGAGCTCCTCGAGCCGGGCGCGTGCCGGGCCTTCGCCGTGGCCGACCACCAGCTCGCGCACGTCTACGTGCGTGACCC
Source organism: Planctomycetota bacterium (assembly GCA_003695705.1). Lineage (GTDB taxonomy): Bacteria > Planctomycetota > J058 > J058 > J058 > J058. The sequence goes on from RFHU01000326.1 coordinate 10,362, forward strand.
GGCCGACGTCGCGGGGGTACGGCGTCTCCTCGAGCGGACCGATGGCGTCGAGCGCGTTTACGGTCCGGGAGAGTTGTCGGAGATCGGCCTCGATCATCCGCGTTCCGGAGAGCTTGTGGTCTTGGCGGCTCCTGGGCGCTGGTTCAGCTACTACTACTGGCTCGATGACGACCTCGCGCCGGACTTCGCCCGCTGCGTAGAGATCCACAAGAAGCCCGGCTACGATCCGGTCGAACTCTTCTTCGACCCGAGCAAGCCGCTGCCCAAGCTGCGGGCCGCCGGGAAGCTCCTCCGCAAGCTGCTCGGGTTTCGCACGATCATGGACTTGATCCCCCTCGACGCGAGCCTGGTGAAGGGCAGCCACGGCCGACCGCCGCGCGCTCCCGAAGACGGCGCCGTGTTGGTCGGCTCCAGTCGCGAGGCGGCGCGCGATCGACTCGCGGCGACCGAGGTGCAGCAACTCCTCCTCGCGCGCCTCGCGGCGGGCTGAGGCGCGCGCGGCGTGTCCCTCGCCTCGGGCCTCAGCGGTCGGCGGTGCGGAAGGCGCGAGCGAGCGCGGCGGCGCGATCGGGGTCGACGGGCTGTTCGGCACGGCCCCCACGCTTCGCGGCGCTGCCGACGATCGCGCCGTCCACGAGGGGGACGAGGCGGGGGCAAAGGTCGGGGCTGAGCCCGCTCCCCAGCCAGAGCGGGGCGGCGGGCAGGGCCTGACGGACTTCCTCCAGGCGCTCGGCCTCGGGGGCGCTGCCGGTGGCGGAGCCCGTGACGACGAGGGCATCCGCGAGGCCCCGCTCGACGGCGTCGCGGGCGGCGTCTCGGAGTTCCTCGCCGCCGAGCGGTCGGGCGTGCTTGACGTGGACGTCCGCGAACACGGCCACCGGATGCGGACCCGCGCGGTCGGCTCCCAAGGAGGCGCGCAAGCGCAGGGTCCGGGCCGCCTGGCCCTCGATCACCCCTTGGTCGGTTACGGCGACGCCGGTGTGGACGTTCACGCGCACGAAGCGCGCCCCGCAGGCCACGGCGCAGGCGAGGGCGGCGTGGGCGTCGTTGCGGAGGACGTTGATGCCGACCGGCCGTTCGCCGGCCGCCGCGACGACTTCGAGCGCGCAGCGGGTGAGGGCGGCGACGGCCTCGGGCGGTGCCTGCTTGAAGAAGGGCGCGTCGCCGAAGTTCTCCACCACCAAACCGTCGAAGCCCGCCTCCAGGTAGGCGCGCGCGTCGGTCACCGCGCGCGCGGCCAGCGCCTCGACGCGGGGACGCCCGGCGTCGACCCAGCGCGGGCTGCCGGGGAGCGGGGACAGGTGGACCACGCCAACCAGGGCGCGTCGGTCTCCGCGGAAGGGGGTCATGGGCGGATTCTACGCGCCGATCGGCGTCCGGCGCCAGGAGTGCTCGCGAGACGCTTTCGCTGCGCGCGGTCAGTCCTTCGCGGCGGGCGCGCGCAGTCGAGGGGCTGGCGGGCGGGTGGGGAACTCCTCCAACTCCGGGCGGGCGCCGTAGCTCGCACGGAATTCCTCGATCCATTCCTCGGAGAAGTAGAGGCGCGGCTCGAGGGTGCGCGCCGTGCGCCAGGCGGCGAGCACTTCGTCGGCGGGAGCCTCGCAGCGCAGGCGGTGAATGCCGAGCAGCGAATACGCGAGCCCCAGCTTGGGGGCGCGCCGGATCGCTTCCTCGAGGCACTCGCCGACGCGGGGGCGGTAGGGGTTGGGGCCCCGCAAGTTGAGGAGGAACTGCGCTTCGTCGATCAGGAGGGCCGTGCCCGGGGTGAGCGGACCGAGGCGCTCGTAGAGCTCGAGGAGGGGCCTGAGGCGACGATCGTCGAGGACGGCGACGGGTCGCCCGCGGGAGTCGAGGATCGCCCGGTATTCCTCCACGCTGAGGCGGACGCGCACGGCTTCCAGTTCGCTTGCGCCTTCGAGCGCCAGCGCGCGCTCGACCAAGCGCTGGGCCTCGTCGAGCAAGGGGGGCTCGGCCCGCAGGAGCAGACCGGCTTCGAGAATCAAGGCCAGGGCGTGTTCGGGGTCGTAGCGGCGTGCGCGGCGGACGGCCTTCAGGGCCTCGTCGGGGCGGTCGTGCGCGAGGAGCAGGCTGGCGCGCGCGCAAGCCTCGAGGACCGACGGGCGGCGCGCAAGGCGGCGGACCAAGGCCTCGTAGCGTGGGGCCGCCTCGTGGGCCTTGCCGCGATCCCAGAGTGCGCGTGCGGTGAGGTAGTCGACTTCGTCGCGCCCCGCGCCGAGCTCCCGGGCTCGCTCCAGGGCGCGCTCGGCCTCCGCGGGCGCCTCTCGGCCCACGCAGGCTCGCGCCCAGGCCAGGGCCACGACCGGATCTCGTGGGGCCGCCTCGCGGGCGGTGGCGAAGAGGCGCGCGACCTCCTCCCAGGGGCGACCGGCTGCTACCCCCAGCAGCGCTTTGCGGAGAGGTCTGCGGGCGGGGGGAGTGGCCGTGCGGGCGCGCAGCTCGACGCGTTTGCGCAGCGCGGGCGTGAGCTCGAAGGACCACGGATCGAAGGGGGGATGCTCTTCCACGGCCCGACGGAGGGCGCGGCCGAGTTCGGAGTCGCTGGCGCCGGCGAGCAGGCGCTCGTAGGTGCGCGGGCTCGCTTCGTACGCCGCCCGCCAAAGGGCGCGCGCCCGCTCCAACCAGCTGGGGTCGTCCCAGTGCCTGCGGCCCTGTTCCCAGCAGAAGGTTCCCAGGCTGATCTGCGCGGGAGGAGGCAAGGGGCCCAGCGCCTGCGCGCGCTCGAGGTCGCGAACGGCGCCGTCGAGGTCTCCGGTGGCGTAGCGAACCGCCGCGCGCGCGGCCAAGGCCGCGGGATGCGGCCGCTCGCCGCCCATGGCGACCGCGCGCTCGGCGAGCTCGCGAGCGCGCGGGAAGTTTCTCGTGGCGGCTTCGAGCTGGGCCTCCGCGGCGAGCAGCCGGGGGCTGGGAGGAGCGAGGCGGCGGGCGGCCTCCACGAGCCGGCGCAGGGTTGGAGCCGACCGTGCCGCGCCCCGGCCGAGGAGGGCCCCGATGTGTTCTTCGAGGGCGGCGACGTGCGTACGGAAGGACGCGGAGGCACGTTCGGCCGCAACGAGCGCGCCTTCGTAGTCCAGCGCCAGCCGGCGGCAGGCGGCGGTCGCGGCCGCCCCCCAGGGGCCCGTGGGGTTGGTGGCGCGCAAGGTTTCGTAGTGCTCCCGTGCCCGCGGGCGATCGGCGACGGCCTCTGCGGCCTGGGCGAGCAGTTCCCGCGCGGCGAAGGCGAGGGGGGGATCGGCCTCGGCCAGGGCGTCGGCGGCGTCGCGCGCTTCGTCCACTCGGCCTCGCCGAAGGAGGAAGCGCGCTCGCTCGAGTTGGACTCGCTGAGCGTCGTCGTGGCCAGGTCGGGCTGCCTCGGCGGCCTTCCGAAAGCTCTTCAGGGCCTGCGCGAAGTCCGCGTCGGGGGCCCAGGCTGCTTGCCGCGCTCGCTCGAAGGCCTCTTCGAAGGCCCGGCGCGCCTGCTCGTCCGCCTTCTGCGCAGCGCTCGCGGCTTTCCTCGCGGCCCGTTCGCGCTTCAGCCGCGCTCGCTCGACGAGGGAGAGGCCGCAGGCGACAAGGAGGCCCACGAGCAGCGAGCCCTTGGCGATTCGGGAGAGCAGGCGGCGGCTCTTCGGGAGGTGGAGGCCGCTGGCGTGCGAGGGGGGGTCGCCCCGTGCGAGCGCCTCGAGGTCTTCGGCGAGGGCGGCCGCGGAGATGTAGCGGTCGGCGGGGTCCTTGGCGAGGGTGGCTTCCACGATTGCGTGGAGGGCTGGGGAGGTGTGCGGGGCGACCGCTGCGAGGGGAGGTGGCGCGGCCGCGCGGATGGCCTCGGCGACGCTGGGGAAGTCCGCTCCTGGAAAGGGGCGGCGCCCCGAGACGGCTTCGTAGAGGACGACTCCGAGGGCCCACACGTCGGCGCGCGGCCCCGCCTTGCCGCGGAGTTGTTCGGGGGCCATGTAGTAGGGGGTCCCCAGGACGTCTCCGCTCCGCGTCAGGGCGCGGATGCGGTGCAGGTCGCGGGCGAGGCCGAAGTCGGTGATCCGTGGAAGTCCGGTTCCTTCCTCGACGATGACGTTTGCGGGCTTGAGGTCCCTGTGGACGATTCCGCGCTCGTGCGCGTGGTGCATCGTCCTTGCCAGTCGGGCCACGAGTTCGGCGGCTTCGCGTTCGGGGAGCGGGCCGCGCCGGGCGAGGTGTTCTTCGAGGGTGGGACCCCGGCACAGCTCCATGACGTAGTAGGGGTGCCCTCGCTCTTCGCCCACGTCGACCACGCGGACCACACCGGGATGGTCGAGTTTGCCGGCGAGGCGGGCCTCTTGCACGAAGCGCGCGACGCCCTCGGCGTCGCGTTCCTCTGCGGACATGAGCTTGAGCGCGAAGTCACGCGCGAGGCCGGGGCGGCGGGCCCGGTAGACGACTCCCATGCAGCCGCGCCCGAGCTCCTCGACGAGGACGTAAGGCCCGAGGCGCGTTCCTTGGAGCGGCGAGCCGCCGCAACGAGAGCAGCCCTTCGCTCCGCTCGGGAGGAGCTGTCCGCAGCGCGCGCACGCAGGCGAGGTCACCCTGCGAAGATACCCTGAGAGGGCGGGGGGCGGCTCCGGTCCGGATCCGCCCACGCAGGAGGACGCGGTGGCCTTCAGCGGGAAAGGAGCTCGTTGCGCAGCGGCTCCGAAGCGTCGCTGCGGCGCAGCGCTTCCTGATACGGCAGCGGGATCGGGAGGCTCGGATCGAGGCGCCGCGCTTCCTTCCAGCGCCGAGCGCCCTCGTCCGCTCGACCGCTCAGGAGCTCGGCGTAGCCGAGGGCGAGCAGGAGATGGGGGGTGCGTGGCCCCCGCAAGTCGATCGAGTTCAGGAAGTCCCTTGCCGCCCTGCGCGCGCCGGCGGACTTCCTGCAGAGGAGGAGTTGTGCGCAGAGGCGAGACGCGAAGCCGCTCTCGTCGAGGTCCAGCTCCTTTCGTAGGGTCGCGGCGGTGGCCACGGTGCCGGCCATTCGCATGAGCTGGTTCAAGGTCTCGGGGGCCTTCTCCTGCGTCAAGTGCGCGGTCACGCGGCCGGCGTTCGCGGCCACCCGCAGGGCGAGGACCCGCCCGTCCGCGGCGGCGGCGAGCGCGTAGGCCGCGCGGGTGGCCTGCAGGGCCTCCTCGAGGCGGCCGAGGGCGAAGAGGCACTGCGCGCGGAGCGCGGCGCTGGGGGCGTCTTGCGGGTGCTCTGCGAGGGCCGCGTCCGCCGCGGCGAGGGCTTCGCCGTAGGAGCCTCGCAGCCATTGCGCCTGGGCGCGCGCAGCCGAAGCCCGTGCAGGGAAGGCACCGGCCAGGTCGGAGAAGCGCTCGAAGGCCTCCCCCAGGCGCCCGCGGCGCAGTGCGAACTCGGCGTCGAGCCAGGCGAGGCGGGAGCGTTCTTCCCGCGACAGCTCGCTGCGGCGCAGCGCGTCGAGGGCGCGGCGTGCGTCGTCGATCCGGCCTCGACCGATTTGGAACGAGGCGAGGGCGAGGAGCAGAGGAGTCGCCGACTTCCGCGCCGCGCGCTGCGCGCGCTCGAACAGGAACTCGACTTCGTCCCAGGGAGCGCCCTTCGCGAGGCGGAGGAAAGCGTTCTCGAGATCGACGCGGGCGAGCTTGGAGACGTCCCGCCAGCGTCGGTGGGCGAGATCGCGCAGGGCCTCCTCGTTCACCGAGCCCAGCGGGGGGAGGCGCTCCGCAGCGGAGGCCGGCGCCGGTCGCTTAGAGAGGCGGTCGAAGGCGGCGAGGGTCTCTTCGTCGTGCCAGCGGACGAGCGAGCGGCGGCAGCGCTTGGGGTCCTGTGCGCGCGCCGCGCGCCACAGCGATGCCGCACGTTCGGTGGCGCCCGCGTGCGCGAGGAGCGCTCCGAGGTGTACACGGACGTCGAGGTCCTCGGGGTCCTCCTCCAAGAGCGCTTCGAGGGAGGAGCGGGCGCTCACTCGCGCGCCCGCGCGGTCGGAGGCCAGGGCGTGCAGCAAGCGGAGGTCGCGCGGTGCGCCCGGTCCTTCCAGGTCGGCGGCGCGCCGGAGGAGGCGCAGCGCTTCGGCGGTGTCGCCGGTGCGCAGCCGCAGCGCGCCCAGGGCCTGCAGCGCGAGCGGCAGGCCGGGGGCGCGCTGCGCGGCGTCTTCGAGGCTGCGGGTGGCCTCCTGCGTCAGGTCCGCGTCCAGGGCCGCGAGGCCGCGTTCGATCTGGAAGAGGGGCTCCCCAGGGCGGACTCCGCACGCGTCCCGCGCCGCGCGGAGTGCCTCCGTGCGGCGCCCGTCCAGACCGCGCAGGCGTGCGCGAGCCCAGAGCGCCCACGGCCCCGCGTGCGCGTCGTGGGCCAGTTCCTCCCAGCGCCTTCGGGCTTCCGTCCGTTCGCCCGCGCGCCAGCGGGCAAGGGCGAGGAGGGCGGTGGCTTCTGCCCGCTCCTTCCCAGGGGGCAGGCGCTTGCGCAAGGCGTCGAGCTTCTCGCAGGCCGAGCGGTGTCGCCCGCGGGCAATTCGGAGGCGTGCGGAGAGGAGGTCCAAGAGGTATTCCTGGGCGGACCCGGTTCGGCTGTGCGCGCGCGCTTCGTCGAGCGCCGCGGCGATGCCCCCCCACGCTTCGCCCGCAGCCGCCAGGCGGCGGGCGCGCTCCACGGCGCGTCGGTAGGTCCGCTCGGCTTCCTTGGTCGAGGAGGGAGGGGTGGGCGCGGTGTGGGCC
>RFHU01000327.1 GCA_003695705.1 Planctomycetota bacterium
GCGCAGGTCGACGCCGTTGGGCAGGCGGAGGAGGCGCGCGGGGTCGAGGCCGAGGACGGCTTCGGCCTCCGCGGCGACCTGGGAGGAGATCGCCACCACCCGCGTGGCCCGGCGCAGGGCGCGCAAGAGGCGCCGGCGCTCGGGGTGCCGGCACACCGCGAAGGCGTCGCCCTGCTCGCCCGCGCAGGCGAGCTTGACCACCGACGGCCGGCCGAGGGCCCGGGCGAGCTGGACGGCGAGGGCGCCCGTCTCGTGGTGGACGCCGTAGACGAGCTCGACCCGCTCCCGCCGCCCGGCGAGCACGCCCCAGGCGAAGAGCTCGAAGGCGGCTAGTGAGGTCCGCCAGTCGACCGCGGCGGGCACCGGGAAGCGGAAGACCTCCACCAGCCCGCGCAGCTCGCGCCGGGGGAGCCCCGCGCCGGGCGGCGCGGTGGTGAGGAAGGTCACGGGCAGCCCGCGCCGGGCCAGGGCCTCGGCGAGCCCGCGGGCCTGGCCTTCCATGCCGCCGGGCGCGTCGAAGCCGCCGGCGACGAAGGCGACCCCGCGCAGGTGGACCTGCGCTCCGGCTGCGAGGTCGCGGGCGGCGTCGCGCGAGCGGCCTCGGCGCGAGGGAGGCTCGACCCCTGGGTGCCCCGGGGGCCGGGCGGCGGCCACGCCGTCCGGAGCGGGGCCCCCCGCGTCCGCCGGGGAGGGTGTGGAGCCAGCGAGGGGTAGGCCGCGGGCGGCGCGGGCTTCGTCCGGCGCGGGGCGGGAGCCTGCGCTCATTCGGACGCGTGCGCCGCGCGCTCGGCGCGCGCCCAGGCCACCGTGCGCGCCAGCCCCTCCGCCAGGGAAACGCGGGGGGCGTAGCCCAAGAGCGCGCGCGCGCGGGCGAGGTCGGCGCCGGTGGCCGGCATGTCGCCCGCGGCGGGCGGGCGACGCTCGACGCGCAGGGGGCAGCCCACGGCGTCTTCGATCGCCGCGATCAGTTCGCGCACGCTCGCGGACGCGCCGCCGCCGACGTTGCAGAGGGCGTAGCCGCCGCCCGGCGCCGTGCGGTCGAGGGCGGCCAGCACGCCCTCGACGGCGTCGTCGACGTAGGTGAACTCGCGGACCACCGAGCCGTCCCCGTAGAGGGGAACGGGCTCGCCGGCGAGCGCGCGATCCACGAACTTCCCCACCGCCATGTCGGGTCGCCCGCGGGGGCCGTAAATGGTGAAGAAGCGGAGCGCGAAGACGCCGAGCCCGTGGAGGGTGGCGTAGGTGGCGCAGAGGTGTTCGCCCGCGCGCTTGCTCGCGGCGTAGGGGGAGAGCGGTTGGTTGGCCGGCGCGTCCTCGCGGAAGGGCGGCTCCGCGTCGCCGCCGTAGACGCTGGAACTCGAGGCGAAGACCAGCCGCTGGACCTCGGAGCGGCGCAGGCCCTCGAGGACCGAAAGGGTCCCCAGGACGTTGATTCGCAAGCTGGTCTCCGGATCGTCGATGGACGCGCGCACGCCGGGGCGCGCGGCCAGGTGGACCACCGCGTCGACGCCGGCGAGCGCGGCCGCGAGGACCTCGCGGTCGAGCACGTCGCCCTCGCGGACTTCCACACCGCGTGCGGCGAGGGCTGCGGCGGTGCGGCGCTTGCGCGCGGGGTCGTAGTAGGGGTCGAAGGCGTCGAGCGCACGCACCGCCGCGCCGCGCGCGAGCAAGCGCTCGCAGACGTGCGAGCCGAGGAAGCCCGCGCCTCCGGTGACCAGGATCCGTTCCACGGGCGAATCCTATCAGCCGCGGCCCGCGGCCTGCGCGTGGCGTGGGGGCGCTGGTAGGGTAGCCCCCGTGTGCGGCATCGCTGGCATCGTGCGCGCCTCGGGGCCGCGCCCCGACGACCGGGCGCTCGTGCAGGCCATGATCGACCGCCTCCGCCACCGAGGCCCCGATGGCGAGGGCGTGGTGGTCTCTGGCCCCGCCACCCTGGGGCACCGGCGGCTGGCGGTGATCGACCTCAGCGAGCGCGCCGCCCAGCCCATGCGCTCGCCCGCACGCGCGTGCTGGCTCAGCTACAACGGGGAGGTCTACGGCGCCGACGCCCTCCGCGACGAACTCGCCTCAGAGCGACCCTTCGTCAGCCGCAGCGACAGCGAAGTCGTCCTTGCCGCCTACGAGCGCTGGGGAGAGGGCTGCCTCGAACGCCTCAACGGCATGTTCGCTTTCGCCGTGTGGGACGAGGAGCGGGGTCGCCTGTTCCTCGCCCGCGACCGCTACGGGCAGAAGCCCCTCTACACCGCACGCACCCCCGACGGCGGCCTGGCCTTCGCCTCCGAGCTGGGCGCCCTGCGGGTCCTCGACGAGCTCGACCTGTCCCTCGACCGCGCGGCCGTGGCCAAGTACCTCGCCCTCGACTGCTTCCCCTCGCCGACCACCATTCACCGAGGCGTCCGCGCGCTCCCGCCGGGCTGCTTCCTGGTGTGGGAGGAGGGCCGCGCGCGGGTCTCGCGCTACCACCGTCGCCGCTACGGCGGCTGCGCGCTTGGCCCCGAGGCCGCCGCCGAGGAGCTGTGGCGGCTCCTGCGCGCTTCGGTGCGTCGCCGCCTGGTCAGCGACGTCCCCTTGGGGATCTTCCTCTCCGGCGGGGTCGACTCGAGCGCCGTGCTCGCCGCGGCCGCCGCCGAGGCTCCGGCCGAGCGGCTGCGCACCTTCTCCATCGGCTTTCGCGAGGCGAGCTTCGACGAGTCGGCGGTCGCCCGCCGCGTGGCCGCGCACTTCGGCGTGCGCCACGCCGAGCGCGTCCTCGAGCCGGGGGCCCTGCTCGACCTCGTCCCCGCGGCCCTCGCCGCCCTCGATCAACCCCTCGCCGACGCCTCCCTGGTGCCCACCTACGCCCTGTGCCGCTTCGCCCGCGAGCACGTCACCTGCGCCCTCGGCGGCGACGGCGGCGACGAGCTCTTCGCCGGCTACGACACCTTCCTCGCCGAGCGCCTCGTCGCGCTCTGGCTGGCGTCCCCCGCCGCCCTCCGC
>RFHU01000328.1 GCA_003695705.1 Planctomycetota bacterium
CCCAGGTCGTCCGCCGGCGGCGCGTCGCCCAGGTCGTCCGCCGGCGGCGCGTCGCCCAGGTCGTCCGCCGGCGGCGCGTCGCCCAGCTCGTCCGCCGGCGGCTCGTCGGCCGGCGGCAAGTCGCCCAGGTCGTCCGCGGGCGGCGCGTCCGCATCGGGGACAGGCGGCGAGGGGGGCTCGGCCCAGTCGCCGCCCTCCTCTCCGGTGGGTTCGCCGTCGCCCCCAAGGGGCTCGCTCGTCGCCTCGCTCTCGGACGGCACGCCCTCGGGGCCCCGGATCGTGAGCGGCGCGTCCTCCGGACGTGCGTCGGGGCGACGGACGTGCTTGAAGCGAACCACGGGAGGCGGCTCCACGTTCTCGACGCGAATTCCGCCCTCGTAGGCCTCGTTGATCGCCGAGAAGGGGAGCAGGGCCACGTCGAGGGCCAAGCTGAACGGCGCGTCGAGGCAGGCCATGACGCAGTCGCCCGTGCTCGTGTGGTCCGCCTCGAAGGTGGCCACCACGTAGCGGAGGCCGCCGAAGACCGCCGGTCCCTCGCGCTGGTCGTGAATCTGGTTGGCCGTCGCGCAGCCGGCGAGTCCCACCGCAACGAGCAAGGCGAAGCAGCGTCGCATGCCCCCTCCTCTCACGGCGCCAGAGTAACCGGGAAGGCATCCTCGGGCCACACCGCCACGGGCACCTCGTCCGCACCGACCCGCGCGAACGCGCGGCCCATGCCGCGGGTGTTGAAGGCAACGCCGAGTTCGCCGCGGCGGTCCACGACGATCAAGCCTCCCGACCCCGGCCCGAAACGGGCCTCGAGTTCGTCCGCCGCCGCCTGGGCTCCCCGGGCCGCCCCTTCTCGCGCCGCGACCTGGCAGGCCACGACGCAGGTCGCCGAGCGGATCATGCGCTCGCCGATCCCCGTCGCCGACGCCGCCGCGCCCAGCTCGTCGCAGGCGAAGAGACCCGCTCCGACCAAAGCCGAGTCCCCCACCCGCCCCGGCGCCTTGAGCCACATGCCGCCGGTGGAAACGGCGGCGGCCACCCGCCCCTCGCCGTCGACGGCCACCGCGCCCACCGTGTCCTGGCTGTCGGCGACCGCGCCCTCGTCGTCGGGGCGACCCACCGAGCCGAGTTCCTCAGGCCGGGCCGCGGACCGCTCGCGCAGGGCCTCCCAGGCGGCGCGCTTCTCGGGGGGAGGAGCGGGCAAGGGCGGCAGACCGAGGCGACGGGCTCGCGCGTCGGCCCCCTCCCCGACGAGCAACACGTGGCGCCCCTCCCGCAGCAGGTCGAGGCACACGTCGGCGGGGTGGTAGGTGGCGGTCAGCGCGCCCACGGCCCCCGCAGCGCGGTCCCTGCCGCGCATGAGGGCCGCGTCGAGGCCGTAGCCCCCCTCCTCGTCAAGGCACGAGCCCAGGCCCGCGTTGAAGGCCCCCGAGGCCTCGAAGACGCGAGCGGCGGCGAGCACCGCCGCGAGCGGTCCTTCCCCGCGTTCCAGCGCCTCCCGCCCCGCCCGGGCCGCCACGGCCAGGCCGTCGCGGTAAGCCGCCTCCCGCTCGCCGCTCAGGCTGCGCATGACCCCGGCGCCGCCGTGGACGAGGACCACTCCTCTTGCCCCGCTCATGGGCTGCGAGCATAGATGAGGCGCGACTCCGCGCCAGTGCGCAAGGAGAGCCTCCTGCTGGAGGACATTCTGCTCGGTGTTGGTATATCGTCGCGCTGTGTTCCCAACGACCGACGTCGAGGGCTGGACCCAAGGAAGCGGCTGGGAGAAGTTCTTCCGCGCCTACCAGGCGCCCCTGGCGCGCTATGCGCGCCAGCGCTTCGGCGTCGACCAAGACGTGGCCGAGGACCTAGCCCAGGGCTTCATCGCGCGGGAACTCGAACGCGCAGCCACTGGAGGCGTCCCGCTCTTCCGCCTCTACGACCCCGCCCGCGGTCGATTTCGCTGCCTCCTGGCCACCTGTTTCTGGCGATACGCCCGCGACCTCCTCTCCCGGAATCGTCGCCGGACCTTGGCCTCGCTGGACGCCCTCGGCGAGTCCCCCCCAAGCGAAGACCCCCTCGCAGGCATGATCTCACGCGAATACCTGCAGACCCTCCGTTCCCGCGTGCGGGAGGCAGCGCGTGATGCCCTCGAAAGAGCGGTTTTGGACCTCAAGTGGCCGAGCGACGAGGGCGCCTTCCCGCTCCCGAACGCCGAGGTCGCCCGGCTCCTGGGGACGACCCGGAGCGCCGTGCGGCGACGCGTAGAGCGCATTGGCGCCTCCTTCGCCGCCGTCCTCCGCGAGTACGCCCGAGCGTCTGGACTCGAAGTAGAGGAAATCGACCCGGTCCTTGGAGACCTGGGTGTCGCATTCGACCGAAGCCTCGCCGAACCCTCTTGAGGGGACTCCGCCGGTCACAGGCGGCGCCTTCGCGAGTGCCTCACCGCGAGTCGCGGGCTACGCACTCGAAGGCGTCCTGGGAGCCGGGGGGCACTCGACGGTCTACGCTGCGAGGGACGCTCAAGGCCGCCGAGTCGCCCTCAAGGTATGGAGAGATGCCTGCGACGATCCCGAAGCGCGAGCTCGCGCGGAGCGCGAACTGCGAACGCTGGGCGAGCTCTCTCACCCCCACCTGGTGCGCCTCCTCGATCGAGTCCGCGACGACCGGGGACGCCCCTGCGCCGTCATGGAATTGGTGGGCGGTCGCGACCTCTCGCGCAGGGTGGCCGAAGACGGACCGCTCTCCCCTCTCGAAGCCCTGGATCTTGCCCTGGCGCTAGCCTCCGCGCTCGAGGAACTCGCCAACCGCGGTCTGGTGCACCGCGACGTGAAGCCTGCAAACGTCGTCCTGAGGCCCGACGGGACGCCCGTTCTCGTCGACCTCGGCCTCGTCAGCCGCTCTCCCAGCGAACGCGAACACGACCTCACTCGCGATGGCCAAGCGCTGGGGACCCGCGCCACCATGCCCCCCGAGCAGCTTCTCAACAGCCGCTCGGTGGATGCTCGGGCTGACGTCTACGGAGTCGGGGGGATCTTGTTCTTCGCCCTCACCGGCTTCCTCCCCTGGCGAGACGAAAGCGCTTGGGAGCGACTGCGGCGAAACCCCTGGCGGGATCCCTACCCCTCCGCGCCCGACCGGCGAGCGGAGATCCGCGCAGCGCAGGCGCGCGTCCCCAGGCCCCTTGCCGGAATCGTAGGGCGCTGCCTGGAGGGGCGAGCCGACCGCCGTCCGCGCGACCCGACGGCGCTGCGAGAAGCGCTGCAGGCGGCTCGCAGCGCCCTTCGGCCCCGCCCGGCAACGGCCGGTCTTGCTCACCTCCTGGCCTGCAGCGTGCTCGCGAGCGCGGCCGCGCTCGCGAGCGGAATTTTCTCCGACCGTTCGACGCCCCTGGCCCCTAGGGATGGGCGAGGCGTTCACTCAACGGAGGAGGATCTCATGCACCGGCGAAGCCGCAGCGGGCTCGCGGCCTTGGCGTCCACGGCCGTCTTGGCGAACGGCGGGCTCGCCCTAGGAGGCGACGGGGACGTTGTCGAACGGACCATTGACCTTGCCCCCCTGGCGCTCCCCGCCGACGGCACGGACGCGCGGTTGCGCTTGCTCCCGCCCGAACTGCGCGCCGACCCCTTCCTAGACCCTGCCCCGGCGAAGGAGCCCTCCGCCCGCTGGGCCGCAGAGATCGCCGGCCTCTTGGGCGAACTCGTCCGCTACCGCACGGCAGGCGCGGAGTGCATTCTGACCCACGCAAAGGACTTGAAACGCGACCGCTCGGCTTCCCCCCCTGGGGGGCGGGCCCCCGCGCCACGGCTGGTGGCCCGCGGCGCCCCCGAGGCCATCGAGGCGCTGGCCTCCTGCCTGCGCACGCTACAGCGTGCTCGCCACGAACGGCAGCGGATCGAGGTGCGCCTGGTCGAGTGGCCTGAGCCCTTCGGGTCTGCCGAGCGGGCCCAAGCCGAGAGCGAAGGCCCGCAGAGCTCCCCGGGCAAGGTCCTCTTCGAAGTCGCATTGACCGCCCCCCAGGGAGCACTGCGCACTGCCCGAACCGCGAGCGCGGACACCCGAGGGAGAAAAGGACTGGAACGAGCCACCGTGGTAGCCGTCCGCTGGGCGCGCCTGCCCCAGGATCGACTCCGCCTGCGCCTTCGCCTTGAGACCCTCGCTCCCGCAGAGCAAGGGGGGAGCCGCCTCGTGCGCCTCGCGGGGAGCGTGATCGCTCGAAGGGCGCGTTGGACTCCGATCGCCTGGCTGCACTTCGGCGGGCGCGCACGCGGCCTCTTCGTGCGAGCCAGCAGCCTCGACCCACCGCGCCCTTCTCAGGAAGACGTCGAAGTCCTGGACGCCGAAGCTCTGCTCGCGCCGGACACCGGAGGCCACGCCACGGCGCTGCGCCCGCCGGCGAAGAGCGAGGGCGACGGAGCCTCCACCCAAGACGCGGAGGGCTTCGTCTTCGAAGACGGCGACGCCCAGGACTCGCCCCAAGACGCGGAGGGCTTCGTCTTCGAAGACGGCAACGCCCAGGACTCGCCCCAAGACGAGCCGACGCACTCCCGCACGAACGACCGCCTCGAGGCATGGAGGCGCCGGTGCTCCGCCTCGGGAGCGCGCGCGTTCTGGGGAGGCGGCTTCTTCTGCCTGCGTGGAACTCCGGAGCAGCGCGCCGTGGCCGGGCGGGCACTCCTCGAGAGCATGGCCCCGAGCATGCGACTCCGCGCCTGGATCCTCCCCGCCACGGGCCGCGCTGCCGCCGACGGAGACGGCCTGACCGCGCTCGCGCAGGGGTCCGGCTCCCTCGCCCTGGACGTACCGAGGGCCGTGGCCGGCGAGGACTTCGTGTGCGAAACCTGGTCGCGAAACCGCGCCGCGGCATGGGGACAGAGCCTTTCCTTGCGAGGCCTCCCCGAACCCGAGGCGCGCGTCTCCGCGCGCTGGACCGTGCTGGAGAAGCTCGCGGGCGCCGCGAAGATTCGCACGCGCAGCGCGACCGCGGCCGCTGCAGCCGCTCCTGTGCGTAGCGCTCGCTGCGACCTCTCCACTGGCGAAGCCCGCACACTCTGGCTAGCGCCCCGCTGAGGGCCTCCCCCCAGAGCTCTCGGGCGGCGCGCGGCCTGGCCCGAACGTCCTTGCAGACCCGGCTACGCCCTGCCGAGGCGAGGGAGCTCTTCGCGCAGAGCGGCCAAGGCGCGCTCCACGTCGCCTCGGTCCACGTCGCGGTGGGTGACGAAGCGCACGCCGAGGTCTCCGCAGGCGATCGCCCACACGCCGTGGGCGCGCAGCGCCTCTTGGAGCTCGGGGTAACTCTCCGGCCCCCGCTCGGTGCGCAGGAAGAGAATGTTCGTCTCGCAGGCGGCGGGGTCGACGAGGGCGCCGGGGATCTCCGCGACCCCCTCGGCGAGGGCGCGCGCGTTGGCGTGGTCCTCGGCGAGGCGCTCGCGCCCGGTCTCGAAGGCGACCCGGGCGGCCGCGGCGATCACGCCCACCTGCCGCATGCCGCCGCCGAGGGTCTTGCGCACCCGCCGGGCGCGGGCGACGAACTCGGCCGAGCCGAGGAGGACCGAACCGATGGGCGCCCCCAGACCCTTCGAGAAGCAGAACATGAGCGAGTCGGCGAGCGCCCCGTAGTCGCGCGCACTCCCTCCCCCCGCGGCGATCGCGTTCCAAATGCGCGCGCCGTCGAGGTGCAGCGCCAGGCCCCGCTCGCGGGAGACCTCCCGCAGCCGGCGCAGGTGCGCGGCGGGCACGACGCGGCCGCCGTGGAAGTTGTGGGTGTTCTCGACCACCAAGAGGGCCGTGCGCGGGCTGTGCAGGCTCTCCTCGGGCCGCGCGAAGCGGACGACGTCGTCCGGGTCGATCAGCCCGCGATCGCTCGGTAGGGTTCGGGTCAGCACACCGCACACCGACCCCAGCCCGGCGGCCTCGTTGTTGTAGACGTGCCCGAAGGCCTCCACCAAGACCTCGTCGCCCGGCCGGGTGTGCACCTTGGCCGCGATCAAGTTGGCCATGCTCCCCGAGGGCGTGAACAGCCCCGCCTCCATGCCGAAGGCCTCCGCCGCGAGGGCCTCGAGCTCCTGCACGGTGGGGTCGTCGCCGAGCACGTCGTCGCCCACCACGGCCTCGGCCATGGCCCGGCGCATTGCCGGCGTGGGTCGGGTCACCGTGTCGCTGCGGAAGTCGGAGATCGTCTCGCCCTGGATCGTCTGCGGCACGCGAACACCTCCCTCGCCTGCGGAGCGCGAACCAAGCGCCGCAGGGACGCGCCCGTTCTAGCACCCCGCGCGGCTCCTTGGGGGGCTCCCTCGCGGAGCGGCGCGCGCAACCGTCGGCCCCGGGCCGCCGGCTGGCGCGCCGACGGCGGGACCGCCACGATCACGGAGTGCGTGCGCCCCGCCCCCGACCTGCCTCCGCGTTGCCCTGGCTCGCGAGGGCCTTGGCCCCGGCGGCATGCGTCCTCCTGGCCGCGGGCTGCCCCAAGAGGCGAGGACCGCCCGCGCCGCCCGTCCCCGCCGCCGCGCCCTCGTCGCCGGCGCAGGCGCGCCCGGACGGCGGTCCCCCGGACGAGGCCGCGGAGGGCTGGCGGCTGCTGTTCCGTTCGGGCTTCGAGCCCGACGTGCGCCTGCTCGCGGGAAACGCCCTCTCGGGGGACCTCGTCGGCCGCGACCGGTCCGTGGCCCCCGACCCCGGCGACTGGGAAGCGGACCTGGAGAAGGGCCCCTTGCTCGGTCGCTTCTCGATCCAATACCAGGGCGGCACGCCGGCGCAACGCTGGGCGGCGCTGGTCTCCGACCCCACGAACCCCGAAAACCGGGTCCTCGAATTCGTGCTGGCCGAGCCCAACGTCCCTCCTGCGCGCGGCGGTCCCAAGGGGCGCGTGCAGGCCAACCTCTACGGCAACCAGGGCCTCCGCGAGTTCGTCTTGGGCCTGCGCTTCTACCTGGACGAAGGCTTCGACCTCTTGGCCCGCGCCCAGCAGAGCTTTCGCTGGCTCACCCTGTGCGAATTCTGGAACAACGCCGGCTGGCGGGAGGAATACCCCTTCCGCGTCTCCCTCAACGTCGTCAAGACCTCGCCCGGCCCCGAGGTCGGCCTCTCCCTCGCGGTCCGTGCGCAGGTCCAAGAAGGCCACCGCTTCCGCACGCTCTGGGAGCGTCAGGACCCAAAGGCGCCGCTGCCCCTGCGGCGCTGGATCGGCCTGCGCCTCTGGGTCCGCGAGGGCGGACCGCAGAGCGGTCGCCTCGCGCTCTGGCTGCGCCCCGAAGGCCACCCCTGGCAGCGCGTATGCGAGGTCGTCGGCGCGACCCGGCACCCCGACGACCCGGCCCCCGACGGCTTCGCCCACCTCAACCCCATGAAGCTCTACACCTCGGCGGCCCTCCTCGACGCCCTGGCCGCCCGGGGCCGTCGCCTGCGCGTCCTTTGGGACGACGTCTCCCTGCGCTCCCGCTGAACGCCCACGCCCCCCCCGGGGCGCGGAGGACGAGACGGAGCAGGCCGCCGCCTCGGCCCGGCGAACCGATCCTTGCGGACGAATCGGACCCCGTTCCTCCAATCGAAAACTTACGATCAGCCTGTTTTCTGTCCGCCCCGGATGCGAGGGTTCTTGCCTCGTACGGTGGAGGTACCGTCGTGCCCCTCGAGCCCGCCGCCCCCTCCGAGAACCCCCTCGGACGACGCCGCGTCGGCGCCACCGGGAAGTGGGCTGCCACTCCGCAGCGCTCCACGCAGAATTCGCCCCCTGTTTCCGACGGACCTCCCTCCCGCGCCCCGCGTTCGCCTCCTCGCGACGCCCCTCCCCTCCGCGCCGGGGAGCCGCCCAAAGCGGAGCAAAGCACTCCGCAACCCGCGCCGCCCATCCCCCGGCCGGCAGAGGGCCCCGCGGACGCAGCCAGCCCACCTTCCTTTGCGCGCCCTTGATCTCAGCGTGCCAAGGTCCGCCGCTCGCCCCGCGCCCGGCGGGGCAACCCCTCTCCCTCACCCCGGCTCGGCGCCTCGGGCGCCGCGCCACCTCTTCTCCGACAGGAAGGAAGCAATGACTCGCACGAGCACGGCCGCGCTCTTCGCGCTCCTCGCCTGGGGATCGCTGGCGCTCGGCCAGGAATCCGCCCCCTCCACCGCCGACCTCGAGGCGCGCCTCGAGGCCCAGCAGCGGGAACTCGACGAGGTCAAGGCGAAGCTCTCGGCCCTAGGCGGCGAAGGCGAGGCGACCGCCGCCGCAGAGAGTGCCGCCAACGAAGACGCCGCCAAGGACGACGATTCCTGGACCGACAAGGTCCGCCTGGGCCTCTTCTACGTGGAGAGCGCCGACAAGAACTTCCGCCTCGACGTGCGCGTGCGCATTCAGGTCGACGGCCGCTACGTCTTCAACCGCCGCGACTTCAACGACGACTTCCACGTACGGCGCGCCCGCGTCGAGTTCAAAGGACACCTCTGGGAACGCCTCTACTACGACTTCGGCCTCGAATTCAGCCACACCAGCGACGCCGACGCCCGCAACGCCTTCCTGGAACTCCGCTTCTGCAAGGAGTTCGCGCTCCGCGCCGGCCAGTTCCTCCTCCCCTACAGCGACGAGCGCCTCAACTCCTCCAAGTACCTCAACCACCCCGAGCGGTCGGTGCACGTGGCGAGCATCGTGGGGCAACGGGACATTGGAATCATGTTCCGCGGCAACTTCGCGGACCTCGTCCGCTACCAGCTCGCCTTCATCGACGGCGAAGGACAGAACAAGAAAGTCGACACCGACGACGACCCCGACACCGCCGCGCGCATCGAGCTGACCCCCTTCGGCAACTGGAACCTGGCCTTCTCCGTCAACTACATCTATTCGCCCACGAACCGGAAGCACACCGGCCCCGCCGACATGAAGACCGTCGGCAACCACTTCAGCAAGTTCATTACCTACCAGCGGGACCTGAACGGCGACGGGACCATCGACAACCACTCCCTCGGTCGCCGGCAACGCTTCGGCGGCGGCTTCCGCTTCTCCCAGGGCCCCTTCGAGATCAAGGGCGAAGCCAACGGCGACTACCACGAAGAAGTCTTCAACGACATTACCGGACGCAAGGACAACCTCCTCAACTGGTCCTACTTCGTCGACGTGACCTACGTGCTCACGGGCGAGACCCTCAAGCAGACCCACGACGGGGCCAAGGTCACCCCCAAGCAGCCCTTCTACGACCCCGAGACCAAGGCCTTCGGCCTGGGCGCCTTCCAGATCTCGGTGCGCTACGAAGAGCTGTTCGTCGACCCCAGCACCGTCAAGCGCGGCTACGCGGCGGGCGTCGACCGCCTGCGGGCCGTCGCGACCACCTTCCACTGGTACATGTGGAAGAACGTGCGCTTCAGCCTCAACTACACCTACAGCCACTTCGACAGCCAGGGCTACATGGACAGCCGCGGCCACCGGCACGTCGACGACCACGGAGTCCTGGGACGCCTCGCCTTCTTCTTCTGAGAAACCGCGAGGGGGCAGAGGCCGCTGGGCCTCGCCCCCCGCCGCTGCACCCACCCGAAGGGGGCCCGCTTGGTGGGCCCCCGCTTCGTTTTGGGCCCGCACCCCGCCGCCGCTCCCCCGGCGGGAGACCGACTTCGGCCGGACGGGACTTAGGAGCGCCGCGCCGGACCGCGGCCCGGGCCGGGGATCTTTGTTGAATCCTTACGCGCCGGTCCCATACTCCGACCCCACCTTACGGAGGACCCCTTCATGAACCGACGACTCGCCTTCTTCGCCCTCGGCGCCGCGCTCTTCGGCGCCCCCGACCTCGCCCAGGCCCAGGTCCGCGTCGACCCGCGCCTGCCCGACTACGCCCCCGTCCAGGGCGTCTCGGGGAACATCAAGAGCGTCGGCTCGGACACCATGAACAACCTCATGACCCTCTGGGGCGAGAAGTTCGCCTCCTACTACCCCAACGTGAGCATCGAGATCGAAGGCAAGGGCTCCTCCACCGCCCCGCCGGCCCTCATCGCCGGGGCCTCCAACTTCGGTCCCATGAGCCGGGCCATGAAGGAGGAGGAGATCGACGCCTTCGAGCGCCGCTTCGGCTACAAGCCCACCGCCCTGCGCACGGCCATCGACATGCTCGCCGTCTACGTGCACAAGGACAACCCCATCGCCAAGACCGGCCTGACCCTGCAGCAGGTCGACGCGATCTTCAGCAAGACGCGCAAGGGCGGCTACCCCACCGACATCCGCACCTGGGGCGACCTCGGCCTCACCGGAGAGTGGAAGGACAAGCCGATCAGCCTCTACGGGCGCAACTCGGCCTCGGGCACCTACGGCTACTTCAAGAAGAAGGCCCTCTTCAAGGGCGACTACAAGGACTCGGTCAAGGAGCAGCCGGGCAGCTCGTCCGTGGTCCAAGGCGTCGCCAGCGACAAGTTCGGGATCGGCTACAGCGGGATCGGCTACAAGACCGCCGACGTGGCCGTGGTGCCCCTCGCCAAGGGCTCGGGGCCCAAGGCGGCTCCCGCCCCAGGGAACGTGCGCACCTACCCCCTCTCTCGCTTCCTCTACCTCTACGTCAACTACGCCCCCGGCACCCAGCTCGAGCCCCTGCGGCGCGAGTTCCTCCGCCTTGTCTACAGCAAGGCCGGGCAAGAAGTCGTGATCAAGGACGGCTACCTGCCCGTGGCCTACCCCATCGCCCAGCGCGACCTCGCCAAGGTCGGAATCGACCTCGGCGCCAACAACAAGTAGCGCGCCCTTTCCCGCGGCGCGGCGAGGGGGTAGGCTGCGGCCCGCCCCGTTCGCCGCGCCGCGGCACGTTCCCGAGACCATGCCGAGCTCCTTCACCGGTCGCCGCCGCGAGCGCACCACCCGCAAGAGCGTCCACCTGGCCAACCTCGTGGCCACGTGGACGATCACCGTCGGAGGCCTGGCGACCATCGGCGCGGTCCTCTTGGTCTGCCTCTTCCTCGCCTGGGTGGTGGTCCCCCTCTTCCGCTCGGCCGACCTGCGCCCCCCCGCCCGGCTCGCCCTCCGC
>RFHU01000329.1 GCA_003695705.1 Planctomycetota bacterium
GCCCTCCACCCCCGCCGACCGCCCCTCGGCCGGCGAAGCGCGGGTTCAGAAGGCGACTTCGCAGAAGAACACCGCTCCGCTCGCCGCCAGGGCCAGTTCGAGCGAGTCGGCGCTCCGGGCCTCGCGCCCCGAGGCGCGCAGGGAGAGGAAGCGAAACTCCACCCCCAAGGAGAGCCGCCGCGGCCAAGGCCAGAGCTTCGCCCCGAGGCGGAACTCGAAGAAACGCGCTTCGCGCAGGCCCACGCTGGACCAGCTCCAATTCATGAACTGCGCCCGCACCAGGACCGAGAAGTAGGGAAAGGGCAACAGCTCGATCAGCCCGCCGAAGTAGGGCGAAAAAAGCTCTCCCCGCGCGGACTCCTGTCGCGATCCCCGCGCGCCGAAGGCCCGCAAATCGACGTCGAGGCGAAAGTAACGAGTGCCGCCGAGCAGACCCAGGCGGTAGCTGCGCCCCACCAACAAGTCCCACTCCACGAAGCCCGAGGCGGTGAAGAACGTGAGTTCGGTGCGCAGGAGGTCGTTCCGCCCCGCGACCCGAGCCCCGTCGAAGAGGACGGGCCCCCGTTGGGGCTCGAAGTGCCCGCCCCGGTAAACCCAGGCAGCATCGGCTCCTCCCCGCACCGCGCCGCCGAGGCTCAACTCCGCCCAGGGCCCGATCCCTTGCTCGTCGAGCCCGTGTTCCTCCTCCAGGTCGACGAGGCGCGTGCCGCGCACGCCGTCCTTGTCGGCGCGCAGGTTCGTCTGGGCCTCGACCCAGGAGAGAAAGCCCACGCTCGCCTGGAAGAAGGGAGGCTCGGGCGCCTCCTCCTCCTCGATCACGATCCACGACTCGAGGTCGAGGCCCTTGGTCTGCGCGCTCGCGGGCGCCGCGGAAGCCAGGGCGAGGGTGAGGAGGCAAAGGGAACGGCCGCGCATGGGGCGGCATGATACGCGAGCCTGGCGCGCGCCCCGAACCCGGACAGTAGAATCCCCACCATGCCCAGCCTCGAGTTCCGCAACGGGCCGCTCGCGGGAACCGTCCTCGAACTCGACGAGGCCCGCGACGCCTGGGACGTCGGCGGTGCTCGCCGCGCTGCGGTTCGTCTGGTCGCGCGCACCGTCTCCTTCCGCCACGCGCTCCTCCGCCGCCACGGGGAGGGCTACGCCATCCGCGACGAGCGCTCCCGCGAAGGGACCTTCGTCAACGGCAGGCGCCTCGCCGCGGGAGAGACCCGCGTCCTCGCTCCGGGAGATCGCCTCCGCTTCGGAGAGGTCGAGGCGACCCTCCGTTGGGAGGCCCCCAGCCCGCGCCGCAGCGCCAGCGCGCGGCTGGCCCTCCTCCAGGAGGCGACGCAGGGGCTCGACGCCGCTTCGCTGGCGGAGGAACTGCGCGCGGCGCGCGAAGAGGTCGCGGCCCTTCGCAGCTCCCTCGCCAAGCGTCGGCGGGCCCTGGAGAGCGCGTGCGCCGAGCGCGACGCCCTACGCGAGGCCCTGGACGAAGCGACTGCGGGGGATGTCGCACGCGCGGCCGAGGCGGCTGCTGCGCGCGCGGCCGAAGCCGAGGCAGCGGCCGCGCGCGCCGAAACGGAGCGTCGGCGGGCCGCGGAACGCCTGGCCGTCGCCGAGAACGAACTGCGCGCGCTCCGAGCAGCCCCGGCCGACGTCGACGAGCGGCTCGAACGAGAGCGAGCAGCCCGCGCGGCGGCCGAGGCCCGCGCCCGGGAACTTCAGGGGCAAGTCGACCGCCTCCGGAGCCGCCTCGCCCAGGCATTGGCGGCGCCGCCCGAGGCCTGCGCCGACGCCGCCGCGGCCGAACTCGAAGAAACCCGCGCCCGCCTCGACGCCCGCGAAGAAGAACTGGCCAAGCTGCGGGCGGAGCGCGGCGCGCTGCTGCGCGAGTTGGAGGAGCGCGACCTCCGCATCCGCGAGCTCGCCGCGGCCCGACAGGAACTCATCGAGGACAGCCGCGCCTGGGCTTCCCCTCGTCGCCGAGGCCGCGAGACCCGACCCGCGCCCCCCGACGCGGCCGCACACCTTCGCTCCCTCCACGACGGCGACGGCAGCGACTCCCCCGATTGAACCGAGAGGCGGCCGCACCTCCGACCGCATCCGGAACGGAGCGGCGGCCCGACGCCTCTACGCCGGGCCGCCGAACGCTTGCGACCGATCGCGAGCCCGAGGCCGCAGCCCCGCCCGCGTCAGCCGAACCGCGCAGGGAACGCCGCGCGGGCGACCGCGCTCAGAACCAGCGCGGGCCCTCGTCCTCCGCGCCGTCGCCCCCCGCGGGCGCGGCGGGGACCGGCGCCGGCCGCTCGCCCACGGGCTTCTTCCCGACCCGCACGTGCTCGAGACCCGGAGTGCGCAGCTTCCCCGTCGAGACGGTGGGGACCTTCGGCGAGCGCGGGAGCGGAGCCTCATCGGGACCCACCCCGCCGGCGATCTTCCAGGCGCTCATCCAGCGCTTGGCGGTTCGCCGCCAGCCGAGCGCGGTGAGGCGTTCCTCGAAGTCCGGGTTGTGGGCCGCGCCGTAAAAGATGCAGATCGTGCCGTCCTTCTGCTTCGCCAGCTGGCGCTCCAAGACCTGCATGACGACCTTGTTGCGCTCCAGCAGGATCGCCTGGGCCATTTCCTTGGGCATGACGCGGGAGAGGTCGGCGCCGGTCATCTGCTGGGCGAGCATGCGCTTCATGTTGTCCTGCATGGGCGTGCCCCGGAACATCTTGAGCATGGGCCCCAGGTTCTTGAGCATGGGCGCCATCCGCTGGAACATCTCGCCTCCGCCCAAGGCGCCGAGGGGGTTGAATTCCTTGCCTCCCAGCGCTTCCCGCAGCTGGTCGGCGTTCATGTCGGCGTGCACGAGGTTCGAGCGGGTGTAGTCGATCCCGTCCTTCTGAAAGCCCAGTCCGAGCATCTCGCCCATGAGCTTCTGCATGTCGCCCAAGGCGCCGCCACCGACCTGCGCGCCGTCCTTGCCCGGCGCCACGCCCTCGAAGAGCACCGTGTCGTAGCTGTCGAGATCGCGCTGGACCGCCGCGTAGTAGTCGGCCTCGGCAATGTGCACGACGCCGTAGAGGATGATCTCGACCTTGCTCTCGGGGTGCTCGAAGTGGGCCACGGCCGTCTGCAACGCCGCGGCCTGCCCCTCGCCCTTCTGGAAGCGGACGTAGGGCTCGGGCCCGGCCTGGGCTGCGGGCGCGAGGCCGCAGAGAAGGGCGAAGAGGGGAAAGAGGGTCGAAACGCGCATGGGAACTTCCTCGGGTCTGGGCCTTCCTGGCGGGGTTCGGCCTTGTTACGGCACGCGCCGACAGGCGTTTGCGAGCTGGGTCCCCTCTCTCCCCGGCGGAGCCCAGGCCCAAGCAGGACACCGAGTTAACCGGCAGCTTCGCCGCAGCGCGCGCTCTGGGGCCTCTGGGAGTACGGCAGGACCTCCAAAGGAAGGCCGCGGGCTGAACCGCGCGTCGCGCCCACTGCACGCGCTCCTCCCTCCTCGACGCGGCCCCGGCCCTCGGGCGGCGCGGCGCGGCGCTCCTTGGTAGGTTGAAAGGCGGACCGAGGGAGTCGACGGGTTGACGGCGCAAGACGAAGCCTTCGCCTGGCTGGTCACCCAGCTCGGTCTGTTGCGCGCGGCAGACCTCCGCGGCCTCGCGGACGCCGTCCCCGCAGGGCAGGCAGGCGCTCCCCTCGCCCAAAGGATCGCAGAGCGCGGTCTCCTCCCTCCGAGCGCGGTCTCGAAGGCTCTGCGCGAGGTCGTCCGCGCGGCCTATCGCTGCGACCCCTGCGCGCGCGCTTACGGCTACGACTCGCTGGCGGCCCTGGCCTCCTTGCGTTGCCCCCGCTGCGACGCGCCGCTGCGCCCCGAGCGCCGCCGGCCTTCGGCCGACGGCACCGCGCCGGCAGGCACCGGAGACGTCGCCGCGTCCGCGAGACCTCGCGGCCCCGCGGACTCCGCCAGCGAGCCAGTCCCCTCGGTCGGCGACCGTGCCGATCCCTTCCAATTCGCGGAGGGCTCCTCGCTGGATCGTCCACCCGGTCCGCCGCGAACCGGCAGCGACCGCGTCCCGCGCGGCGTCGACACGGGGCCACCCTCCACCGGTGCGTTGCAGGCCGTCGGCGGGGCCGCGGAGCGCGCGCTGGGGGAATACGTACTCATCGAGGAACTCGGCCGGGGCGCCAACGGAGTGGTCTACCTTGCTCGGCGCAAGGGGCTCGCCCGCCAGTTCGCCGTCAAGGTGCTCCTCGACGCGGAATTCGCGGACGAAGAGGACCTGCGCCGCTTCCGGCTCGAAGCGGCGGTGGCCAGCAAGCTCGACGATCCCGGCATCGCGCGGGTCTACGAAGTAGGCCGACAGGGAAACCACTACTACTACGCAATGGAATACTGCGAGGGGGAGACCCTCGAACAGCGCCTCCGACGCGACGGCGCCCTCTCCCCGCGAGAGGCCGCCAAGCTGATCGCCAAGCTGGCCCGCACCCTGCACCAAGCGCACCGCGCCGGCATCGTGCACCGCGACCTCAAGCCAGCCAACATCATCCTCGGCAGCGACCGCCCCCGCATCACGGACTTCGGGCTCGCCCGCGACCGCGCCCTGCAGCGCTCGCTCACCCGGACAGGCACCCTCCTCGGCACCCCCTCGTACATGGCGCCCGAAGCCTTCCGCGGGGGAGGCGCCAAAGACCTCGACCACCGCGCGGACGTCTTCTCCCTCGGGGTCGTCCTCTACGAGTGCCTGACGGGAGAGCGCCCCTTCGTGGCGGAAACCGCCCTCCTCTTGGCCCAACGCATCTGCCAGGCCGACCCCCCTCCGCCCAGTCAGCGGCGACGCCAGGTCCCTCGGGCCCTGGACGCGGTGGTCTCCCGAGCGCTCGCCAAGGACTTGCAACAGCGTTACGCCTCCATGGAAGAGTTCGCGCTGGACCTCGAGCGCTGGCTGCAGGGCAAGGCCCCCCACGCCCTCCCCCCGGAGCACCGCCGCGGCCGTGCGAACCGTTGGCACTTCGCGCTCGTCGCCGCGGTGGCGCTCTTCTGCGCCGCCCTTCCGCTGACCGTCTGGGCGCTCTGGCGTGCGCACGCGCGCGCCGAACGCCGCGCTGAGGCCGAAGCCGTCCTCGCCCGCCCCGATGCAGACGCCGCAGCGGTCCGCGCCTGCCTCGAACTCGCTGCGGGCGACCCCGAGTTGACCGCGCGCGTGGAGGACCGCCTCGCGGACCTCGAACACGACCGAGAGTTGAAAGCATTGAGCGCCGAGCTGGAAAGCCCGACGCCCAACCTCGAAGACCTCGCCCGCCGCCTGACCGCCCTCGAAGCCGAGGTGCGCGATGACCCCAAGCGGAAACGACGCCTGGCTCGCCTCGCACACCGTCTCGAGATCGCTCGGCTCACGGCGCGCGCTCGCGCGGAGGCGCGCGCCCCCGGCTACTCCGCGCAGGCCGAGCGCGCCTACGCCACCGCCATCGAGCGCGCTCTCGACCCAGACCGCAAAGCTTCCCTCCGCTGGGAGCGCCTCCGCTACCTCTACTTGCGGGGACGTTACGAAGACGTGATCCGCATCGCTCCCGACCTCGCACGCCACGACGAACGGCTGGGGCTGAAGGCAGAGTTCCTCGCCGCGCTCGCACTCGAAGAACTCGACCGGGAGGACGAGTTCCTCGCCCGCTGCGAGGAACTCGCCGCGCGAGACCCGGTCGGCGCAGTGGGCGCGTCGGCGCGCGCCTGCCTGGCTCTGGCGAACAACGACTTCTTTGGCGGACGGCGTGCGGCCGACGACGCGGTGCGCCTCGCCCCCTCATGGATCCCCGGCCGACGCCTCCAGGCCCTGCTGGCCTTGTTCGAGGGCGACAGGAAGCGCCTCCCTTCCCTGCTCGAAGAACTCGCCGCCCGCGCTCCCGAGTGGCCTCGCGTCCTTCGCCTCCGCTGCCTCGTCGCCCTACGGGCCAGCGAGGACCCCCAAGGCGCCTTGGAAATCGCCGAGCGGGCGCGGAAGCTCACCGAGCCGACGCCCGCCCCCTGGTGCCTGCGAGCGCTCGCTCGCCTGCGCCTGCTGGCCAAGGACGGCGCAGGGGCCTTGGCAGCCGCGGAGCGGCTGCGCGAGCGACAGCCCGAGGACGCACGAGCGAGAGTCCTCTGGGCGCTGGCTCGCCTCGGTCAAGGAGACCACAACGCGGCAGGAAGCGAACTCGCGGCACTCTACCGCGAAGACCCCGGCGGACTGCGGAACCTCCTCGCCGAGTACCTCCACCGCGGCGCGCGCTCCCGATTGCTCGAGGAGGCGAAGCGCCGGGCGGCGAGCCTCCCCGGCAAGGCCTCCCCCACCCGCGAGGGGATTCGCGTGGGCGAACTCCCTCCCCAGCTCGAGGCAGCGCTGCGCCCGCGCTGGGAACGAGCCCCGGCGGCCGCGCGCAGCGCCCTTCGCGACGCGCTCTTGGCCGCAGCCCGCGGCGATCCGCTCCCAACCGTGCGCCGTGCGCTCGACGCGGCGCGGGTCGCTGCACCGGACTCTCCTCCCGTCGCTTACGAACGCGCCCGGCTGCTCCTCGGTCGCGACGACTACGACGCCGCAGAGGAAGCTCTGGCCGCAGCGCGCTCCCTCGCCGCGGCCCCCGCGCCTCGGCTCGACCGCATGAGCGCGGAGCTGCTCCTGCGCAGAGGCTTTCGCGCGCGCGCCGCCCGCGCCTTCGGCGCCGTCGCCCGCGCAGACCCCGAAGGCGCCGAGGGACGCTGCGCGCAGGCGGAGGCCCTCCTCGCGCGCGGCCAGCGCGCCCGCGCCGCCGTGGCGGCCCGGCGGCTGCTCGAGACGGCGCCCGACCACGTGGGGGCGTGGACCGTCCTCGCCCTGGCCAGCTCCGAGCGCACCTGGGTGCGCCGAGCGGTTGCGCGAGCCTACGAGCGCGTCGGGGCCAGCGACGCACGCCTCGTCTTGGCCGACGTCATCCGGTGTGCGAGCGACCTAATGGGCTCTCCCCACAACTGGAGTCCTCGCCGCGGCGGGGCGCTCCTCCAGCGGGTCAATGCGCTCTTCGGCCTCACCGAGTCCGCGCTGCCACGCGTCGGCTACTGCGAAGCCGTCCTCGGACGAATGCGCCCCCCCCCTGCCTGGAAACTCGCGGAGGCCTGGCTGACCGCGCGGATTGGAGAAGCCGCGCAGATGGAACCCGAGCGCCCCATGGTCCACGTCCTCCAGGGAGTCCTCGCCCTCCGCTCAGGGAGCAGCGCCGAGGAGGTCCTCGGACACTGGCGGCGCGCCGTCGCCCTGGACCCCGAGGTGGACTTGTCGCTCTGGGCCACCACCTTCGAGCGCCGACACCCCAACGAGCCGGACCTGCGTTCCCTCCTCGGACGCTGACGAGCGGCAGAGGACTGCTATCCTCGCCGGCGGAGGTTCGCCCTTGCCCGGCGCCTTGGACCACGCGCTCGCCTCGCTCGCCCTCGCGCGGCGCCTTCTCGACCGCTCCCAACTGCACGCCCTGCGGGACCAGGGACCGCTGGCAGAGGCCATTGCGCGCCGTCGCCTCCTGCCGGCCGCCACCTTGCGTTCCTTGCTCGCGGAGCTCGCGGCTCTCTCATTCTCCTGCAAGGGCTGCAGGTCCCGCTACCCTTCCTCCTCGCTCTCCCAACTCGACGCGCTGCGTTGCCCGGCCTGCGGCGGCGCCCTCTCCCCCGGAGAGCCTCCGCCGCCCTCGTCGCGGGCTTGGCCGGCCGTGAACGCCGCGGACTCTCGTGCGGGGACGCACGGCTTCCCCCTTCGCCCGGCGCCGACCGGTCGGAGCGGGACGCTCCCCCTCGGCACGGAGAGCACGCACCGCACCGAGCAGCCCCCCGGCTCCCCTCCCGCGCCCGGCGAGCGGCTGGGCCCCTACCTCCTCCTTCAGGTGCTCGGCAAGGGCTCCTTCGGCGCGGTCTACCTGGCACGCCGCGAGGGCCTCGAACGGCGCTTCGCGCTCAAGGTCCTCCTCGCGGGCGAGGACGCCGACGAAGAGGCCGTGGCGCGCTTCGGCCTGGAGGCCGCCGTCGCCAGCAAAGTGGACGATCCGGGCAGCCTGAGCGTGTTCGACATTGGTCGGGACCGCGGCTTCCCCTACTACGTCATGGAGTATTGCCCCGGCGAGACCCTCAAGGACCGCCTCCGCCGGCAAGGCCGCCTCCCCCCCGAGGAGGCCGCGCGAACGGTCCTCTCCCTCGCCCGCACCATGAGCAACGCCCACGCACGGGGTGTCGTGCATCGCGACCTCAAACCATCGAACGTCATCCTGGAGGAGGGCAGCGGGCGCCCGCGGATCACCGACTTCGGCCTCGCGCGCGACCGCTCGCTTCTGCGCTCCATGACCCAGACCGGTGACTTGCTGGGGACGCCGCACTACATGTCGCCGGAACAATTCCGCGGAGAAAAGGACATCGACCATCGCGCCGACATCTACGCGCTCGGCGTGATCCTCTACGAGTGCCTCACCGGCCGCCTCCCGCACACCGCGGAGACCGCCCTCGACCTCGCCGACAAGGTGTGCACGCAACTCCCCCGGCACCCCTGCGAGCTCGACCCGAGCCTGCCGCGCGGCCTGGCCGACGTCGCCCTGCGCGCCATGGCGCCGCATCCCGACGACCGCTACCCCAGCGCGGACGCACTCGCCGAAGACCTCGAGCGCTCGCTCTCCGGCAAACGCCCCCTGGCCGCCGCGCGCGCTCGCCCGCACGCGCTCGCCTTCGTCGGCGGCGCGGTCGCCGCGCTCCTCGTGACCGCCGCGCTCCTCGCGCTGCGAGAGGCCGGGCGCCGCGAAAGCCCCACCGGCGCCCCTCCCCCGACCGGCGCACCGGCCCACAC
>RFHU01000330.1 GCA_003695705.1 Planctomycetota bacterium
CCGAGGCGTCACCGACCGCAACCTGCGACCGTAGCCGCCCGCCGGATCCGGACGGCCCGGCCCGGGCGCCTCACCGTCCGCGGCCCGCCGCCAGGGCTTCGCGAATGGCCTCGCCCACTTCCGAGCAGCGGGCGCTGCCGCCCAGGTCGTAGGTCAGGTGCTTCCCCTCCGCGAGGATGGAGGCGACCGCGCCTTCGATGCTCGACGCCATGCCGCGCAGGCGCTCGTCGGCGAACCGCCCGGCCAGCCAGTCGCACATCATGGCGCCGGCGAGGATGGCCGCGATGGGGTTGACCTTGTCCTTGCCGGCGTGCTTCGGCGCCGAGCCGTGGATGGGCTCGAACATGGCGTGCTCGTCGCCAATGTTCCCGCCGGCCGCGAGCCCGAGACCGCCTTGGCTGGTCGAGCCGTTGTCCGAGATGACGTCGCCCACCAGGTTCGGCGCCACCACCACGTCGAACCATTCGGGGTTGCGCATTTGCCACATGCAGAAGGCGTCGAAGAGCGCCGTGTCGTGCTCGAGGTCGTCGAATTCTTCGGCCACTTCGAAGAAGACCTCCTCGAAGTAGCGGTGCGCGCCGATGATGTTCGACTTGGTGACGCAGGTGACCTTCCCCGGCTTGCCCTGCTCGCTCTTGCGCCTCCGGGCGAGCCGGAAGGCGTAGCGGACGACCCGCTCGGTGGCGGCGCGCGTGACCTCCATGGGCGTCACCTTGCCGAGCAGCTTCCCCGCGGCGTCGCGCAGCTCCTCGGTGCGACCCGTGTAGGCCTCCTCGGTGTTCTCCCGCACGACCACGTAGTCCACGTTCTCCGGCTTCCAGACCTGCTGGAATTCTCCCGAGACCTTGTGGCGCACTCCGGGGTAGAGCTTGATGGGCCTCTGGTTGGCGTAGAGCTGCAGGCGAAGGCGGTTGCCGATGACCTGCGCGTAGCCGGCGAGCTGCGGGGTCTCGTAGGGCTCACCCGGGCGCGTGAACACACTCTTTCCGGTCTCGGGATCGTTGGCGCCCACGGCGCCGAGAAGAATCGCGTCGGCCGCGTCGCAGCGCTCCTCGGAGCCCTCGTCCCACTCGCGCCCGTGGGCGAGGTAGTACTCGCCGCCGCCGAGGATCTCCTCGAAGGAGAAGGCGACACCTCCGAGTTCCGCGGCGACCTCCAAGACCCCGACCGCCTGCGCGATGACCTCCGGCCCGATGCCGTCTCCGGGGAGCGTCACGATGTGGTAGCGGTCCTTGGGGGGCATGAACACCTCCGAGCAGAGGCCCAACCTTAGACCTTGCCCGGCCTCCGGTCCACCGCGAGGGGGCGGCGACGAGCCGCGCGAGCCCCGCTGCGTCGGAGGGTCGCTGCGGGCGCCGGTCGTCGCTCGCAGGCCGGGCCCGAGGCCGCGAGCGAGCGGCCCGCCCACCGCGCGCTTCCCCCGGGAAGGACCTCAGTCGATCTGACGAGCCGCGCGAGCCCCGCTGCGTCGGAGGGTCGCTGCGGGCGCCGGTCGTCGCTCGCAGGCCGGGCCCGAGGCCGCGAGAGAGCGGCCCGCCCACCGCGCGCTTCCCCCGGGAAGGACCTCAGTCGATCTGCGGTGGCTTGCGCATGCCGAAGAGCTGGCACCAGTAGGTGCCGCTCTTGCCCACGCCGATTTCGTAGACGTTCTTGCTGATCATGTTGCGGTGGTGCCCGCTCGAGGTGTACCAGCCGCGATGCACCGCCTCGGGGGTGTGGTAGCCGAAGGCGACGTTCTCGGCGACGCCGGCTTCGTAGCCCTCGCGGCGCGCGCGGTCGGCGGGGGTGCGGGTGGCGGGGTTCGGCTGGGTGTGGGACATGTTCCCGCTCTGGTTCATCCACTCGCTGTGCTTCTGCGCCGCCTGGAAGAGCCGCTGTTCGATGGCCAGGAGGTGCCGCCCGAGCATTTCGCGGTAGTCGTTGAGGACGCGCACCTGAGCTCGCGTGGTTTCGGGCACCTGCGTCTGGCTGGCATTCCACTCGCGGACCTTGCGCTCGCGCTCCTCGCGCCGCTGGTCGTCGGCCGTGAGCACGACGTTGGCGAGGCCCGCGCGCTTGCGCAGCTCCTCGCGCAGGTCCTCTGCGCTCTTCCCCCGCTTCTTGCCCGTCACCTCGAGTTCGTCCAACCAGGGCTCGGTGGCCTCGATGAGCTCCAGACTCGCCTTGACCTCGGGCTCCTCGAGCACCGGCGGGAGCTCGTTCCAGAACTCCGCGAGGGCCTTCACCTTCTCGTCGACGAGGGGTTGGCCGGCCGCTCCATGGTTGGCGTCGGGATAGACCGAGGGGTCCTCGATGACCGCGAGCGCTGCGGCCCGCAGCTCCTGCAGCTTGGCCATGCGGGCCTGCAGGCCCTTCTTGTCCACCGCGCCCTTGATGGCCCGCTCCACGCGCGTCGCCTGCTTCTTGCGCAGGCTGGCGAGGGCGCGGCCGGCGGCGCGCCGCGCCTTGTCGGCCTCCTTGCCGCTGGCGCCACGCAGGGCGCGGCGGAGGAGCGCGTAGGCCTCGGTGATCTGGTCGAGGTCGGGCTTGCTCTTCCCGCAGCTCGCGGTGAAGGCCTGCTTGGCGGCCTCGAGCTCCTCCCCCGAAGCCAGCTCCCCGCCGCCCGGGAGCGCGAGCTTGCTGCCGGGGACGTAGAAGCGCTGCATGAGGGCGTCCAAGACGTCCACCGGGAGGCCGAAGTAGTCCTCGAGCCGCGGCTTGCGCCCGTAGTAAGCGTCGCGGAGGAACTCCACGAAGTCGCTCCGGTAGCGCCCGCCGTCGAAGTGGCAGAGGAAGTAGACCACCGCCCCTGCGCCGCGGTAGTTCTTCGCGATGTCCCCCGAGTCCCACTCCGCCATGGTCCGGAAGGTGAGCATGGTCTTGAGGCGGTGCTCCTGCCCGCCGCTCCGCTGGGCGTTCTCGTAGGCGACCACCCGCGAGTGGTTCTGCTTGCTCCCCAGGGTCAGCACTCCGTCGCGGAAGAAGGCGTCTTCGAGGTAGACCGCGGCGCCCTCGGCCAGCCAGCTCTCCGCGCCGCCGGGCGAACTCTCGCCGAGGATCTGGTGGACGATCTCGTGCTGGAGCGTGGTCCAGTCGCGGCTGGCGTAGAAGAACGAAGCGTGCCGTCCGCCAGAGTAGAAGCCGGCCGCCCACTGGGTGGGCGGGTTGGCAACCCGCTGGAACTGCGCGCGGTCGCGGTAGAAGTTGACGACGAGCGGCTTGCTCTGGCTGGGCGCCATGCCGAAGATGAGCTTGGCCCCGCCCTTGCTCGCGAAGAACAGGTCGTACTGGCGAAACATGGCCAGGTAGAAGGCCTCGAGCCGCTCGGCCACCCTGGCCGTCGTCTCCAGGGGTGCGGTCGAGCGCAGCTCGAAGTGCTCGGTGGTCACCACCCAGGGAGTGCTCGCGTCGGCGTGGCGGGCGTCGGCCTCCTTCAAGGAACGCCAGGTCTGGTCGGTAAGGTCGTAGACCTCGCCGCGCGCGTAGCGCTCCTCCTCTCCTCGCTTCACCCAAGCGAACTGGCTGCTCCAGGCGTAGCCCGCGCGCAGGCGCTCGGCGAGAAAGCGACGCATCCACTTCCCATCGACCTTCACGTGTCCCAGGCCCTTGTGGGCCCGGTCGTTGTCGGGGTCGAGGAGGAGGACGTACTGGAACAGGTCGAAGGCGAGCCCGGGCTCGCCCGCGTTCACGCACTTGGTCACAGCTTCCAGCGAGCGGGAGACGATGCCCTTGACCAGCAGGTCCACTTGCTTGCGAAAGCCCTTCTCGTGGCTGGAGCGGTTCTCCGCGGCGGGATCGTCCTCGAGTTCCTCGAGCTCGGCGCGGAGGCGCGCTCCCCGCACGGGGTCGCCGGCGCGCTCGACGCCGCGCGCGATCATTCCGCCCAGCTCGTCCTTGGCCGCCGCCGGCGCGTAGCGCCGCTTGCGCATCCACTCGATCACGTCCCCAAAGCCCTCGGCCGCGTCTTGGACTCGCTTCTTCGCGAAGGCGGCCACCGCCTCGCGGGCGGCCGCGCGTCCTGCCCGCCGCTTCTCCCGCGCGCGGCCCTTCTTGCTCGCCGCCGCCGCGACCAGGCGCAGGTAGGGACGGAGCTTGGCGCGCCAGGCCTCGTAGCCGTGACGATCGCACCAGCGGTCCAGCGCGCGGAAGGTCTCGGGCCCCGAGGCGCGGGCGAAGGCACCCTCGAAGTAGAGCCGGTGGTGCGCCTTCAGCGGCGGCGCGAGGGCGGCCTCCTTGCGGAACACCCGCGGGTGCTCGTCGAAGGTCTCCACGACCTCTTGGCAGGTGGCGAAGGAGGTCCGCGCGAGGCGGAGGGTCTCTTCGAGAAGCGCGGTCAGCCCCTCGACGGCGGCGCGCCGCCGCTCCTCGTCCTTGCCCGCCCGCTTGTGCTCGGCGCTGAGGGCGAAGAAACGCTCCTTCCAGCTGCCTCCCGCGATGAGAGTCCGCGCCTTCGACTTGGGGGAAACGGCGGTGATGGGGTCGCTGCCCCACGCGGGCCCCTCGCCCGCCTCGAGCGCCTTCGCCCGCGCGGCGAAGGCGCGCTGCACCTCGGGAAGGTCGAGGAACTCGCGCACCGCGGCCCACCAGCGGTCGGAGACGGCGTAGGGACCTTCGAGGAAGGCGCGCCGGGCCGCGGCAAGGTCGCCGCGGGCGCTGGCTTCCTCGGCGCGCCGCAGGGCGCGCGCGTAAGCGCGGGCCCGGTCGCGCAGCTTCTCGAACTGACCGGCAATGACCTCCCAGCGACGCCACACCTTCGACGCACGCAGGTCGTCGGGGAAGCGGTCGACTTCGGCCAGCAAGGCTTCGTAGCCACCGACGCCGATGATCGGGTGTAGGTCCTCCGAGGCAACCAGACTCGCGATGCCCTCCGGCCCCTTGGCCGCGTAGTGGCGAATCCGCTTGGCGAGGTCCTCGCGCTGGTCGACACCGCGCACCGCCTCGGCGCCGCGCTGCAAGGGACTCCGTTCTTGCTGAAGGGCGAGCCAGAGGATCTTCTCGAAGTTTCGCGTCGTTCGCCGCCAGGCCTGTTCGGCCTGTGCTTCGAGGAGCGGATCGGCCTTCTGCTCTGCGCCCTCGCCCACCGACCCGCCGAGCGCCTCCTCGAAACCGCGCAGGCGAGCATCGGCGCGGTCGAGGGTCTGCAGCTGCGAAACCGTCCTGCCGTTCTCCGCCCGCAGGCGCGCGATGGCCTGGCGCAGACTGGCGATCTCGCGCCGCCGCGCCGCCTCGTTCACGACGGGGCGATCCGCCAGGCGGTCGACCTGGCGCACGAGCTCGGCGATCTCCGCCTGCCCCGGAGGCGGTCGGAGCGGGGCCACCTCCGGCCCGCCCTCTCCGCCGTCGCCCTGGGAAGTCGCGGGCGGCGGGCTCCCGCTCGCGAAGAGGAACAACAAGACGAGCAGGCAGAAGGCGGCGCCCAAGGCGACGAAAGGGCCGCTCGAGGAACGCTTGCGGTGGGCGGCGTAGGTGCCGCTGATCGCCATCCGCGAGCCGGAGGAGCGGCGGCGCGGCGGCGCGGTCGCTCGCGCGGGTTCGGCAACCCCGGCCGCGTCGACGGGCGCCACGCGCGACTCGTCGGAAGCTTGCTGCGGCGGCGCTGCGGCGGAGGGGAGGGGCTCGCGGACGGCAGAGACTTCCTGGGATGCCGCGGCGGCCACGCTGACCGGTCCGCGCTGGGGGGTGTAGCCGGTGCGTTCGAGCACCTCGAGCACTTGCTCGTCGGTGAGGAGGCCCTTGGCGCGGGCCACGTCGATCACGTCGAGTTTCTCGCCGCGCTGGCTGCGGCGGAGCTGTTCGCCGAGAACATCCTTGACCTGATCCGGCTGCAGGAAGCCCTGGGTGATCAGCCAGGCGGTGAGGGTCCGCTCGTCCATGCTCTTCCCTCTCGTTCCGACTTTGTCCCCGGCAGGCCGCCCGGGCAAGCCGATCACTGCCACTCTTGCGTAATTCCTCCGCTGGGGATCCGCTGCGGGCCTTTGGCGACGCCCTCCCAGGTCTGCTACCATCCTTCCCTCGACCCGCGGAGGGTTCCACTGCGGAGGAGACCTTGGGCCTGCCCTCGCGCCTGGGCGTAATTACCGACCTGCACGCCAATTTCGAAGCGATGAAGGTCACCGTGAACTGGTTGCACCAGCACGGGATCGAACGGATCGTCTGCCTTGGCGACATCGTCGGTTACAACGCCAACCCCTTGGAGGTCACCTACTTGACCCACCAGCGGGTCGAGTTCTCCCTCAAGGGCAACCACGAACGCTACGTCCTCGGGCACCGCGCGCGCGGGGTACGCGAGGAGAAGCTCGAGGTCATCGACTGGACCCGCGAGCAACTCAGCGAAAGCTACCTGCGTTGGCTCGAGAGCCTGCCCGACGCGCACCTCTTCGAGGGCTCGGTGCTCCTTGTCCACGGGTCGCCGCGAGATCCCGACGAATACGTCTACCGCAGCGAGACCTTCAAGAGCAGCCTGCAGCACATGGCCGAGCACTACAAGGGCATCCGCCTGTGCTTCTTCGGGCACAGCCACCTCCCCATGTGCATCAGCCGCCGCGGCGTCGAAGCGAGTTTCCCCAAGACGCGCACCATCCCTCTCGAGCGCGGCGAGACCTACCTGATCAACCCGGGCAGCGTGGGGCAGCCGCGCGACGGAGTCGCCAAGGCGGCCTTCGGCGTGATGGACTTCCAGCGCTACGCGTTCACCTGGGTCCGACTGGACTACGACTACGAGGCCACGGGGGTGCGCATCCGAGACATGGGGCTCGATGCGGGCCTCGCCACGCGCCTGGCCCGAGGAAAGTAGGAGCGACATGGCCCCAAGCGAGGACGAAGCGATCCCCGCCGGCGAGCCCTCCCCCCAAACCGCCGCCGAGGCCCCGTCGGGTGCCGCCGGCACGACAGCAGCAGCGGCGCAGGGCGACGACGACGAGCCGCGCCAGGGCAGCGGCGCGAGCAACGACACCGCGTCCGCAGGGGATTCTCCACTCGCAGGAACTGCTCCAGAAGGAGCCGCGGCGACCGCGCCCCTGCCGCCCGAGCCCTCCGAGGAGCCGGTCGCGGAGCTGACCTTGGCCGAAGAAGCCGTGGAGCCGGGGGAACTCGCCGCCGAGGCCCTGCGCCGCAAGGCCGAGCTCGAATCCATCCCCGACGGCCCTCGCCCGCAGGTCGGGGGCGCGCCGGCGCGCAAGCGGCGCACGATGTTCGTCGATTGGCACCTGCAGCTCAGCTACGTCGGTGTCTACCTAGCCACGGCCGCCCTCCTCACCGTGGGCTTCCTCGCCCTCAACCAGGTGTTCATCTCCTTCTTCCGGCGCGCCTTGGCAATTCAGACCCAGCGCCCCTTCGCCGAGAGCACCGACACGGTGATGCTCATCACCCTCAACGTCGTGCTCGTCCTCCTCTTGGTCATCGGCATGGCCGTCTACGCCATCGTGCAGTCCCATCGCGTGGCCGGCCCCGCCTACCGACTCCGCAGGGCTTTGCACCAACTCGCTCGGCGCGACTACGCCGAGTGGGTCCAGCTCCGCCGCAAGGACTACCTCAAGGACCTAGCCGAGCAGACCAACCAACTCGCCAGCGCCCTCAAGCACAAGGACGTCGTCCTGGCGGACGCGGTCTTGGCCCTCGAGGACCTCGGTCGAGCGCACCCCGAGCTCGCCGATCGCCTCGAGCCCGTCGCCGCGAGACTGCTCGAGGTCCTCCGGCCTCCGGCCGACGACGACCAGGACGGGGCCGCCTAGGAGCCCTTGCGCGCCGGTCCGTGGGGGGCTCGGCCCTGCGCAGCGACCCTCCCTCGCGGAGTTTCCGGACTCGGAACAGGATCCGTGAGCCGGGTGCAAGCCCTTGCCCGCCAGAAGGTTCCACCTGTGAATCCCCAAGGGATCCCCCTCGGGCGTGAGGAGAGGGGGGCGGCCCCCCGCCACCGGAGCTGCCGCTAGAATGCGGTCCGGCGCGGGGTCGGGGCGCAACGGTCCGAGGACCGGAACTCGGGAGCGCGTCCGCACGTCGAACCCCGGAAAGGACGGCGGCGTGGAGTTGGAGACCCTGGACGACCGGGCGCTCGTCGCGCGGACGCAAGAGGGAGAGCGAGAAGCCTTCTCCGCTTTGGTGTCGAGGTATCAGGATCGCGTGGTCAACCTGGTCTACCGCCGGCTGAACGACCGAGAGGCCGCTCTCGACGTAGCCCAGGAGGTCTTCATCAAAGCCTACCGCGGCCTCGAAGGCTTCGAAGGAAACAGCCAGTTCTTCACTTGGCTGTTCCGCATCACCATGAACGAGACCGTCTCGGCGCGGCGACGGACGGCGCGCCGGCGTCCGCCGCTCTCCCTCGACCGAGGCAATTCCGACGGCGAACGCCTGCCCGAGCCTCCCGACAGCAGCTACGAGCCGGCCGCTGCGGCCGAGCGCAACGACGAAACGGCCATGATCCGCCGAGCCATCTACGAGCTCGACGACGACGTCGGGCAGGTGCTCGTCCTGCGCGACATCGAGGGCCTCTCCTACCAGGAAATCGCTTCGATCTTGGGCATTCCCGTCGGCTCGGTGAAGTCGCGCATTCACCGCGCCCGGCAGGTTCTCAAGGATCGACTCGCCAAGGTCATCGAGCGTGAGTGAAGGCGCCGCGGACGTGAGTTGCAACGAAGCACGCGAAGACCTCTCCGCCCTCATCGACGCGGCGCTCCCCCGCGAGCGGCAGGCCACCCTCGAAGAGCATCTCGCGTCCTGCGGCGCCTGCCGCGAGGAGCACGCAGCCCTCCTCGCCGTCGCCAAGCAAGTTCGCTCCCTGCCCCCCGTCTCGGCACCCCCGGACTTCGTCGCCACCCTCTTCGCTCGGCTCGACGGCGGCGACGCTTCGGTCGCCGAAGCGCCCGCCGCTGCGGAGCCACGAAACCGGGCGACGCCGGCGCGCCCCGCCGGGGAGCCCGGGGCGAAGCCCTGCGAAGCCCTCGCCGAAGACCTCTCCGCCCTGCTGGACCGGCACCTCGAAGGAGAGGCCGCGGCGCTCGCCCGCCGTCACCTGGCCGAGTGCGCGGCCTGCCGTGAACGGCAGGCCGCCTGGCAGCGCGTCCGCGACCGCGTCGGCGCCCTGCCTCCGCTCCGCGCCCCCGCCGACTTCCTCGAGCGCGTCTGGGCGCAGATCGAGTCCCTCGAGGAGGAGCGACGCCTCGCCCAGCGCCGGCGGCTCGAAGCGCGCAGCGCCTTCTGGTCCGGAGCGGTGCGACTGGGACGCGCCGCGGCGGTCCTCCTGGCGATCG
The DNA here is from genome assembly GCA_003695705.1 of Planctomycetota bacterium. Classification (GTDB taxonomy): domain Bacteria; phylum Planctomycetota; class J058; order J058; family J058; genus J058. Next base: position 9,225 of record RFHU01000330.1, read on the forward strand.
GCGGCGGCTTCTGGCTGGCAGCGCCGGGAGACGGTGCCCGGCTTTCGCTGGTGAGTTCCTTCGGCCCGGCCGCCCAGCGCCTCGCGCCCAACTCGGAGCGACCCCGCGCGCAGCGGACCCGACGCGGCGCGCCCCCCCCCGCCCCCGCCGAGCAA
>RFHU01000331.1 GCA_003695705.1 Planctomycetota bacterium
GGGGGGGGGGGATTCGGGTGCGCGGTTCGCTCGGCCGCTGGGCGGCGGCTCCGTCGCTGCGCCGGGCGGATCCGTCCGCGGACCGCTGGGGGGCGGCCGGGGTCAGGTCGGTCGTTTCTGCTCCGGCCGGACTGGGGAGCGGGCGGAGGCGCGGCGCTCCTTCCCAGAGCCAGAAGTTGGCGCTCGGCGGGTCGTTGCTGGTGGAGATCGGTTCTCCGCGAAGGAGGCGCTGCAGGTCGGCGGCGAGGTCGGCGGCGCTCCGGTAGCGGTCGCCGCGGTCCTTGGCGAGCATGCGCTCGAGCACCATGCGCTGTTCGAGGAGGATGTCGTCGGCGTAGAGTTCCGGCGCGCGCAAGCGCGCCTTGCCGAGGAACAGGTCGTGGATGTCCGCACCCAGGAAGGGTGTTTCGCCCGTGAGCAGGAAGTAGTAGGTGAGGCCGAGCGCAAAGATGTCGACGCGGCCGTCCACTTCGCCGTCTCCCGCGACCATTTCCGGAGCCATGTAGGCCGGGGTGCCCACGAGCCCTCCGGGGCGGGTCAGGCGCTGCTTCTCCTGTACGTCGCGGGCAAGGCCGAAGTCGATGAGCTTCACGTCGCCGCTCTGGGTGACGATGATGTTCTGGGGTTTGACGTCGCGGTGGATCACGCCGGCTCGGTGGGTCGCTTCGAGGGCGCGCGCGACCTCGAGGACGATCCGGGTGGCCTCGCGGGATCCGGGCGGACCTTGGGAGCGGACCCGGTCCTCGAGGTTCTGCCCGTCGATGTACTGCATGATCATGTAGTGCATGCCCTCTTCGGTCGTTCCCACGTCCTGAACGCGGACGACGTTTTCGTGCTCGAGTCGGGCGGTCGCGCGCGCCTCGGCGAAGAAGCGCTTGACGCTGACCTTGTTCTTGGTCCGCTCTGGTTTGAGGGTCTTGACCACGAAGTCCTTGTTCAGGACGGGATGCCGCGCGAGGTAGATGGCGCCCATGCCGCCTTCGCCCAGCTTGGCGAGGATCGTGCACCCGCCTACGGTCTGACCGATGGCGCGCTCTTCGGGTTCTTCGGCGGAGAGCTCGCCCTCGCCCTCTGCGGACGAGGCGAGGGGTTCGTCCGGGGCGACCGAGACGGTGGGCGTGTCGGCGGAGACTTGGCCGCGGGAGGGGAGCAGCGGCCGGACCGGTGGGATCGGGCGGGTGTCCTCGGAAGTCGGGAGGCTCGCGACACCGGTCGGAGGGGCCGCGGGCGCGGCCGGCGAGCGGGCTTTGCCCGCACCTCCGTACTCCGCTCGGGCGCGGCGCAGGACCAGGCGGGAGAGGCGGCGCAGGGTGGGGAGGACTCCGCGCCCTGTCGAGGCCACGCTTTCGAAAGAGGGCGCTCCCGCCGGATTCAACGCTCGCTCGAGCTCTTCCACGGAGAGGAGCTCGGAGAGGTCGCGCTTGTTCCACTGGAAGACGAGCGGGAGGGAGGCAAGGGACTTTCCTTGCTCCGCGAGCGCGTCCTCGAGTTCGGCCAGGGAGGCGCGGTTCTCCTCCAGGCGCGCCCGTTGGCTGTCGGCTACGAAGACGACGCCGTCGACGCCCACCAGGACGAGCTTGCGGGTGGCCGCGTAGTAGGGCTGCCCGGGGACGGTGTAGAGCTGCAGCCGCGTCGTTAGGCCTCCGACCTTCCCGGTTTCGAGGGGGAGGAAGTCGTAGAAGATGGTTCGGTCGCCGTGGGTGGCGATGCTCGTCAGCTCGCCGCGCCGGGCCGGGGGCAGTTGGCCGTAGACGTACTCCAGGTTGGAGGTCTTCCCCGAGAGACCGGGCCCGAAGTAGACGAGCTTGCAGGTCAGCGTGCGCTTGGAAAAGTTGATCTGCGGCATGCGTCGCACAGGGTAGCCCATGGCCGAGGACCACGCCCGCGGGACGGGTCCGTCAAGCTTGCCGGCCCGGGTGCCGAAGAGGGGGAGGAGGGAGGAACCATGCCCCCGGAAGCCTGTGCCCAGCCCGTCGCCACGAGCGCCCCCGCACGCAAGCGGCGGGCGGACCCGTCCGGCCGCAGGGCTGCGCCTCGGCGGGTCTACGACAGCATCGTGGACGCGGTCGGCGACACGCCCCTGGTGCGCCTGCAGCGGGTCGTCGCCGATTACCCTGGCGAGGTCTTCGCCAAGATCGAGTTCATGAACCCGATGGGCAGCATCAAGGACCGCGTGGCGCGTCACTTGGTGCGGGTCGCGGCCGCGGACGGTCGCCTAAGGCCGGGCGAGACCGTCGTGGAGGCTTCCTCGGGGAACACGGCCCTCGGCTTGGGCATGATGGCCGCGCTCGAGGGCTACCGCTGCAAGGTGGCGGTGCGCGACCGTACCAGCCCCGAGAAACTGCGCGCCTTGCGCGCGCTGGGGGTCGAGGCCGTGCTCGTGGACAGCGAACTCCCCCCCGAACATCCCGAGAGCTACAACCAGGTGATGCAGCGGATCGTTGCGGAGACGCCCGGCTGCTACTTTCCCGACCAGCACAACAACCGCGAGAACAACGAGGCTCACTACCTCAGCACGGGCCCCGAGATCTGGGAGCAGATGGAGGGCCGGATCGACTACTTGGTGGCAGGGCTGGGAACGGGCGGAACCATCAGCGGCGTGGCCCGCTACCTCAAGGAGCAGGACCCCTCGATCCGGGTGGTTGGCGTCGACGTGGAGGGCTCCGTTTTCACCCGCTACTTCCGCAGCGGCGAGGTTGGCCCCTCCGCCCCCTACCTGCTGGAGGGGCTCGGCGACGAGTTCCCCATCGAGTGCGTCGAATTCGACTTGATCGACGACATGGTGCAGGTGAGCGACCGGGAGGCCTTCTTGCACGCGCGCGAGCTGGCGCGGCGGGAGGCGATCTTCGCAGGGGGGTCGAGCGGCGCGGCGCTGTGGGGGGTTCGGCAGGTCCTTTCGCGCCTCGGCGGCGAGCCTGCGCGGATCGTCACCATCTTTCCCGACCACGGCTCGCGCTACCTGTCGACGATCTACTCGGACGAGTGGATGCGTCGCCACGGCTTCCTCGACGCTTGATCCTTTCCGCGCGAGGGTCGGCGTCCGCGGCGGAGCTTCGAGGCTCTTGACGACGCTGGGAGTGCCTCGTCGGGGGGTGGCGCGGTAGAGTGGCCCGCATGGACGAAGCCGAGCCGGAGGTCGGCGAGCGACCCAGCTTGCGCAAGCGCTACCAGAGCCTGATCGCCGAATACGGAGCCATCGCCGTCGTCACCTACCTGTTCATCTTCGCCTGCGTACTCGTCGGCTTCGCCGCGGCCATCCAGCTCGGGGTTCGCGTCGAAGGGGCCAGCGCGCAGGCCGGGACATGGTTCTCGGCCTGGGTCGCGACGAAGGTCACCCAGCCGCTGAGGATCGCGGCGACGCTTGCCCTGACGCCCGCGGTCGCAGGCGTCTGGCGGCGCCTCGGGCCCGCGCCCCGGGACTGACCGCCCTCGCCGGCGCCCTTCGCGAGCCCCTGTGCGAGGCGAACCGCGGGCACTCGCCGGGTCGCCGCGTCCGGGGAGGATCCCTTTGCGCGCGACGCCCCCGCCTGTTTCGATGACGGCATGTCCGCTCAGGAGCCCAAGCGGAAGATCGTCGGCATCGACCTGGGGACGACCAACTCGGTCATCGCCCACTTCGACGAGTACGGGAAAGTCGACGTCCTCCCGAACTCGGACAACGAGCGCACCACGCCCTCGGTCATCCTCTTCGAGGACGGCGAGGCGATCGTGGGGCGCATCGCCAAGAACCTGGCCGCCTCGAGCCCCGAGAAGGTAGTGCAGTTCGTCAAGCGTCGCATGGGAGAGCCCGAGTGGCGGCGTGAGATCGACGGCCATGCCTTCAGCGCGGAGGTGCTCTCCGCGATGATCCTCAAACGAATGGTGAACGACGCCGAGACGCAACTCGGCCAGCCGGTCACCGACGTCGTCATCACCTGCCCTGCCTACTTCAACGACCTCGAGCGGAGGCAAACGCGTGAGGCAGGGAGGATCGCCGGCCTGAACGTGCTGGGCATCCTCAATGAGTCCACGGCGGCCGCGCTCGCCTACGGGCTGAACAAGCGGGACCAGCAGGTCAAGGCCCTCGTCTTCGACCTGGGCGGCGGGACCCTCGACGTGACGGTGCTGCGCATCGACGGCAACGACATCCGAGTCCTGGCGAGCGACGGAGAGCGGCAGCTCGGTGGCAAGGACTGGGATGACGTGCTCGTCGAGCGCGTGGCCGAGGAGTTCTACCTCGAGCACGGCGTCGATCCGCGGGAAGTTCCGGAGTCCCTCCAAGACTTGATCCTGCGCGCAGAGGAGGCCAAGAAGGCGCTCTCGCAGAAGCCCACCACGAAGGTCTTCGTCCAGTGCAAGGGGCACTCCCTCAAGGCGACCATTGCCCGCGAGGAGTTCGAGAAGCTGAGCGCCAAGCTGCTGGCACGTTGCGCGCGGTGCGTGGAGCGGACACTGCGGAAGTCGGGCTTGGAGTGGAGCGAGGTCGACTCGTTGTTGCTGGTGGGCGGGAGCACGCGCATGCCGATGATCCGGGGCATGCTGGAGCGAATGAGCGGCAAGCGCTCCGACCAGTGGATCAACCCGGACGAGTGCGTGGCGATCGGCGCGACCTACTGGGGCGCGATCCTTCTGCTGCGCGAGGCCCAAGCGCTCAAGGAACGGGCGGCGGCGGACGAGGGAGCGTCGCGGCTGGCGGACTCCATGGAGGAGGCGGTTCCGGAGGACTTGATCGTCCTGCTCGGTGAGGCCGAGGTGACCAACGTCAATTCGCACTCGCTGGGGGTGCTGACCATCGGCAAGGACGGTCGACGCAGCAACGAGTGCATGATTCCCGAGCAGACGCCGCTCCCGCACGCCGTGGAGCGGGAGTTCGTCACCTGGAAGGACGACCAGCGGAACGTCGAGATTCGCATTCTCGAAGGAGCAGCGCGCGACCCGAGCGCGTGCGTGGACATCGGTCGCTGCTGGATCGAGGGACTTCCGCCGGGTCGCCCGCGCGGGGCCAGGATCGCCGTGCGATACAGCTACGGGGAGGACGGGGTGCTCGAGGTCCGGGCGCGCGACGTGGAGACCGGCAGGGAGGTCACCGCGCGTTTCCAGTCTGCGGCCGCCACGCTCAGCGAGGAGGAGGTCGCTCTGCAGGGGCGCAAGGTCGCCCACCTGTTGCAGACCGACGAGATGGGGTTGGCGACGGACTCGGACGAGCAGTTGCTTGCCGAGTTCGAGGAAGGCTACTTCGCCGAGGACGGCTGAGGGGGGGAGGGGTGTCTTCCGGGGCGCGGGCACGCAGGGAGTGCGCCCGCGCAGGACCCAGGGGGCCGTTCTCTGTGCCGGATCGTGGCGTGGAGGGGGGGGCCACTTCGAGGACGCCCGCGCGGAGGAGCCCCGCGCATACCCGTGCGGCCTCCAGGCGGTCCACGCCGGTCCGGCGCACGAGGTCGGAGAAGCTGCGTCCTCCGTCGACGAGGGTCAGGTAGTCGGCAACCTCGCGCACGCAGGTCATTTTCTCGCGATGGCTACGGAAGCGCAGAACGGCGTCTGCGCCCCCCAGGAGCGAGCGCAGCTCCTCCCACTCGGAGAGGCGACCGATGGCCTGCACGAGGAAGCGCTCGGTCTCGAGGGCGACGCGGGTGGTTCCGCGCCCGGGAACGAACAACTCCAGCGGGAGCTCGCCGCGGCGGAAGCAGAAGGTCGCGCCTTCCCAGAGGAGGACGTCGAAGAAACGCTCCTTGAGCGCGTCTTGCTGCGCCGTGCTCAGTTCGGCCTCGGCCACGCTGGCGCGGGCCAAGTCGGTGACGGCCAGCTCGCCGGACTCGCCGAGGAAGTCGCGGACGAAGGCCTCGTCTTCGTGCTCGCGGCTGAGGGCGAAGGCTTCGCCGCGGTGGAAGTAGATCCGCTCCGTACGGCCCTCGGCGCGCACCTCCAGGGTCCCGGTGCGACGGCGCGTGCGGAGGCTCTGGCAGAGGGCGGCGAGGCCGAAGCCGTCGAGGTCGCCTCGCACGAGGCGCGCCGCATCCTCCTCGTCTCGCCGAGCGCGCGCTCGGGCCGGGCGGACCGTGACGCGGGTGGAGCTGCGCGGGCGCTCTTGGGCGCGACCCCGCCGGCGCTCGTCGCTGCGCCGGGCGACCTCCATGAGCAAGGCCTCGGGGTCGAGGACGAGTGCGTCGCCGGCTTCGAGGGTCTGGACCAACTCGGTGGGAAGCCGGCGGGGGCAGAAGCGAAAGCGGGCTTCGTCCCAGGAGAAGAGCTCGTGAATGTCTGCCTCGAGCTGGGCCCGGCGCCGCTCTTCGCTGAGGGCCTCTGCGCGCTGGAAAAGGTCGTCGAGCACCTCGGCGCCCAGGCGGCCCGAGGCGCTGCGCGCACGCCGCGGCGGCAGCGTCGCCGAGCGGGCGAGGATGCGCGCGAGCGCGCAAGGGGGAACGCGTCCGCGCTCGTCGGGCCGTGGGCGGGCACGGCCTAGGGCCTCTGCGCGGCGCCGTAGGTCGTCGAGGGCCTCCCGGGGCAGGCGGCCGTGCGGGGTGTTGGCGCTGGCGTAGGGGAAGAGGATGCGGCCTTCGTGGACGTAGAGCTGGAAGCTCACGGCCGCGCCGGCAACGGTCAGGACCCCTTCGAGCCCGTTGTGGGCGAGGAAGGCGATGACCTCGTCGAGTCCCATGGCGGAGACGGTTCCGCTGAAGGCCATGGCCGCTGCTCCCGCGCGCGCGGAAAGCAGATGGCGTGCCTCGCAGGCGGAAGCACTGCGCAAGGACTTCGTCCTCGGCGACCGTTAGGCCCGGTTTACACCCCGGGCGTTCTGCCCGAGCCGTCGGCCTCGGCGGGCGGGGGAGAGGGAGCGTTCTCCTCGCCGAGGACCTCTCCGAGGATTGCGTCCACCGCTTCGAGGCGCCGGCGCTCCGCGGGGTTCGGGCGGCCTTGGTGCAGCCGCCAGCGGGTGCGGACGCGCAGCCGCTCGAGGGCGGGGCGGGGGTCCTCGTCGGCTCGCTCGAGGAGCCAGTCCATGCGGGAAAGTTCGCGGCCCAAGCGCCAGCGGAAGAAGCCGAGCAGGACTCGGGTCAGGGCCTTGGCGCTCAGGCGACGGGAAGCGTCGAGGCGGGTCTCGCGGAGCTGACGCTCCAGCAGGCGGAGCTCGAGCCGCGCGGCGAGGCGCAGGAGTTGCAGGCTGGTGACGGTGTCGAGGAACTCGGCGTCGACCCGCTCGAGCAGGGCAGTGATCTTGCGCTCTTCGCGGAGGTCCTGGCGGAGCGGGTCGGGCGGGTCCTCGGGGGCGAAGGTCCGCAGGGACCAGAGTTCCCACAGCCCGCACAGCACGACGTACGCGCTCGAGAGGGTGTAGCTGCGCCAGGGCAAGGGTGCGTGCAGCGCCCACGCCGCGAGGAACCAGAACAGACCGAGCGCGGCGAGGAGGTTGGCCAGGGGGTGATGCGGACCCACCCACCAGCGGGTCCAGGGGAGCTCGCGGGCCCGCTCGGGCGGGATCCCGTAGAGGCGGTCCTCGCCCGGGGGGCCGGCAAGGGATTCGATGCGCTCGACGCTTTCGATTCCGGTCCACCATTGCAGGTAGCCCAGCGAGTAGCGGCCTCTCCACGCGTTGCGCGCGTGGACCAGGTCGAGTTCCGCGCGCGCGAGCGCCAGAGCCAAGAGCACCAGGGCCAGCAAGACCGACGTCACCAGGTCGAGCTTAGCAGGGGGGGGGGGCGCCTCGGCCCTCGCCTCAGCGGCGGAGCGATGCCTTCTCGGAGCGAGCCCTCTCGTAGAGACCCACGAGCCGCTCGAAGGTTCCCTCCCAGGAGTAACGAGAGACGGCCAAGGCGCGGCAGGTGGAGGAGGGAACGCGCCGGGCAGCGAGCGATTGGATCTTGCGTGCGAAGTCCATGGGGTCGCCGGGGGTGGCGAGCTCGCCCAACTCGCCGGGCACCAGGTGGAGGGGCCCTCCCTGCCGGGCGGCGACCACGGGCAGGCCGGAGGCGAAGCCCTCCAGGACCGTGAGGTTGAAGGTCTCGTTGGGGCTGGGCACCACCAGCATGTCCGCTCCGGCGTAGATCTTGGCGAGTTCGCTCCCGTAGGGGAGGGGCCCCAGCATGCGCACCCGGGGATCGCGCGCGGCGCGCTCCTCCAGGACGTTTCGCAGCGGTCCGTCGCCCACCACCGTGAGCCGGTAGTCCGCCGGCAGGAGGGAGAAGGCGTCGAAGAGGGTCGGGAGATCCTTCTCTCGGCTCAAGCGACCTACGCTGAGGAGTTCGACCGGTCGTTCGGGATCGCGCGCGTCTCGGCCGTTGGGCTGGAACAGATCGAGGTTTACGCCCAAGGGAATGTGTTCGAGGCGCTCGAACCCGGCGGCGGCAAGGCGTGCTTCCATGTCGTGGGAGGTCACTACCAGGCGGTCCACGTGGCGGTAGCAGTAGTCCACGTAGCGCCAGGTGAACCGCTCGGCTGCGCCGGCGAGCGGGCCGAAGCGCGAGAAGCGAGGACGGGCGATGAAGGTCGGCAGGTGGACGTGGTAGAAGCCGACCACGGGGACGTCCGCCGGGAGGACCTTCGAAGCCACCTGGCCGAGCAGGTAGGCGCAGTCCACCTCGACCACATCGGGCGCAAAGGCGCGCAAGAGCTTGCGGACCTCGCGGAAGCGTGCCAAGACGCGGTGGGCGGGGTTGCTGGGCAGGGGGCGGCTGCGCAGCGTGTGGACGGTGGAGCCGAACAGGCGCCGCGTCGAGTCTTCGGCGCCGGGGACGATGACGGTGTGCGCGTGCCCGTGCCGGGTGAGGAAGCGCGCCTTTTCGTGCAGGTAGGTGTTTACGCCGCCCTGGCCGCCGTCGATGAAGAGCGTGGTCAGGTCGCAAACGCGCATGGGTCCCCGCTGGGTCCGCGCCGCCCTCCGCGGCGTTTGGGCTGGTCGAACGGTGGACGCGCGGGAGCGCGGACCGATTCGGAGGGGGGATTCTAAGGATTCCCCCCCGGCATTGCTACGCTTAGCACGTTCGCGCCGCAGGGCCGCTGGCGGAGTGGCCGGCCGTAGGCTCCTCGGAGCCGCGGGGTCGGGCGCGGCGCCCAGGGGGGCGCCTCTTTGGAAGGCCGCGCCCGGAGGAGCTCCCCGCACCCCTGGGGCTGGCTCGGGCGCGCGCGGGCCGCGGCGGAGCCAGCGCCGCGGGCGCTCAGAGCTTTCCTTGCGCCTCGAGGTAGGCGGAGAGGGAGTTCACCGAGGCCAGGTGCTGGCGGGCTTCCTCTTCGCTGGCGAAGGAGCAGCCGAATTCTTGCTCCACGCCCGCGACGACCTCGATGGCGTCCACCGAATCGAGGCCGAGTCCGTCGTCGCCGAACAAGGGCACGTCGTCGCCGATCTCGCTCGGATCCATGCGCAGGTGCAGGTGCTCGACGAGCATCTCTTTGACCCGTTGCTTCTGTGCGTCGGTTGCCATGTCGTCTCCCCTTGGGCCGCCCCGGGCTCGGCCGCTCGGGCTCGTGTTCGGTCGGGGGGCGGGGGGGCGGGTCCCTCGGAGGCCTCGCGCGGGCGCTTCGCTGCCCCTCGCCTCGGGCGGATTCTCCTTCTTGACGTGTCAGCCGGTGCCCTCCACCGCCAGGGCGGCGGTCTCGCGCCAGCACGGCTCGCGGTGGACGAGCAGCTGCCTCCCTCCCTCGAGTGCGCGTCCCAGGGCGAGGAGCGAGGGCGCCGAGAGCCCACGGTAACTCGCGGGGAGGTCTTCCAAAAGCCCAGTCGTGAGCGTGGGGTCCTCCGCCCCCGAGGGAGGTTCCGCCTCGGCGCGGGCCAAGCGCGGAAGGTCCGCACCGGCTTCGAGGCACAGGGCCGTCGCCAGCCGGAAGGGGAGCGGGGCGTCGGCGAAGGCCGCGCCCCATCGAGCGGCCAGCGTTCGGTCGACGACGGTCGACGCGGCGACCACCCAGCGTTCGCAGCGCTCGAGCGCGATGGCGTCCAGGGCGTAGCCGATCCCGGCGAAGCCCGAGAGGCCCAAGCGGTTGACCGTGGCCTGGCAGCGCGGGAAGCCGAACAGAAGGCCCAGCGTGGCCGCGGGAGTCGAGGGGAGGGAGGCCAAGAAGAGCGACGGCCGCAGGGGGGGCGGCGGGTTCTGGCCGCCCCGCGCGGCGAGAGCCTCTCCGAAGCGCAGGGCGTGTCCCCAGCCGCCGAGGTCCACGCCCACCACCAGGCCGGCGTCTACCTCGGCGCCTTCCTTCCACCAGCCGGCGGCGGCGGTTGCCTGCGCCACCGCTTCGACCAGGGGCCGCAGGTCGGCATGGATCGCGCGCTTGGCGTCCCAGCGACCGGCGAAGCGGTCCTCCAGCTCGCGAGGGGCCTCCTGCGCGTGGGCCCAGGCGCGGACCGTGGCGCTCATGCAGCGACCCCCTCCAGCAGGATCGCGCCGTTGAGGCCTCCGAAACCGACCGTGAGCGCCAAGACGCTTCGCGGCGGGGCTGGCCCCAGGGATCCGTCGACGAGCAGTGCGCCGTGGAGGAGGCCCAGGGCGCCCGAGGCGCCGAGGACGTGTCCCAGGCGAGGCTCCCAACTCGACGCGCGCTCCCGCCAGGCGGCGCCGAAGAGGGGGGACAGCGCGTGCTCGTAGACTGCGGCGTAGGCCGGAGACGCGTCGGCGGTCAGGGTGATGGCCTCGACCTGCGTCGGCGTCCGGCCGGCCTCGGCGAGGGCCGCCCGCGCGGCCAGTGCCATTCCCCGCCCCTCAGGATCGGGGGTGGTCATGTGTCGACCGTCGCAGCGGAGGTCGCGTCCCGCGAGCAGGGCGAGGGGCCGTGCGCCGCGGCGCTGCGCGTGGGAGAGCGCCTCGAGGTGGACGAAGCTGGCCCCCTCGCCGAGCACGATCCCGTCCCGGGGGGCGGGGGCGCTCGGCTTCGCCGAGCGCGAGAGGGCGTCGAGGGCGCAGAAGCCCCCCAGGATGGTGCGGCTGAGCGTTTCCAAGCCTCCGCAGACCATGGCCTGCGCCCGCCCCCGAGCGATCTCGGCGCAGGCCTGGTCGAGGGCGAACAGAGCCGAGGCACAAGTCACGGTGTAGGTGCCGAGCGGTCCGCCCAGGCCGGTCGCCTCGGCGAGTTCGCGCGTGATCGCGTGGGGGTGCAGGCGGCGGGAGTCGGCGGGCGGGGCGGAGAGGGCCTCCTCGGTTCGCTCCATGCTCCCCAGCCCGGTGCCCACGCAGAGTCCCGTCGCCCGCCGCAGCGCCGGAGGGGCGTTCGCCAGGCATTCGCGCAGCGCGGGGAGGGCCATGCGCAGCGCCCGGTCGCCCGGCGGAGCCGGGGACAAGGCGGCGTCGGGGACGCGTCCGCCGAAGCGCACGGGGAGTCCCGCGCAGAGCGCCTCCTCCAGCGGACCGAGGCAGGAGCGGTCCTCCCGCGCCGCCGCGAGATGTGCGGCGACTCCAGCGCCCGCCGCGGAAACCACCCCCAATCCAGTGACGGCGATCACGCGCGACCCAGCACCAGGGCGACGCAGCCGCCGGGGCGACTGCTCGACAGCACCAGCGCCGTGCGCAGGTGCGCCCGCTCGTGCGGCGCGGAGACGCCGCGCAGTTCCCCGGCGCGGGGAGGCTGCCCGTCGGGGGCGTAGGTGGGCGGGACCACGTCTTCCGCCAAGGCCAGGGCGGCCACGAGAGCCTGCAGGGCCGACCCGAAGGCGAAGCCCTCTCCGAGAAGGGCCTGCGGCCAGCAGACCCAGCCGCGCAGACCCAGTTGCGCGAGGGCCTCTCGCTCGCGCTGCGCGGGGGGGCCGCCGCAGGCGCCGCCGACGACCAAGTCCACGTCGGCGGGCGCGCGCCCGGCGAGTTCGAGGGCGCGCTCGGCGCAGCGCACCAGGCCTTCGGGGTCGGTGTCGTTCGCGGCGCGCCCGCGGACGCCGCCGAGTATCTCTGCGTAGAGGTGGGCGCCGCGGGCCTCGGCGGCGGCGCGCGGTTCGAGGAAGAGCGCGGCGCCGCCTTCGGCCCAGGGGCCGACTTCCGGTGCGAAGGGTCCGCCAAGGCGGGCGCCGATTCGGCCCTCGGAGAGAAGCGAAGCCTGCACGCGGTCGCAGAAGCAGTCGGCGCCTCCCGCGAGGACGCCGGGCGCCGCGCCGAGGAGGAGACGGTCGGTCGCGGTCAGGAGGGCGGAGAGGCCCGCCTCTTCTCCGCCGACCACCGCCAGGCCAGGACCCCGAAAGCCGAGCAGGGCGCTGGCGTGGCCCGGGGCGGCGTTGAACACACCCTCGGTGAACAAGACCGCGTTCGCGGCGCGCGGCCCGCGCCGGCGGACGCGCTCGTGGAAGTCGAGGTAGTAGCCGCTCCCCCCAAAGCAGGTGCCGAGGACGACGCTCATTCGGTCGCGCAGCTCGGGGTCTTCGGGCAGCGCGGCGTCGGCGACGCAGCCGACCGAAGCGGCCGCGGCCAGGCGGGCGAGGTCCGAGGCCTTGCGCACGGTGCGCCGGTCCGCGTAGCGCTCGGCAGGAAAGGGCTCGGCAAAGGCGGTTGCCGGACGGGTGTCCAGGCCAGCGGCCGTGGGAGGGCGCTCGCAGAGGGCGGGCTCGGAGGCGAGCAGCCGCTGCCACACCGTCCGCGCGCCCACGCCCAAGGGGCAGGCCGCGCCCAGGCCGGTGATCGTCGGCCGCGTCATTCGGGGGCTCCCAGGACGAGGCTGGCGTTGCAGCCCCCGAAGCCGAAGGAATTGGAGAGCACGTAGCGTAGCCGCGCCGGGCGGAGGGCGCGCACCAGGTCGAGGGGCGCGCAGGCGGGATCGAGGTCGCCCGCGGTCGCGGTCGGTGGGAGCAATTGGTCGCGCAGGGCCAGGATCGAGACGACGGCCTCGACCGCGCCGGCGCCGCCGAGGGTGTGTCCCACCGCAGGCTTGGTCGCCATGAGGGGGATCTCGGCGAGGCGCTTTCCGAAGACGGCCCGCAGGGCGGAGACCTCGGCGGGGTCGTTGCTCTGGGTGGCCGTCGCGTGGGCGTTGATCGCATCAATGGCCCCGGGGTCGAGCCCTGCGAGGTCCAAGGCGCGCCGCATGGCCAGGGCGGCGCCTGCGCCCTCGGGGTGCGGCTGCGTCAGGTGATGCGCGTCGGACGACTCGCCGTAGCCGCAGAGGCGAGCCACGGGGCGGCGCCCCGCCGCGCGAGCCTCGGCTTCGCGTTCGAGGACGAAGGCGGCGAAGCCGTCTCCGAGTTGCATGCCGGCGCGCTCGCTGGCGAAGGGGAGCACGGCCTTGGGGGCCAAGGCCTTGATCGCGCCGAAGCCTGCCTGGGTGTGCAGGTCGAGGGCGTCGTAGCCGGCGACCAAGACGAGGTCCGCGCGCCGAAGCCGCAACAGGTCGCCGGCGAGGGCCAGGGCGCTGGCTCCGGCTGCGCAGGCGTTGGAGACGAGGAGGGACTCTCCCCGCGCTCCGAAGGTGGCGCAGAGGGCCGCCAGGCGCAGTTCGGTGTCGTAGCTGCGCAGCGCCCGGTAGTCTGCGCCGCGCGGCCCGTGCGCGAGGGTGCTCTCCCAGAAGTCCCTCGCCGAGGCCTGGGCGGCGAGCGACGACCCGAGGACGACGGCCGCACGCTCGGGCGCAGGGAAGCCCCCTTCGAGGCCCGCCGACGAAAGCGCCTCTCGGCAAGCTCCTTCCAGGTAGGCGTGGGCTCGGTCGCGCCGGTCGAGCGCGTCGGCAAGCCCCGGAAGGGGCGGGGCGGGGCCCCCGACGCCGAGGTCGCCGCAGACCCCGTCGAGCTCGGCCAGGGGGCGAAGGCCCGTGCGCCCGGCGCGGAGCGCGGTCCAGTTGGCCTCCACCCCCGCAGCGAGGCTCGTGGTGAGGCCCATGCCGGTGACGACCAGCCGCGGCTCCATGGGCCTGACGATACCTCCCCGGGCGAGGCGCGGCGAGCGGGCCGGCGCGGGCGTCTTGGGTCAGCTTCGTTCGAGACGGCCGTTCTGCTCCGTCGGTCGGACTGCGCCGCGCGCAGGGCGGAGCATAGAATCCGACCCCGTGTTCCGCGCCGCGCTGAAGTTCGCTCTCACCGTGCTGGTGGGCCTGGCCCGAGTGGAGAGCCGTATGTTCCCTCCCGGCTGGCTCCTGGCGCGCGGCAGGTTCGTGGTGCGTGCGCTGTACCGCTTGCTGCCCGGCATGCGCGCGCCGTTGCAGGAGAACGCTCGCCACGTGCTGGGGCCCCTCTCCACGCCGGCCGAGCGGGACCACCTCGGGCGGAGGGTGCTGGAGAACTTCAGCCGCTTCTTCGTCGAGACGCTGACGGCGCCCGCCTGCTTCCCCGCTCCCGAGGAGTTCCTGCGGCGAATCGTGGGGGCCGAGCACGGCGAGGCCGCGCTCGCGCGCGGCAGGGGGGTCATTGCCGTCACCCTCCACATGGGCAATTTCGAGCTGGGGGCGATGGTCTTCGCGCGGCTGCACCAGCCGTTGGCGGTCGTCTACCGCCGCGACCCCTTCGGGGTGGTCGAGTCGGTCCGGCGGAGCAAGCGCAGCGCGCACGGGGTCGAGGAGATCGACACCGAGCGTTCGCCCTTCTTCGGCGTGCGCGTGCTCGACGTCCTCCGCCGGGGAGGCTTCGCGCTCGTGGCCGCAGACCGGGGCTTCGATCACCCCGGCGGAGAGCCCTTTCCCTTCTTCGACGGACAGGCTCGCTTCCTCACCTGGCCCGCGCGGCTTTCCATTGCCAGCGGGGCACCGCTCTTGCCGTGCTTCGTCGTCCGCGAGGCCGACGGCCGCTACTCGTTGCGCATCGAAGCTCCCTTGTTCCCCGAGGGGGAGCAGCGCGAGAGCGCGCGCGAGCTCATGGGGCGGCTGGTTCCCGTCTTCGAGGACTACGTGCGCCGCTACCCCGACCAGTGGCTCATCCTCCACCGCTACTGGGAGCCCGCGTCCGCGCTTGAACGCGGTGAGCGTCACGGGATCTCAGCGCAGGTCGACGACCTCGGTGTCGTCGGCGAGAGAGAGGCGCAGGTCGTCCTCGGCGACGGGCGCGTTGCGCTCGAAGCGGCGCACCTCCAGTCGTAGCACGTCGCCGCGCCGGGTCGTCTGCTCCATGGAGACGACCGTGAAGTCCCGCAGGCGGATCGTCGTCTTGCGCAGGGGGTCGTCCTCGCTGCGGGGAAGGAGGGTGAGCACGTCGAAGGCTCCCTCGTGCCGGAGCGAGGCGCGGTAGTCGTCGGCGAGTCGCTCGAGGTCGCCGCCGAAGAGGACGAAGGGGGAGCGCGGCCCCTTCCGGGGCGATTGGAGGGGGTAGAGCTCGAGGCGCCGTTGCTTGGGGTAGTGAAGGCGGACCGCGTCGTCTCGGACCAGGAGTTCCAGCTCGGGACGGCCGTCGCGACCCACGACGCGCATGAGGACGGTGTGTCCCTTGAGCAGAGTAACGCCCTGGCTGACCCGCGGGCGGCGGAGGAAGCGCAGCTTCTTGGTCTGCGTGAACTCCACCCGCAGGCTGCTCACGTCCTTCATGGAGGCCGCCCAGCGGGCGAGGAAGCTGCGAACGGGCTTCTCGGCGTGCTCCGGGTTGGCCTCGGCGCCTCCCTCGCCCGCGCGCGGCGCAGGGCGTGAGGAAGGTTCCTGTCCGGTCGCGCGCAGAGCCAGGGCCAGGCACGCAAGAACGAGGGGAAGGAGCGGCGTGGCGCGGTTCATGGGGCGGCTCTCCGTGCGTGCAGGAGGGGGGGGAGGACGAGGAGGGTGGCCAGAAGGCAGGCTCCGAGGCCGAAGAAGCAGAGCGCGCCGACCGAGGCGATCCCCGGGTTCTCCGAGAGACCGAGGCTTCCGAAGGTGACCATGGTCGTGAGCGAGGTGAGGACGATTCCGGCGCCCGTGTCGCGGAACAGCGCCAGCAGCGGGGTGCCGGGGAGCTCGGCTCGGTGGACGACGTGGATCCCGTCGTCCACCCCCAGGGCCAACACCATGGGCAAGACGCCCAGGTTCATCAGGTTGAGGTGCCAGCCGAGGCAGGCGAAGAGCCCCGCCGTCCACAGCGTCCCCAGGCAGGCCGGGACCAGCACGAGGGCCACGAGCCGGGGCCTGCGGAAGCGGAGGGCGAGCACCAGAACGACGAGGGCCGCCGTCCAGCCGGCCACCCGGAAGAAGTCGCGCGAGGCCACCCGGCTTGCGTCGCGCGAAACCAGCGGCAGGCCGCCCAGCGAGCCCTCGACGCCGCGCGGCAGCTCGCGCAGGGACGCCTCCAGGCGCGCGACGACGGCGTCCAGGGCCTCGGCGGCGTCGTGGCCTTCGGCGAGGTCGAGTTGGACCAGAGCGTGGGTCGTTCCGGCGGGCCCGCGGTGGAGGAAGCGCCCCACGAGCGGTCCGAGGCCCATTCGCTCGAGGTCCTCCGGGCCAAGCGGCCCCGGCAGCTCCGCGGCGCGTGCGAACCCCTCCACGTAGCCAGCGAGGGCCTCGCTGTCGAAGCCCACCTCCTCGAGGGCGGCCGCAAGCTCCGCGCGCAGTCGCGCGGCGCCGCGGGCGCGGAGGAGCGAGAGGCAGCGCTCCTGTTCCTCCCGAGGAGGGAGGAGGCCGGCGAGGGAAGCGCGCGCCCGCAAGGCGCCGCTCGCTCGGAGCTCCGCAAGGGTGGGCTCGAGGGCGTGGCAGGCGGCCACCACGGCCTGGGGATCCTTGCCTCGGAGGAGCACGACCAGCCCTTCGGAAGTCTTCCCGAAGTAGTGCTCCAGGCGCGCTTGGGTGGCGATGCTCGGGCTGTTTGCGGACTGCAGCCGTCGCAGGTCCGTCTCGAAGGCGAGCGGGCGGAGGGCGAGCGCGACCACGGCCAGGGCGCAGGCGAGGGCCGCGGAGCCCAGCGCCAGAGCGGGGTGCTCGAGGGCGAAGCGGGCCAGGGCGACGGCGCCCAGAGGACGGGGCGCGCGAGGCGCCGTCCCTCCCGCGACGCAGCGGCAGGGGAGCAAGAGCGGGAGGATGGCGAGGGCCCCCAGCAGGCAGGCGAAGAGCCCGCAGGCGGTGAGGGTCCCCATGTCGCGTAGGACCTGGGCCTCGGTGCCGAGGAAGGTGACGAAGGCCGCTCCGGAGGTGGCCGCGGCCAGGACCAGGGCGCCGCGCGTGCGCCGCAAGGCGCTCGACACCGACGCGCGCGGGGGGAGACCGGCCGCGCGTCCTGCGAGGGCGAGGGTCGTCAGGTGGACGGTGAAGTCGATTCCGAGACCGACGAGGACGGCCGAGCAGCCGAGGGAGAGCGCGGCGACCGAGCCGCGCAGGAGTGCGTAGAGCCCCGCCCCGACCAGGGTTCCCCAGAGGGTGGGGACGAGGAGGGCCAAGACCGCGTGGGGGCGGAGGCGGAGGGCAAAGGAGAGGAAGAGGAGCGCGAGGACGAGCGAAGCGCCGAAGCTCCGGCGGACGTCGCGGGCGATGGAGCGTTCGCTCTCCGCGCTGATGTAAGGGCCGCCGGTTCCCGCAACGTGGAGGCCGGCGGCGAAGGGAAGGCGGAGGACCTCTCGCAAGGCGGCGTCGGTCGCGTCGACGAGGCGGCGGGCTTGGCCGAGCGTTCCGGCGCCGCCGTAGCTTCCCTCCACGGCCACGAGGAGGGCGCGGCCGTCGGCGGAGAGGTAGGCGTCCTGCTCGGTAGAGACGGCGAGCACGCCGCGCAGCGTGGCGGCGCGGCGGGCCAGTGCCCGGTTCAGGTCCAGGGGATCGCGCTCGGCCCAAGCGTCGGCTTCGCCGAGGCCCAGCAGCGAGAGGCGGTCGAGGGTCCGCTCGAGCCGGGCGCGGAGCCCAGCCGGCGAGAGCAGCGCTTCGAGCTCTCCGGGCTCTTGGTAGAGGAGTCCCGCGGGGAGGAGCAAGCGGTCGATGACCTCGTCGCGCCCCAGGGGGAGGGACCACTCGACCCGGGCGACTTCGGGTCTTCCTTCGAGGCGCGCGCCAAGCGCTTCGGCGCAGCGGAGCAGGTCGTGCTCGCGACCGGGCTCGTCGGCTTCGAGGAGCAGGTAGGCCCGTTCGTTGATGCCGAAGACCTCTCCGACGGTGCGCAGGGTTTGGGCGGCGGGGGAAGGGATCAGCTCGGTGACGTCGAGTTGGAGTTGGAGCTGGGAGAGGGCGATCGCTGCGGCGGCGGCCGCGAGGAGCGCGGCGAGCGCGACGCGGCGGGGCGCCCGGAGGGGGAGGAGGGTCAGGCGCTCTACGCCGGCGTTCACCGAGGCTCGAGCTCGAATTCGCTGTCTTCGAGCACTGGGTCGAGTTCCAACTCTTCCAGGCGGCCCGAGACGTAGAGGGAGTGCGCGGGGTCCTCCAAGCGGACCCGGGTGGCCATGATGCGCCCGGCACGGCGTTCGTAATCCGAGTAGACCAGGCGCACCGGCGCGGCGGAGGGCGGGCAGAGCCGTGCCCAGCGCACGGCGAGGGTCTCGGGGTCGAGATGCCAGCGGACGGGGACGCCTGAGCTGAGGCGGGAGGAGACGATCACGGCGTCGTCTTCGAAGCGGACTCGGGGCGGCGGGTCGGCGGTCACTGCGCCGGGGAGGAAGAGCGCTTCGCGTGCCCAGGCAAAGCCGGAGAAGCGCGGGTGGTCGCTGGCGAGCCGTTCGAGCGGTCCTGAGTAGACGCGCAGCGGGGCGTCGTCTCGCTCGTAGGCGACCTCGTAGCGATCGCCCCGCAGGACGAGGTCGAAAATGTCGTGGGCCGCCACCACGAGGTCCTTGAAGGCGGTGAAGCGGAAGTCGCCGGGGCGGCGGTAGCGCATGACCACGTCGAAGCTGCCGCGCTGGTCCGGTCCGTCGTAGTACATGGAGAGCACCGCGTAGAGCGACTCGGGGGGGGGCGCGCGTCGCGCGAGGACGGAGAGGACGTCTTCCTCGCGCTCCGCGCGGACGGGCTCGAAGGGACTCGGCTTCACTGCGCAGCAGCCAGCGCAGGCGACGACGAACAGAGGGGCGACGCGACGCAGCATGGGCGCATTCTCGCACCCGCGACGCTCCGCGCGACGGCGGTCGTGCAACGGTAGGGTCCCTTCGCTGCGCGCGACGAAGGTCGCGCCCTTCGGCTCCGGATGTCGCCCGCCCGGCGCACGGGCTAAGATCGGCCTTCCGTGAGCGCTCCTCCCCTTCGTCGCGTGCCTCCCGGTCCGCGCGGGCTCCCCGTGGTCGGGGTGTTGCCGCGGATTTGGCGCGATCCGCTCCGCTTCTTCGAGGACGTGGCCCGTCGGCACGGTCCGGTGGCCCGCGTCGGCCTCGGCAAGTTCACCCTCTACCTCTTGAGCAGCCCGGAGGCCGTCCGCTACGTGCTGCAGGAGAACGCCGCCAATTACTGGAAGGGGGCCGGCGTCGAAATGATCAAGCCGGTGATGGGGGAAGGGATCGCGACCAGCGAAGGGGCGGCGTGGCTGCGGCAGCGACGCCTCCTGCAGCCCTTCTTCTCTCGGCGGCGTCTGGCCGACCTCGTCCCGGCCATGCGGAGCGCCGTCGAGGAGATGCTCCTTCGCTGGGAGCGGAAGGAAGGCGAGGTCGTCGACGTGGCCGCGGAGTTGAGTGGACTCCTGCAGACCCTGATCTTCCGGAGCATTTTCGGGAGCGACCTCGCGCCCGAGCGGACCGCTGCGCTCGGAGAGGCCTTGGTCGAGGTCAACCGCTACGTCAATTCGCTGGTGTGGTCTCTGCTTCCCGAGTGGCTGCCGAGTCCGCGCCGACGGCGTTTCCGCGCTGCCATGGCCCTTCTCGAGGAAGCCGTAGTCGGCGTGATCGAGGCGCGGCGCCGGGATCCACGGCCGGAGGCGCCGGACCTGCTCGCGCGCTTGCTCGAGGCCCGCGACGACGAGGGGCAGGGGCTCAGCGACCGCCTCGTGCGCGACGAGGTAATGACCCTTTACTTTGCCGGGCACGACACCACGTCCACCGCCGTGGCCTGGACCCTGTGGCTGCTCGCCGAGCATCCCGAGTGGGCCGAGCGCGTCGCCGCCGAGGCTTTGGCCTGCGGGGAGGTCGTCGGCGCGGACGACCTGCCACGGCTGGAGGCGACCGACCGCGTCTTTCGCGAGACGCTGCGCCTCTACCCGCCGGGCTGGCTGACGGTGCGGACGCCGTACGCCGACGACGAGATCCTTGGCTTCCACGTCCCCAAGAACGCCCCCCTGCTCATTAGCCAGTGGGTGATCCACCGCGACCCCACCCTCTGGGAGGACCCCACCCGCTTCGACCCCGATCGGTTCTTGCCCGAACGCAGCAAGGGGCGCCCGCGCTTTGCCTACTTCCCCTTCGGAGGCGGGCAGCGGCTGTGCATTGGCAACGTGTTCGCCGAGAACGTGGTCAAGCTGGTCGCGGCGGGCGCGCTGCGGCGCTTCCGGTTCGAGCCCCTTCCGGGCGCCGCGCCCGTTCCCCAGCCCCTCACGACCTTGCGGGCCAAGCACGGAGTTCGCCTGCGCCTGCGACGCCGCTGAAGGCGGGAACGTGCTGGGCGGAGGGGCGGGGCCGCACGGGTTCTTGCCGGCAAGCGGCGGTCGTTCCTCAGCGGTCGAGGAGGACGCCCAGAACCCCTCGGTCGCCCGCGTAGCGGCCGCGGCCCACGTAGAGGAGCCGGTCCTCGGGGTCGAGGGCCACGACCACCATGCTGTCGACGTCCTTGCCGTCGTACCAGCGGAAGAACTGTCCCCCGTAGGCGACGAGACGCAGCTCGCGCGCCTTGCGGTAGCGGTAGCGGTAGACCAGCCAGAGTTCGCGACCCCGGCGAAGGATTTCGTCGGGCGGCCCCACGTCGCGGAGAACCTCGCGGAGGGTGGTTCGACCGACCTCCCAGGCAGCGGTCGGATCCGTGGAAGGCTCTGCGGCGTTCGCCGAGCGGGTCCCCTCGAGGAGGAAGCCTGGGTCGCCGCGCCACTCGGTGGTCAGGGTGCAGCCCGAGAGGGCGGCGGTGGCGAGGGCAGCGAGGAAGTTCCTCACCGCGTCGCCTCCTGTTCGAGCCTGCGCTCGCTCGCGTCCGGGTCGTTGCGGAACCAGGCGACCAGGCGCTCCTGGGCGTCGAATACGAGCAGGGTCTTGTAGGGCTTGATGATGTTGTAGTGCCAGCGGATGCGGATGTTTCCCAATCCGGGAATCGGAACGAATTGGTCGGCCAAGGGAGGGAGGCCCAGCGAGACCGAGAGGAAGGTGCCCACCTCGGCGCGGTAGCCCATGAGGCTTCCGCCTTTGCGTCGCAGCCACAGGCTGGGGGTGCCCAGCGCGGCGAGCACCTCCGCGGCGGTGATCCCCTTGCGGAGCACGGTCAGTGCGTCCTCCGGGAGCACACGGCCGGTGTGGGTCCGCCCCCACACCACGAAGGAGAGCCCTCGCAGGAAAGCCATGGCCCCGCGCAACCCTTTGACCATGCTGGCGGGCTCTGCGTAGCGGCGCGGGAAGCCGGGCGGGATGGGTCGGAACAGGGGCTGGTCCCGCTCGTCGCCGACGCCTACGAGGCCTCGCTCGGTGACGATGTAGTCGTTGCTGACGACCACCGAGTGGATGCGGCCGGCGGGGCTGACCGGGCCGAGCATCTTGTCGTGGGTCAGGGCGAGGACACCGCAGCCCGAGAGCGAGGCGAGGCCGAGGACGAGGGCCTGCAGGGTCGCGCCGCGCGCGGTCGTCACTCCCCGGCTTCCTCTTCCTCCTCGGGCTCGTACTCGCGGTCGGTCTCCTTGACGAAGGCAATGTACTTGACGACGTCGCGGACGTCGAAGACGACCATCAGGCGGTCGGTGAGGACGTCCCGCGAGAAGTAGGTGAACAAGAGCATGGAGAAGAAGGTCTCCGGCTCCTCGCGGTATTCGTAGGTGAACACGTCTTCGGCCGCCTTGGCGGTCTCGATGGGGAAGCGCGCGCGCCACTCCTGGTCGGTCGTCTCCAGGGTCATGTCGCCGGTGCCGGGAATGCGGTCGTAGCGGGTGGGGGGGCCGAACAAGTCGAGGACATCTTGCTTGGTGGACGTGCCCACCTTGACCCGAGCCACCAGCGCGGGGTCGAAGACCTTGCCCGTGCGCTGGGTGCCGATGGCGCAGCCGTGCACCAGCCACAGAGAGGAGAGGGAGAGGGTGAAGAGGACGAGCCGAGGCGGCATGCTGACTCCTGGATGCGGGGAGGATTGTACGCGTGGGCCAGACGCTTGGCCACGCTCCAGGACCGGCGGTCAGGCGCCCAGGTGCGCCAGGTAGCTGCGCGCGAGCTCGCTGGCGATGGCGAAGCCGAGCGCGAGGGCGAGGAGCGCACGCAGGCGTCGCAGGACCTCCAGCTTTTGCAGGGCGGCGTAGCGGAGGTAGCTCCAGCGGGCGTAGAGCAAGTCTTCTCCTCGCGCGAGATCGCCGGGGCGGTAGTGGTGGTGGAGGAAGTCTTCGAAGCGCCGTTGGTCGCGGATGAAGGCCTCGAACCCGCCCGGGGGCAGCGGCCCCAAGGGCGCGCCGATTCGATCCTCGCGGCCGCCTCGGGCGTGAACGGAGCGGCCGGCGAGGCCGCGCAGGACGTAGATGATGAGGAAGGCGCAGGAGAGTCCCACGGCCGTTGCCCACGCCCCGAGGCAGAAGAGGGCGACCAGGAGGCGGTCGTCGGCCGCACGCCCCAAGAGGGCGGAGGCCGGCGAGAGGTCGACGTGCAGCAGGGCTCCGAGTCCCAGGACGGCGACGCCGCTGAGGAAGTGGCCGAGCTGGTCGGCGGACTGCAGGCTGGCGACACCGCAGCGCAGGTAGTGGTCGAGGAGCTTCTCGCGCGCTCGGGTGGGGTCGAGGGACTCCGGATGGTGGTCGGTTCGTTCGCTGGGTGTCGAGGATGGGATGCGCACGGGGGCCTCCGGGAGGTCCCCTCCGCAAAGCGCAGGCCGGTTGCAGGCCCATGCCCGAGCACTTGTTGCGGACGAGACGCCTCGGTGGTGTTCCGGAGCGGAGCGGCGAAGTCGGCACGTTGCGCTCGAACGGCGCAGAGAGCGGCGGGCGCTTGCTGCGGGCGGGGGAGAGCTGTGCGTCGTGCCTCTGTAGGGGGGGGGCTACTCGCTCAGCACGCGCCCCACCAGCGCCTTCACCGGGTGGTAGCGCTTGACGACGATGACCGTGCAGTTGGCCCGACGAGCGATGGTCTCGGGGATGCTGCCGAAGAGGACCTGCGAGGAGAAGCTCTGTCCCGCGGCGCCGATGATCAGCGCGTCGTAGCCTTCGGCCTCTTTGATGATCCCGACGGGCACGGAGCGGTGTTCGATGACCTTGGTCGAGGTCTCGACGCCCGCGGCGAGGCGCGCGGCGGCCGCGAGGCGCTGCGCGACTTCCTCGCGCTTTTCGGGCCGATCGGGGTCGACGACGCTGCACAGGGTCAGGTGCCCGCGTTCGCCCGCTGCCGCGGCGATGGCGACCGCGTATTCCTGAGCCCGCTTGGCGTGGTCGCCACCCGCGCTGGGGAGCAGGAGGCGCTCGAGGGGCCGAGCGTCGCCGAGCAACTTGACGAGCATGATGTCGGCGCGGGCGAGTCGGACCACGTCGTCGGTGACCTCCCCCAGGATGCGCCGCGCCGTGGAGGTGTGTCCCTTCCAGCCGAGCACGATGAGCTTTGCGTTCCATTCGCGCGCGGTCTCGAGGATCGCCTTGGCGGGGCTGTGTCCGACCCGGACCAGGGAGGAGGCGTGGACCCCCGCCTCGCGCGCGCGGGCGCGTGCTTGTTCGAGGAGGCGTCGCTCGCGTTCGACGTGGGCCTCCTCGATGGAGGGCGGGATCTGCTCGGGGACCACGACCACCCGCAAGGCCACGATCTCTCCGCCCTCGCGCCCGCGCGCGATGGTCGCCGCCAGGTCGATCAGTTGTTGGACGTTGGCGGGGTTGGCGATGGGCACCAGGATTCGGAACTTCGCCTCCTCGGCGGCCGACGGGCGAGCAAGGGCGACGCGGGATGGTTTGCCCGGGAGTTCCGAGACCTCGGGCTGGGAGCCCTTCCAGGCGAGGAAGCCGAGGAAACCGCCCACGAGGGCCAGGCCGGCGAGGAGCAAGGCCTGGACGTGCCCCTGCAGGGGGAGCTGGACGAGCAAGTAGCCGTTGGCCAGGATCCCCAGCATGGGGAGCAGGGGGACGAGGGGGACGCGGAAGGGGCGCTCCAGCTCCCGATGGCGACGCCGGTGAAAGATGAGCGCGGCATTGACCAGGATGAGCGCGACCAAGAGGACGCAGTCGGCGAAGTGGGCCAGCCGTTCGAGGGGGAGGACGACGACGAAGGTGCCGATGCCGAGGCCGACGAGGACGATGGACACGACCGGCGTTCTGGTTCGCTCGTTGACGGTGCCGACTTCTTTGGGCAGGTGTCCGAGCTGGCTCATGGAAAGGGCCACCCGCGAGCCCGCCATGATGGAGGCGTTCGACGCGCTGATCATGGAGAAGAGCGCGCCGCCGACGATGACCATGCCTCCAATGCCGCCGAGGAACTCGCGGGCCGCGACGCCCATGGCGGCCTCGGAATACTCCTTCAGTTCGGCCGCGACCATGACCAGGACCACGGCCGTGTAGAGGACGGTGACCAGGGCCATGGAGATGAAGATCGCGCGGGGGATCGTCCGGGTCGGGTCCTTCACCTCGCCGGCCGATGCGGCGATGGCGGAGAAGCCGAAGAAGGTGATGAAGACCAGCGCGGCGGTGCTCCCCAGCATGAGAAGGGTGTTGCTGCGGCTCGCCGTCAGGGCGACGAGGCCCGGGCCGTCCGCGGGGGCTGGGTCTTGCTCGTGTCCATCGTTTGGTGCGGGAGGCGGGGAGTTCGGGGCGGTCCGTCGCGCGGCCTCCGCGCGCGCGAGGGCGGCCGTCAGCGCTGCGCGGAGTTCGTCGACGCCGTCCACGGCGACGGAGCCGACGCGCTCGATCCGATCTCCCGCGCGCAAGCCGGCCCGCGCTGCTGGGCCGTGGGGGGTTACCGAGCGCACGCGCAGTTCGTCGTCGAGTTCGGCGCCCAGCGCGGCGAGGGGATCGTCTCCCGGGGCGACGTCGCGGAGCGTGATCGTCGGCTCGGTCTCGAAGAGGCGCTGGTAGAGCTTTTCCCCCGTGTCCGGCTTGAAGGCGAGCAGTCCGCCGCCCACGAAGAGCAACAGCAAGATCACCTTGCCCACGGTGACGACCACCTGAAAGGATCCGCTCTCCTTGGTCCCCTTGATGTTCAAGAGGGTCAGCGCGCCGAGGGCGCACAGGCCCGACAGGTTGGTGAGCCAGGGGTAATCGCGGAAGTAGCCGTGGAGGCTCGCTGGGACGATGAACTCGTTGAAGTAGGTGGAGAGGCTGGCGATGTAGAAGCCGCAGGATGCGGTGTAGCCGAGCAGGAGGCACCAGCCGACCGTGTACGCCAGCGGCGGAGAGAAGGTCTTGCGGGCGTAGAGGTAGCCCTCACCGGACTCCGGGTAGATGGAGGAGAACTCGCAGTAGGTCAGCGCCGTGAAGGTCGCCACGAGGGCGGCCAGGAGGAACGCCAGGATCGCGGCCGAGCCGACTTCTCGGACCGCTAGACCCGAAAGGGTGAAGATGCCGGCGGCGATCATGGTTCCCACGCCGATCGCCAGCGCTGAGACCAGGCCGAGGTCGCGGCTCAGGTCGGTCTGGATCTCCAGGCGGTCGCTGTTCGCTCCCCGTGCGTTCTCCACCGGCTGCTCCCTTGAAGCCCCGGAGTCTACCGCGCGCAGGGGAACCCGGGCGCCGCCGTTGCGGCGCCCGGGTGCGGGCAAGCCGTCGGCTGCTATGGTCGAGGGCTGCCTTGGGGGGGCTGGAGGAAGACGATGCGGCGCGTGGAGGACCCCGAGCACCCGGCGCTGGCGCCCTTTCGCCTCCTCCGCCAGCGCGCGCGTCGCCTGGGATCCTGGGTTCTGGCCGAGGGGGAGTTCGCCGTCCGTCGCCTCCTCGACTCGGACTTCGAGACGGTCGCCCTCTTGGCCACCGAGGCCAAGGCGGCTCGCCTGGCCCGTCCCGGGCTGTCCGTATGGGTCGGCGACCGCGCCGCCATCGAGGCCGTGGTGGGGTACCCCTTGCACCGGGGCTGCGTGGCCGCGGCGCGACGGCCGGCGCCGCGCTTGCCCGACGCCGGATCCCTGGCGGCGGGGCCAGGGGGCGTCGTCTTGGCGGTCGAGCGCTCGGCCGATCCGTCCAACCTGGGCGCCCTGCTGCGCCTCGCGCGCGCTTTCGGGGCGCTTGGCGTGCTGTGCGACGCACGCGGGGCCGATCCCTACGAGCCGCGGGCGGTGCGCGCCGGAATGGGGAACCAGTTCGCGCGTCCGCCCTGGGTGGGCGATGTGGTCGAAGGGGTGTCCGCCCTGCGTGGGGTGGGCTTCCGCGTACTCGCCGCGACCGCGCGAGCCCCCGCGACCTCCGTCGCGGAGCTCCCGTCCGCACCGCGCAGCGTCCTGCTCGTGGGGAACGAAGGCGAGGGCCTTTCGGCAGAGCTCATGGCCCTCGCCGACGTTCGCGTGACCGTTCCCCTCGCTCCCGGCGCGGACTCCCTCAACGTCGCCTGCGCCGCCGCTGTGCTCCTCTACGCCCTGCGCGAGGGATAGCCGCTCGCTCGTAGGCGCCGGGGCTGCGAGCCTCGCCGGTCACGATCCGAGAGCCGCTGCGTTTCCTCGCCCCTCGTCGGGGCCTCCCGCGCAGCCTGCGGGCGCGGTGGCCCGGCCCCTGCCGCCGTCGCGCGACCGGTCCCCAGGGCCGAGGCGACCGGCTCCGGGGTTGCTCCGGCTGAGCTGGTTTCGTCCATGCGGGGCGGAGGGGTGCGCCGACTTGGAGCAGTCGGCAGGGCCCACCGTCCGCAAGTCCCTTGTTCGCCGAGGGAAGGCCGGCCGGTGCGCGGGTCGCTTGCGCCTCTTCCGCTAGGAGGAACGCGGATGAAGGTCACGGTTTGGGGAGCACGAGGGAGCGTGCCGGTCAGCGGAGCGCAGGTTCGGGAGGTCGGGGGCAACACCTCCTGCGTCGAAGTCGTTTGCGGAGGAGAGCGGCTCATCCTCGACGGGGGGACCGGCCTGCGGGCCCTCGGTGAGCGCCTGGGCGGCGCCCCCCTGCGAGCGACCATCCTCTTCTCGCACTTGCATTGGGACCACATCCAGGGGGTGCCCTTCTTCGCCCCGGCCTACCACCCGGGCAGCGAACTGACGCTGGCGGGGGTGCGCCGGCGCCTCTCCTTGCGGGAGGTGCTCGCGCGGCAAATGGCGCCGCCCACCTTTCCGGTGGGCATCGAGGCCCTCGCGGGCGCCAAGCGCTTTCTCGAGGTCGTGCCCGGCCGGCCCTTCGAGGTCGGTCCCTTCCGCATCACCCCGTTCGAGCAGGAGCATCCAAACGGAGTCGCCTGCTTTCGGATCGAGGCGGAGGGGCGGGCCTTGGTCTACGCCACGGACGTGGAGCACGGCGGCGAGGTGGACGAGCTGCTCGTCGAGCGGTCCGCCGGCGCGGACCTGCTGGTGCACGACGCACAGTACCACTGGGGAGAGTACGCGGGCGTCGACGGCCCCTCCCGCCGAGGTTGGGGACACTCGAGCTGGCTCGAAGCCGTGGCCGCGGCCCAGCGCGCGGAGGTTCGCCGGCTCCTGCTCTTCCACCACGACCCTGGACGCGACGACGAGGCCGTGCGCGACATCGAGGCCCTTGCGCAGGAACGCTTTGCCGGTGCGTTCGCTGCTCGCGAAGGGATGGTCCTCGGCCTGTGAAGGCCCTGCGCGACCCCCGAAGGCGATACGCTGGACCGCCCATGAAGCTCCCTGCCCTCTCCCGGCTCCGCGCCGACGGTCCGATCGACCTCGAGGTCCTCCTCCGTCAGGCGGTCGACGAGGTGGTCCGGTTGCTCGGCGCCGACCGAGGGACCATCTACCTCGTCGACCACGTCCGCGGCGAACTCGTCAGCCGGGTCGCCCACTTGCCCGAGCTCGCCGAGATTCGCCTCCGTCTCGGTGAGGGGATCGCCGGCACGGCGGCGCGGGAAGGGAGGGTGGTCAACGTAGCCCGCGGTGGCGAGCACCCGAGCTTCGCGCCGCGCTTCGACGCCGCCACGGGCTACCGCACCCAGAGCGTGCTCGCCGTTCCGGTGCGGACCGCCGAGGAGGGCCGCACGGAGGTGGTGGGCGTCCTGCAGGTCCTCAACAAGGCCGGAGGGGAGGGCTCCTTCGACGAGCGGGACGTGGCCCTCGCAGAGGAGCTGGCGGACGAAGTCGCGCAGCTCCTCGCCGCGACCAGCCTGCGCAGCCAGCTGCGCCCCAGCCACCGCCTTCCCCTCGCCTTCCGCTTCAACCACATCGTTGGGGAGTCGCGGGCCATGCAGGAGGTCTTCGAGCGCACGGCCCGCGCGGCGCGGACCGACGCGACGGTGCTCGTGCGGGGCGAGAGCGGCTCGGGCAAGGAGATCGTCGCTCGCGCCGTGCACTGGAACTCCCCTCGCTGCAAGGGGCCCTTCGTCAAGGTCGACTGCGCTGCGCTCCCGGCAGGCCTCATCGAGAACGAACTCTTCGGTCACGAGCGGGGCGCCTTCACCGGCGCCAACCGCACGGCCGAAGGCAAGGTCCGCGCCGCCCACGGAGGGACCCTCTTCCTGGACGAGATCGGCGAACTCCCTGCCAGTGTTCAAGGAAAGCTCCTTCGGCTCTTGCAGGAGCGCACCTTCTTGCGGGTGGGAGGAACCGAGCCGCAGGAAGTCGACCTGCGCTTCGTGTGCGCGACCCACCGCGACCTCGAAGCCGAGGTCGCTGCGGGACGCTTTCGTCAGGACCTCTACTATCGCCTTCGGGTGGTGCAGATCGACCTCCCGCCTCTGCGCGCGCGCGGCGCCGCCGACCTCGACCGCTTGATCGACCACTTCCACTTCGAATTCACGCGCCGGCATCGACGCCCGGAGTTGCTCCTCGGCGAGGAAGCACGGCGAGCCCTGCACCGCCACGGTTGGCCCGGGAACGTGCGCGAGCTCGAACACTGCATCGAGGCGGCCGTGGTGCTCTGTCCGGGCGAGGTCATCGGCCCAGAGCACCTGCCCTTGCCCGCGAAGGCCGCCGGGCCCTCGGGGGAGGAGGCGGGCGCCGTGGCGGCGACGGCGAGCGGAGAGGGGCCTGTTTTCTCCTGCGGGGTCTTGCCCCTGCGGGAGCTGGAGCGCATCTACGTGCGCTTCGTTCTCGACGCGCACGGCGGCAACCGCAGCGCGGCGGCCCGGACCCTGGGGATCGGGCGCAACACCCTCGCGCGGAAGCTGAAGCCCTAAGAGCCCGTCGAAGAGGTCTCGACGAGGCGAGCGGAGTTCTTGCGACGTCCGGGGCCTGGCCGACGGAGCCTCGACCGTCCCGGCGTCGGGACCGGCAAGGGGAGGAGTCGGGGACTCCTTTCCGCGGGCTGCCGACCGCGTCGACTCTGCCCAGCGGAGCCGGGGCCGTTCAACCGTTCGTTTTCCCCTCGTGGTCGGACGGACGCTCGCGTGGCACCATGGGCCCATGAGACCTTCCCTTCTGCTTGCGCTCCTGTTCGGGTGCCTGGGCGGGAGCGTCGCGGCGCAGGAAGGCCCTCCTCCGCCGCAGGAAGAGGAGGTCGTCTGGGAGGTCCGCTTTCGCGGGGAGGGCATCGGGACCGAGCGCGCGAGCCGGAAGGTCCTGGCGGACGGTCGCGTGGTGTTGCGCTCGCGGGGGGACATGAAGCTTCCCGCTGCGCCGCCGTTTCGCTACGAGCAGAAGCTCGAGCAGGACGCGCGGGGGCTGGTGCGCTACCAGCTCACCTCCTCCATGATCTCCGCCGGGGCCGAGCGCACCAAGAACGGCGCCGTCCTCTCCCGCACCTACCTGGGCAACGAGGGGCGGCGCGAAGTAAAGGGGCGCGGGCCTTTCTTCTGCCTGGACAACCTGGTGTGGTCGCACTACGACCTCCTGGCAGGCGCCGCGCAGGCGCGGGATCACGCGCCCTTCGAGGCGGTGTTCCTCGTGCCGCAGGGGGACGGCGCGGTGAAGGCCGCGATCAAGCCAGGTCCGCCGGTCCAGGCGGAGTTCGACGGTCGCTCGTGCACGGTGCGTGTGGTCCGCCTCGCCTTGGCCGGCGTCCTCGCCGAGCTGACCTACGACGCCGAGCGAGGCCGTGCCCTGCGGGTCGTGGTTCCCCCCAATTTCGAGGCCCGCGTGCGGGGCTTCGTCCCTCCCCCAGCGACGGCGCAGCCCTCGGAGGAGGTGCGCTGGCGCGAGGAGGAGGTCCGCTTCCCCGCGCCGCAAGGGCCTCTGCCGGGGACCTTGACCCTGCCGCTCGCTGCGGCCGGCGAGGCTCCCTTCCCCTGCGTGCTCTTCCTGCACGGCTCGGGGCCGAGCGACCGGGACGAGACCGTTGGCCCCAACAAGCCCTTCCGCGACCTTGCCCGTGGCCTCGCCGCCCGGGGCGTGGCCAGCTTGCGCTACGACAAGCGGACGCTTCTCCTCCAAAAGGACTTCTTCGCGGGGGGCGAGGCGGCCCGCCGTGCCGCCAAGTGCCTCGAGCGACTGACCCTCGAGGAGGAGGTCCTCTCCGACGCGCGCGCGGCCTGCGCGTGGCTGAAGGCGCGCGGGGAGTTCGGATCCCTCTTCCTCCTCGGGCACAGCCTCGGGGCGCTGGCCGCTCCGGAAGTCGCCGCCGGCGTGGAGGACCTGGCGGGCCTGGTCCTCCTCGCCGCTCCGGGGCGACCCCTCGACGTCCTCGTCACCGAGCAACTCGTCTACAAACAACGGCTGGCGGGCCTCGGCGAGGATGAAGCCCGCGCCAAGGTCGACGAGACCGTGGGGGCTCAGTGGCGGGCGCTTCGTGCCGGCAAACTCCCCGACATGGCCCGCATCCTGGGGGCCACGGCGCACTACTGGAAGGACCTGCTCTCCCGAGATCCACCCCTCCGAGCGCTCGGCGCTTGCCGGCTTCCGGTCCTGCTCCTGCAAGGCAGCAAGGACTATCAGGTCACTCGTGTCGATTACGAGGCGACGAAAGCCGCCCTCGCCGCGCGCGAAGGCGTTCCCTTCGAGGCGCGCTGGTTCGAGGGACTCAACCATCTGTTCATGCCCGTGGAAGGGCGCAGCACCGGCGCGGAGTACATGATCGAGGGGCGGGTCGCCGCCGACGTAGTCGAACTCATTGCGGAATGGGTGAAGAAGAGATCGCGGCGGGGGACCGGGGGGGAATGATCTGCGTCCGCCGCGGGTTGGTTGTTCGCGAACGGAGAGAGGAGAGCCCGTGGGTTGTCTGAATTCGATCGTCGTTCCGGCTCCGGTGGACGCGGTGTGGGCGAAGCTGCGGGACTTCCACGACATGTCGTGGGCGCCGGGGGTCATCGAATCCTGTCAGAAGGTCGGTGCGCTCGGCGGCACGGAGCGGGGCGCCAAGCGGATCCTGAACGGCGTGTTCGAGGAGACCTTGCTGGGGGTGGACGACGGCAAGCGGGCCCTGCGCTACAGCATCGATCGGGCGCCCGGGACCCCGGTCGACGGAACCACCCACTACGTGGGCGTCATCCGCGTCTTCCCCGTGACCGCCACGAACGAGACCTTCGTGATCTGGACCTCGAGTTGGGCGCACAGCGCCGAGGAGGGCGTCGCGGAGTTTTGCAACCCCATCTACAAGGCACTCCTCGAGGCGCTCGCCGACAGCTTCTCGCCCGAAGGCTGAGCGCGTCGCGGGGGCGCCCCGTGGTGTCCCAACGTGGCTTGGGGTAAGCTCGGCTCGCCAAGGAGGGGACCCATGCGCCTCGCTCGCGCCCTTTCGCTGCTCGTACTCTGCGCCGCCCCCGCATGGGCGGAGTCGGCTTCGGACGCCCTCGACGAGTACATTGCCCGCCCCCAGCCGAGCTACGGTTGGAAGGTGCGGGCCACCGAAACCATCGGGCCCGTCGCGGTCGCGAGGCTCGAGCTGACCAGTCAGGTCTGGCAGGGCATCGCTTGGAAGCACCGCCTGAACCTCCTCATTCCGAAGGCGGCGGAGGGCGAGCGGGCGCGACCCGAGCACGCCCTCCTCGTCATCACCGGGAGCGGCGGAGAGCGCCAGCACATGCAGGTGGCGAGCGCCGTCGCGGCGCAACTCGGCGTGCCCGTGGCCATCCTCCACGACGTCCCCAACCAGCCGCTCTTCCGCGAGGTCACCCCGAACGGCAAGGGCCTGCGCGAGGACGCGCTCATTGCCTACACCTTCCAGAAGTTCGCCGAGACCGGGCGAGCCGACTGGCCACTCCTCCTGCCCATGGCCCGGGCTGCGGTCGCGGCCATGGACGCCCTGGGGGAGTTCAGCGCGCAGGCGAAGCCGTGGGAGTTCGGGCGCTTGAGCAAGTTCGTCACCTGCGGCGGAAGCAAGCGCGGCTGGACTACGTGGCTGAGTGCCTGCGTCGATCCCCGCGTGGTAGGGATCGCGCCCATCGTCTACGACAACCTGAACATCCCCGAGCAGATCGCGCTGCACTTCGCCACCTGGGGTCACCCGAGCCCCTCCATTCACGACTACACCGAGCGCGGCCTGATTCCCCTCTTGCGCTCGCCCCGGGGGCAACAGTTGCTTCGCATCGTGGACCCCTACGCGTACCGCGAGCGGCTCACCGTGCCCAAGATGGCCATGATCGGGACCAACGACACCTACTGGCCGCTGGAGGCGATCCATCTCTACCGGGGCGGGCTTCCGGGCGAGCTCTACTGCCACTACGTGCCCAACACCGGCCACGGGGTGGGCCCGAGCATCGTGCAGGCCATCGTGGGCTTCTTCGACGCGGTGACCGGCCGCATTCCCTCCCTCCCTCGCGCGCGCCTGGACGTCTTCCCCCAGCGGGGTGCGCGGATCCGCTTGCTGAGCGGTGCCGAGCAGGTCGAGCACGTTCGCCTCTGGGCTTCGCACGTCGCGGGGAAGGACTTCACCAAGTCTCGCTGGGTGCGGGTCGAAGCGGAGCGGAGCGAAGACGGTTGGCGGGCGGCGCTCCCCGACCCTTGCCGGGCCGACGAGGGCCGTGTCGCCTTCATTGGGGAGTTGGAGGTCGACGCGTCGAACGGCGCGCCCTTCACCGTGCACACCCCCGTACAGGTCTGGGAACTCGGCGCCGACTGAGCGCTCGCGGGCGCTCGTGCACACCGTCTACGTCCACCGCCCCGGTCGCGGGCTGAGCAAACTGGCCTCGCCGGACGAGGTCCGGCGCGCGCTCGGCGAGGCGGACGCTACCCTGTGGGTCGATCTGGAGGGACGCTCTGCGGACTCGGACGCGATCCTGGGCGAGGTCTTCGGCTTTCACCCCTTGGCCGTCGAAGATGCCTACAAGGAGCGGCACCGACCCAAGGTCGAGGACTACGACGAGTATCTCTACCTGATTGCGCTGGGGTTGAAGCCGGGCGCGACGCTCGAAGACGTCGAGTTCTTCGAGGTCGACTTCTTCCTCGGCGAGCGCTTCTTGGTTACCCACCACTCGGGGGCTGCCGAGGAGGTGCAGACCACCCGCGCAGCGGTGGAGCGCGACCCGAGCCTGCTCGCCCGCGGTCCCGTGTGGGTGGCCCACGCGCTCTTGGACCGCATGGTCGATCGCCTGCGCCCGTGGGCGCACCGCTACCTGGAGGAGATCGACCGCGTCGAGGCCCAGGTCCTCGGCGGGGGAGACCCGCTGGAGCGGATCGTGCGGCTGACGGGCGGATTGCAGCACTTGCGTCGTATGGCCCTGGTGCAGCGCGACCTCTTGGGTCGGCTCGCGCGGGCGGAGTTCGACGAAGTCCCCGACGAGGCTCGGCCCTTCTTCCGCGACGTGGTGGAACACCTCGCCGAGCTCGTCGACGCCCTCGACGTGCAGCGCGAAGAGCTGTCCGCCGTGTTCAACGCCTACCACTCGCTCTCGTCGCACCGCATGAACGAGATCATGAAGCTTCTCACCCTGGTCTCGACGATCTTCCTGCCGCTGACCTTCGTCGTCGGGGTCTACGGGATGAACTTCGACAACATGCCGGAGCTGCACTGGGCCTACGGCTACTACGGGATTTGGATCGTGATGATCCTCCTCGCGGGGGTCATGACCCTCTACTTCCGCTGGCGTCGCTGGTTCTGA
>RFHU01000332.1 GCA_003695705.1 Planctomycetota bacterium
CCGAAGGACGGAGCCCCGCCGAAGGACGGAGCCCCGCCGAAGGACGGAGCCCCGCCGAAGGACGGAGCCCCGCCCGAGGACGCAGCCGCGGCGCCGGGGTGGGCGGGTCTGCTCTTCTCGGCGGGCGAGGCCAAGGGAGAGGCCCCCATCGTCGTCAAGGGGGTGGTCCCCGGGTCTCCGGCCGCCGCGGCCGGATTGCGGCCGGGCGACGGCGTCGTGGCGGTCGCCGGCAGGCGGGGGGGCGGGCCCGAGGTCCTCGCCGAGGCCCTCCGGTCCGGTCGGGCGGGAGACCGGCTCGAATTGACGTTGCGGCGGGGGCAGGCCGAACGCGGCGTGACCCTCGTTCTTGCCCGCTACGACCTCGTCGCCCTCGTCGACGCTGCCCTGCGCTCCGGGGCGGCTTTCCTTGCCGAGCGCCAGCGCGCGGACGGCACGTGGATGCGGCTCCACGCGGACGAGAGCATGGGGGGAGACGTTCCGCTGACTTCCTTGGTGGTCGCGGTTCTGGCGCGCCTGCCGGAGCCGGTGCGCCGGGAGCACGAAGGAGCCGTCGACCGGGGACTCGCCGCCGTGCTCGCCAAGCAGGCGGAGAACGGTGCCATCGTTGGGCACCCGACCTTCCAGCACTACCGCACCTACACCAGCGCCCTGGCCCTGATGGCCCTCTGCGAACGGGGACGTGGGGAGGAGGTCGCGGCGCGCCGCCTGCGGGATTGGTTCCTCGAAGCCCAGCTCGACGACGGCGAGGACATCTCGGAATACGACTTCGCTCGCCACGGCGGCTGGAACACCTTCGACGAGAACCGGCCGGCGACGAGCAACTCCGACCTCTCGGTGACCTCCTTCGCCGTCGAAGCACTGGCCGCAGCCGGCGTTTCCCCGGGCTCACCGACCTTCAAGAAGGCCCTCGTCTTCGTGCGGCGCACCCAGAATTTCCCCAAGCGCGGGCAGGAGGGCGACCCGCGCAGGGATGGCGGTTTCGGCAACAGCCCGCGGACTTCCAAGGCCGGGCCAATGGTGGGCGTCGACGGATCGGTGGTCTACCGGAGCTTCGGGAGTCCGACGGCCGACGGCCTGCGGACCCTCCTCCGTCTGGGCTTGCCCCGCGAGCACCCGCGAGTGCAGGCCGCGCTGCGCTGGCTGGCGGAGCACTTCGAGCTGCGGATCAACCCGAACTTCCCCGAGGCCATGCGGCCCATTGGCGAGGGCATCCTCTTCTACTACATCCACCAGCTGACCGACGCCTTGAATCTCTACGGCGAGCGGCGCCTGCGGGGGGCCGACGGCGTCGAGATCGACTGGCCGGTGCGTGTGGCCAGGCGGTTGGTGGCGCTGCAGCGCTTGGACCGAAGCTGGCACACCGAGTCCGCCTTGATGCACGAGAACGATCCCACCCTTGGGACCGCCTTCGTGCTGGGCAGCCTGACCCGCTGCCGGGCCTGGCTCGTCCGCTGAGCGCGCGACTCCCAGGCCTGGCCCGCTCGGAGGGCGGGGCCACGCCCGGGCCGCGAGCAGCTCGTGCTCGGCGGGGGAGGCCTCAGTCGGGACGCTTGCGCTTGGGAACGAGGGCCGCGCGGTCGAGGCGAATGGTTTCCCGTTGGCCGAGGGGCGTTTGCATGCGCCCGTCGAGTTCTTCGCGGGATCGGTCCTCGAAGACGAAGCGGCCCTTGCGGAGGGCGCCGATGCGCTCCAAGGCGGCGGCGCCGACGAGGCGGCCGAAGCCGGCGGAGCGCGCGAGGCCATCGATGAACACCACACGTCCGGTGAGCGCGTTGGGGTCGTCCTCGCGGAACAGGCTGAGAATTCCGGTCGCTTCGCCCTCGTAGTACTCGCAGAACAGGTCGTCGGGCGCGATGCGGCTCAGGCTGCCGCGCCGGGGGACGTCGCCGGCGATGCGGAAGGTGCCGCGGCGCAGGTTCGCCAAGGTCTGCACGACCGAGTCGCCTTCCTCGCGGCCCATGCGGGCTTCGTAGACGTTGCCGTTGACGAGGTGCAGCTCGCCGCGGTGGATGCCGTCGAAGAAGGAGACGCGTCCGGAGAAGGCCTTGGCCTTGAGGATGGAGAGGAGCTGGGAGCCCGGAATGGCGTCGAGGCTACCCCGCGTGGGAAGGACGGACGGGGCGTCGGAGGCCGGCTCGGAGGCCGCACCGATCGTTGGGCGGCGGTAGCGGCGGGTTGTCTTCCGCTTGGCGAGGTCTTCGAGGGCGAACTCCTGGGTGATGCCGCCGATCCCGTGGGCGCGGATCTCGTCGGGGACGCGCTCGGGGGCGACGTGAAAGTAGAAGAGGACGGTGTTGCTCGCCAGGCGGATGCGCTGTCCGTGGGAGAGGGGGGCGACCGCGTGGGGCTGGAGGCGCTGACCGTCGAGGAAGGTCCCGTGGCGGGCGTCGAGGTCTTGCAGGAGCGGGGCTCCGGAGGACCACACGATCTGCGCGTGTTGGCGGGAGACGTCGGTGCTGCGCGCGACCAAGTCGGCGGCGGTGGAGCGCCCGAGGACGAAGACCTGGGTGGGCTCGAGGCGAATGCTCTCGCCGGCGCTGGTGACGAGGAAGTGAGCTCGTCCGTCGCCCCCCGGGGCGTCCGGCTCCTCTTCCTCGGCTACGCCGCGCGCGTGCAGGCGCTCGACGAGGTCGCCGCCGCAAAAGTGGCACGCGCGCACCCCCGCCGGCATGAGCTGCTTGCAGCGGCTGCATTGGAAGGGGAGGGAGGAAGGCGGGGACACGCCGCTACGCTACCCGGAGGAGCGCTGTGTTCGCAACGCAGGTCCTGCGGGGGATGCTCGCGCAGGCGTTCCCGAGGCGGCCTCCGTCAGCGTCCGGCGTCCCACCAGTAGCGGATGTCGCCGCGTTCGATGGCCTGGTACTGCTCGAGGAGGGCCAGCCGTTGCACCCTCCGCCCGCGCTCGTCCGCTTCGACGACGAGGAGGATCTGGGCAAGGAGGTTGTCGCCGGGCTCGCCGTCGGGTGGGTAGCTGACGTAGGCGAACTCCTCCCCCTCCCGCGGTCCGGGAACGACGCCGGCGAACTCGCCCCGGCGGACGACGTCCGCCAGCTTGTACTCGTAGGGCTCGGGCACCTCGAGGGACTCCCAGAAGAGGCAGAAGGTCGTCTCGCCATACTCTTCGCGGGTGGCGTGGCTCAGGTGGCGGTAGAGCACCTCGCAGCAGTCGTTGCGGGCGGCGTACTGGAGGAGCGCGAACAGCCGCTCGTGGTGGCTCCCATCGTCGCTCACGAACACCTCGCCGCGGAAGGGGAGGTTCTCGGGGCGGCAGGCCGCCGAGGTGCAGCAGGCGGTGAGGGACAGGCAGGCGGCGAAGACGAGGAGCGAGTGGGTCACGGGGCGGCATCCTAACGAGTCGTGGCGCGGACGTGCTGCGCCTCCCGACTCCGCGCTCCGGGGGAGCGTTCGATGCCGCCCGCGCAGGCCCCACGGGGGACCGCGGGGCCGGCGTCGAAGCGCTCGGGCAGGTGGGCAACGTGCCGGTCGGAGCGGGGGACGACAGCGAAGCTCGGCGCGGGCACGGCGTTCGGCGCGAGGGAGACGCCAAGCCTGGGACGGGTCCCCGCCGCTGCTAAGCTGCGCCCATGCCGAACACCGACCGCTTCCAGGTCATGGACGAGGACCTGCGGCCGAGCTTCTTCGGGTTCCACGACCTGATGAGCTGGCGGGTGGAGCGGATCCTGCTCGTGGCAAGCCTCTACGACGCCTTCGTGCTCGAAGAAGACGGGCGCCTTACCGAGCGAATCTTCTCGCAGTTCTCGAGCCTCTCGCTCAGCTCGCCGCCACGGGTCACCCCGGTGCGCTCGGTCACCCACGCGCTCCGGGCCCTGGAGAGCGGCTCCTACGACCTCGTCGTGCTCATGCTCCGCCTGACCGACGAAGAGTCGGCTTCCTTCGTGCGCGAAGTCAAGCGCAGGCACCCCGGGGTCCCGGTGGTCTTCCTCACCTACGACGGCTCCGGGCTTCCCCGGCGGGTGGCGGCCATGGAGGACGCCGGAATCGACCGTGCCTTCCTCTGGCAAGGAGACACGAGCATCTTCCTCGCGATGATCAAGCTCATGGAGGACCAGGCGAACCTCGACACGGACGTCTCCCGCGGGGACGTCCGACTCGTCGTCGTCGTCGAGGACTCCGTCCGCTACGTCTCCACCTTCTTGCCCGTCCTCTACCGCGAGATCCTCAGCCAAGCCCAAGCGCTCATCGACGAAGGCCTCAACGACTTCCACAAGATCTTCCGCATGCGAGCGCGACCCAAGGTCGTCCTCGCCACCACCTACGAAGAAGCCCTCGAACTCTTCGAACGCTATCCGCTCAACGTCCTCGGCTTCCTCTCGGACATCCGCTTCCCCCGCGGCGGAGAGCCCAGCGCGGACGCCGGTTTCGAGTTGCTCGCCGCCGTCCGCCGTTGGGCGCCCGACGTCCCCTTCATGCTCCTCTCCGCCGAGTCGAGCAACGCCCAGCGCGCCCACGCCTCGGGCGCCCTCTTCCTCGACAAGAATTCCCCCACCCTCGTGAAGGAACTCCGCCGCTTCCTCAAGCATCACCTCGGCTTCGGAGACTTCATCTTTCGACTTCCCGACGGCGCAGAGGTGGACCGGGCCCGCGACCTCGAAGAACTCCTCGCCGGACTCCGCAACGCGCCGGGGGAGTCCGTGGCCTACCACGCAACGCGCAACCATTTCTCCCACTGGCTCGCCGCGCGGGGCGAGTTCGCCCTCGCGCGCGCCATTCGCCCCCGCCGCCCCGAAGAATTCGACGGCCCCGAGGAATTGCGCGCCGACCTGATCCGGCGCATCCAGCACGCGCGTCAGGCCCTCCAGCGCGGCATCATCGCCGACCTGATCACCGGGGCGCGCTTTCACTCCACCCGAACCTTCCAGCGCCTCGGCCAAGGATCGCTGGGCGGGAAGTCGCGCAGCATCGCCTTCCTCGGCGCCCTGCTCGAGCGCGCCCGCCTCGAAGAGAGCTTCCCCGAGGTGCACATCGGCGTCCCCCGCACCGTCGCCCTCGGGGCCTACGTCTTCGAACAATTCGTCGAGGCCAACGACCTCGAGCGCCTCCTCTCCGCCGACCTACCGGACGAAGCCATTGCCGCGGCCTTCCTCGCCGGCGAATTCCCTTCCGAGGTGACGGCAAGCCTCTGTCGCGTCCTCGAAGCCGTCCGCTCCCCCCTCGCCGTCCGCTCCTCCAGCCTCCTCGAGGATTCCCCCGAACAACCCTTTGCCGGGGTCTTCCAGACCTTCATGCTTCCCAACAACCATCCCGAACTCGGGATGCGGCTCGAGCAGCTCACCCACGCCATCAAGCTCGTCTATGCCTCGGCCTGGTTCGCCAGTGCCCAGCGCTACCTGAAGGCCATCGGCCAGAAGCCCCTCGAACAGCAGATGGGCGTCGCCATCCAACAGGTCGTGGGACGCACCTACGAGAAGGTCTTCTACCCCACCATCTCGGGGGTGGCCCAGACGCACAACTTCTACCCGGTCCGCTACCAACGCCCCGAAGACGGTGTCGCCCTGGTCGCCCTTGGGCTGGGCAAGACCATTACCGACGGCGGCGCAGCCCTCCGTTTCAGCCCGCAGCATCCGGGCATCGTTCCCCAACTCTCCAACCTCGAGCGCATCTTCGACGAGACCCAGCGCCGCTTGTGGGCGCTCGATCTCTCTCGCCCCGACGCGCGGGTAAGCCCCCAGAGCGAGCATCCGCTGGTCCGCATCGACCTCGCCGACGCAGAACGACACGGGACGCTCACGCACCTAGCGAGCGTCTACTCGGCGCAAGACCATCGCCTCCGCGACGGCCTCTCCACCCCGGGTCCGCGGGTCGTCACCTTCGCCCCCATCCTGAAGTGGAAGAGCTTTCCCCTCTGCGACCTTCTCGGACGCGTGCTCGAGCGCGCCCACGAAGCCATGGCGGGCCCCGCGGAGATCGAATTCTCTGCGGTGCTCGACGACGACCAGCCCGAGTTCCATCTGTTGCAGATCCGCCCGCTCACCGTCGTCGAAGCGGTGCAGCCCCTGGACCTGCCCCTCGCCGCGGGCGCACACCCCATCGTGGCCTCTGCCCGCTGCCTGGGGCACGGACGCGTCGACGGGTTGCGCGATGTCGTCTACGTCAAGCCCCAGACCTTCGACCGCACGCAGACCCCGGCCATCGCCGCCGAGGTCGCGCGCTGCAACGAAGAACTGCTCGGGGCGGGGAAGCCGTACGTGCTCCTCGGTCCCGGCCGCTGGGGGACCTCGGACCCCTTCGTGGGAATTCCCGTCGCCTGGGACCAAGTCTGCGGTGCCCGCGCCTTCGTGGAAGCCTCGCTGCCGGGCTTCGAGGTCGAACCCTCCCAAGGCAGCCACTTCTTTCACAACCTCACCGCGTTCCGCGCCTTCTCCTTCAGCGTCGGCCTGCGGCGACCCGACGAGCACGTGGACTGGGCGTGGCTCGACCGCCAGCCGGCGTTTTGGGAAGGCCTCTGGGTCCGCCGCCTCGAGTTGCGCGTTCCCCTCACCGTCGCAGTCGACGGGCGCAGCGGAGAAGGGCGCATCGTCGTCGAAGGGGAAAGCAGCGGATCGCCGACCCGGCGCCTCGGAACGCCCCCACCCCCTCGGTAGGGAGCCGCGGGTGCGGCCCGGCGCGAGCCAGGAGCGACCGAAGCCGACCCGGCCAGCGGGCGCCCCGGACCCTCGGACGGACGGCCGGCCCTGCTCGGGGGGAACCGCTACTCGTCGTAGTAGGGGGTCTCGCTGGCGCCGGTGTCCGAGTGCCCGCCGACCGGAGCTGCGTCCACCGGGTCGAGGGTGACCACCATTCGATCCGGAAGGGCCTCGAGAACCTCGCCCCGATCCTCCTTCTCGCGTTCGACGACGGTGACGCGCTTCATCACCGTCATGTAGCCTGGCTTCTTGAGGTAGACCTGAAACTCGCCCGGCTGCGAAAAGAGAAGAGTGCAGGGGCTCGAGTCGCGCTGCTCCTCGCCCACCCATACCTCCGCGCTCGGAGGGTTGCTCTCCACTTCCACCTGGGCGAAACGAGCCTCGCCGCTCACGCATCCGGGAGCGAGGAGCAGCGCCGCTCCTGCGAGCAGCCAACCTCCCAAGAGCCTCCTCATGGAACCTCC
The DNA here is from genome assembly GCA_003695705.1 of Planctomycetota bacterium. Taxonomy (GTDB): domain Bacteria; phylum Planctomycetota; class J058; order J058; family J058; genus J058. Next base: position 7,109 of record RFHU01000332.1, read on the forward strand.
TCTGGATGAGGTTACCACCCGCCGCGGACCCGGACCACGGCGGACCCCTGACGCAGGGGCGCAGCCTGGCTAAGATGCCAGCGTCCTGGGGGGGGTTCTCTGAACGGCCTCGACCTCATCGCCGGCAGCCTGCTGCTCGGGGCGGCGCTCGTGGGCGCACGCGTGGGCTCCCGCCCGACCCTCGCCTTCCTGGCGAGCCTCTTCTTCGCCACCTTGAGCGCGTACGCCTTCTACCCCCTCGTCGCCGTCCACCTCGGCGAACGTGCCGGACTCCCCCTCCTGCCCGCCTGCGCTCTGGCCGCGACCCTCCTCTTCGTGGGCATGGCGGCGGTGGTCGGGTTCTGCCTCTGGCGCCTCCTCCGCGCCGTCGACGCCAGCGCCGAAGCCCACCGCGCCGAGCCCGAGGGCGACGAAACCCTCTGGACGCAAACCTCCCTCCTCCTCTCCGGACGAGGTCAGGGCGAGCGCCCCCGACCCAGCTCCCGCTTCGCCGGTGTCGTTCTGGCCCTCGTTGGGACCGCCTTCCTCGAAGCGGTGGTCGCGACCTCTGCCTCGCTCAGCGATCCGCCCTTCCCCGCGGCCTCTCCTCCGCGCGGCCGCATCGCACAGGCCTACCGCGACCGCGTCGAGCCGGTCCTCCTTCGCGCGCCCCACCTCGCCCTGGCCCGGCGCCTCGGCCTCGCGGCGCGCGCCGCCCGCGCACTGCACCGCGCCGGTCCGCGCGCGGTCGCGGCGGCGGCGGTCGAACCGGCCATTCGATCCGTCTTCGCCGACCCGACCTTGGCGGCAACCCTCGACGATCCCGGTCTGCGGCGCCTCGTCGAGGCGGGCGACCTCGAGACCGCCTTGCGCCATCCGCGCCTGCTCGAAGTCCTTCGCCGCACCGAAGCCCGCGAAGCCATCTTGCGCGTCGATCTCTCCGCAGCCCTCGACGCCGTGCGGGCGGTGGTGGCCGGTCGCCGACGCGCGGATCGCCTAGCCAACGGACGGCCGGCGCCTCGCGCCGAGCCGAACCCCAGAGCGGCGTCTTCTAGCCCGTCGCTCCCCCACGGGGCTCCCGGCCACCGCTGCTCTGCCGACTGTCCACACTTCCGTTCCTCCGGACTCCCCACCCCTCCTTCTCCCTCCGCCCCGCGCACCCACCTGCCTCCGTCTGCGGAGTCCGCCCCGCCCGCGCCGACCTC
>RFHU01000333.1 GCA_003695705.1 Planctomycetota bacterium
CCCCAGCACCGCCCGAGCCCGCGCCCGTCCCCCCGCCGGAGGCAGCTGCGCTCAGCGGTCGGGACAGCGCCCAGGAGAGGAGTCCACCCGGCCCCAGGGCTCCGCTGATGCCGAAGAAGGAGTGCCCCACGCCGACCACGGGCTCCCAGCGCAGGTCGTGACCCTGCGCTGCGAGAAAGGCCTGCGAAGATTGCGCGGGGCCGAAGAAGCGCGTGTCTCGATCCCCGCAGGCCATTTGCACCGGCCGTGGAGTCGAAGGAGACACGAGGTACGAAGCCCCCCACCCGTAGCCGAAGATCGAGCAGGTCGCGAAGGCCGGGTGCGGTAGCCCGGCGACGGCCACGAACAGTCCGCCGTTGGAGAAGCCCAGGGCGTGGAGCGAGCGGGTGTCCACGTCGTAGCGAGCGCCGACGTCGCGCAGGGCCAAGTCGACCACGGCATCGAGTTCGCTGCGCATCGCGGCGAAGTCGTTGGCCGGATTCCCGCTCCAGTTCGCCCAGTCGCCGAAGGGGCTCTGGGTGTCGGGCACCAGCAGCAGGACCTTCTGCGCGCGGGCGGCCTGGTCCCACCCTGCGGCCTTCATCGTGTTCCAGAAATTCGCGGCGGTGTCGCCCGCGCCGTGGAAGCAGACCACCAAGGGAATCGGCGCGCCGCTCGACAAGCCGTCGGGCGCCAGGAGGAAGTAATTGCGCCCTCGGTAGCTGAGTTGGAATTCGCCCGACGAGCCACCGCTCCCGCCGGTGCCCGCGGAGGAGGACCCGCCGCCGCCCCCGGTACTTCCGGTGCTCCCTGGGGCGGTCGTCGCCGCCGGCGCGCTCCCTCCGCCGCTCCCTCCGCCGCTCCCTCCGCCGCTCCCACAGCCTGCGCCGAACAGGACCGCCAGACCGGCGGCCAAGAGCCTCCTCCGCACCTGCATACCGTTCCCCTCTCGCTCGGTCTTCGCCCTCGGGAGAGCAAAGGCAGGCGCAGACGAGCCAAGAAGTTGCAACGAATCCGGCTCTCTGGCCTTGTACCCTTCCCGTACACGGCCTTCGGGTCGCTTGCGGAGCACTCCGTGAACCTTGGACACACCCGCATCGGGCCGGCGTTGCGCCCAGCGCGCGGCCGCTCGAGCATGGGCCTCGGGGTTCATCGCACCCGGCCGCTTCTGAGCCCGCCTCCGCGGACGGCGGCGGTCGGCTCCGGGAGGATGCGCCAACGGCCCGCCCTTCCCCCGGACCCCGCCCTCCACGTTGGACTCCGTACCTGATCGGGCATCGAGGAGAACCCGAGCCGACGCTCCTGGTCGGCCACGCGGCGCAGGCCGCGAGACCTCCCGGCGCCTGGTGGGAAGCTCCTGCGCGAGCCGCTAGGCTGGAGCGCGAGAGGAGGCGACCGTGGACCCTTCGACCGTCCGTTGGCTCGTGTTCCTCGCCGTGGCGGCCGTCGCGCTCTTCTTCGCGGGGCGGAACCTCTATCAGGTCTGGATCCTTCGCCGGCGCCACGTCCCCTTGGACCACGCGGAATCCTTCGTGGACCAGACGGTGGCGCTCAGCGGGCGCTTCCACCTCGTCGAGGGAGTTCGCCTCGGCCACATTCCCTGCGTCTACTACGAATCCGTCACGCAGGAGTACGTCTCCCGTGGCGACACCGGTGGCTGGCGCACGGTTGCCAAGCGGTCGGACTTCGCCACTTGCGGCGTCGCAAGCAAGGACCGCTTCGTCCTTCTCGCAGACGTTCCCACCGAGGTCCACGGAACCCAAAAGACCACGCTCCGTGGCTACACCGGCTTCTGGGAGTGGTTCCGGGGAGAGCGGGACAGCCGTGAGATCCGCCGCTGGCTGCCCATTCCGCGGGGAGCGACCGTCGTTGGGCGCCTCCGCCGCGAGGGGGCCTTGGTCCTCCGCCGCGACCCCGTCGCCGGGCTGCTCCTCTCTCCGCGGAGAGTGCAGGACGTGGTCCTCCGCGAGAGCCTCAAAGCCCTCGCCTTCCTCTCCGTCTTGCCCCTAGCCTATTGGTTCCTCTTCCACTACGCGCCCCGCCTTCGCTGACGCTCCCCTGCGGCCGCGCGAACGGTCGACAACGGGCCGCGCCGGGCGAGCCTCCCCCTCCCTCCCCGGCAACGGCGAATTTCCGGCCGAGGGTCCGGGTCGCTGCCCGGCACGGGGGCGGACGGAGCCGGACCGCGCAGGCAGCGTGCGCAGGGCGTGCCGAGCCCCCCGGCCACCGGCTCGGACTCCGCGCCGTAGCTCGAGAGCAACCCTTGGCGAATCGAGGTCGCACGTCCACGGTGCCCCCGGACCCTCGTGCACGAGCCGAACGCGACCCCTCCATCCCTTGGTCCCGACCGCCGCCTGCGCGCCATCGAGCGCGCGTGGCGCGCGCGAGGCGGGAGCGAATGCGGCGAGGCCGCCGCGCGACGCCTCGCGCGGCCGACGGACTTGGCGCTCGATTCCCTCTCTCCGAGCCGCGGGGGGCGGCCGTCTTGCGGCGAGCTAGGGCGGTTTCGGTCGCCCCCGGACCCGGGGCGCGCAGCGCAACGCTCTTCAGGGACGCGCGGGGGGCTTGCCTGGGCCCAAGAGGGGCACCGATTCGAGTTCGGGGGTGGCGTTCTGGGTGGCGCGGGTTCCGGTTCGCCCTCCCGAACCCGAAGCGAAGAGGCCCGACGCCTTGTGGCTCCGGGCCTCGCTCCATACACCTGGCTGGACAGCTTTAGGACTAGCCTCGCGGGCTTCGAGCCCTCCCTGCTCAGGGGTTTGGCGGCGTGATCGTCTCCCGCTGGTCGATAGGAAAGTACACTGGGCGGTTCATGGATCCCACGCGTGACAAATCGGGCAAGAAGGAGTCGTCGCTTCAGCAGGTTCAACCTGTTCGCAGCGAGGGGACGCGCTGTCCCTTTTGCCATGACACCTGCATCTCTGAAGGGGAGGTCACGGTTTGCCGAGAGTGCCTCTCTCGCCATCACACAGCTTGCTGGGGCGAGAATCAGCGAATCTGCGCCTCGTGCGGCGCTGACCAGGCGCTGCAGGGCGCACGCTCCGCCAGTCAGGAGCAGTCCTCGACCTGGCAGGTTGGAAACGGCGTGCTCTGGAGCCTCTGGGGCGTCCTCTTCACGGTAGTCGCCCTCATTAAGTTCGCCGCGGTTCCACGGCTGTACGACACCTACGCGGAGTTCGGGCTCGCGCTGCCCCTTCCGATTGAGATTCTGCTCACGTACCGCTGGATCCTGCCTCTGGGGATCCTAGCTCTGCTCCCCGCGGGCTTCTTGGTCCGACGCGTCAGCAAGGTCAAGCAAGCCCCCCTGGTCGGGCTCCTGCTGTCGTTTCTCGTTACAGCGGCCATCGTCGGCTACCTGGTGTGGTTCAACTTCCCCGGGTCCATTGACTGATGCAGTTCCAAGACCTCCTGCTGATCATCTCCAACAAGCCCGACCGCGAGCGAGACGCGGTGGCCGAGGTGTGGGAGGTGGGTGGCGGTGAGGTGCTCCGCCTGGGGCGATTCTGGGATCCGCCGCCCGTTGAGCGAGATCGAGTCCGGGTCTACGGCAGCGACAGCTTCAGCATGGTCCTCGCGCAGAGACTCGACCTGGAGCTGACCTCTCCTCGAGACGAGATGATCGCGGAGCTGGATGCGTCTTGGCTAAAGAGAGACCTCCGAGCAATGACACTCGCTGACCTCGCCCCGACAGCGTTCCCGATCTTCGTCAAGCCCGTGACGCCCAAGCTGTTTCGGGCCAGCGTGTACGAATCCCACCCGGCGCTCGTGACGGAGTGCCAAGGGCTCGAGGACTCGACTGCCGTTCTCGTGTCCGAGATCGTCACCTTTGAAGCCGAAGCCCGCACTTTCGTCCTCGAGGGCGAAGCGTTGACCTGCTCGGTCTACGAGGGAACCGCAGATGCCACGGAAGCCAAGGCGTACGTCAACGACCTGGTTCAGGCGGCGGAGTTCCCGAACACTTGTGTGCTCGACGTTGGGCTCATCGCTGGTCGAGGCTGGGCGCTCGTTGAGGCCAACGCTGCGTGGGGTGCTGGCCTGAACGGATGTGACCCCTTGGAGGCGGCGAAGTGTATCGCCCGCGCAAGCAAGGCCCGCTAGACGAAGGCCCCGACGAATCCCGTCGATTGGCGACGGGACACACTTTGTCGGAGCAGCAGCTCGCCGCCCTCGATTTGCTCTTGGGCGGGGAGGCGCTCACAGGAACGGCTCAGGCTCTTGGGCTCCACCGCAGCACCGTCAGCGGCTGGAAGAACCGACACCTGGCGTTCCAGGCCGCGCTCCAGCGAGGGCGGCAAGAGCTGTCCGAGTCGGTGCGGCAGCGGCTCGTGGCATTTGGCACGCGGGCCGTGGAGACCCTCTCCGCGCTCCTGGACGACCCTTCGAGCCGAGTTCGCTTGCTTGCGTCCAAGACGATCCTGCAGCAGCTCTGGGCGGCGGGGGATCGCGAGGCGCAGCTACCGCCGCCCGGTGGGCTCGAACCACCGTGGAGCTACTCGGGCGCGGGTGAGGTGCTCCCCGTCCCTGCCGAGTTGACCGCCGCCGAGCGTGAAACGGTCCGCACTCTGTTCGAGATGGTCGTGGGTGGGGGAGCACGGCTCGCTCACGCCGAGGACAACCTGTCCACGAGCCGATAGCCGCGCGACCCCAGCGACAAGCCCAACACGCGCGGCGTATGCGGGGTCCAGAATCCGCCTGGGCTGTCGGTTCCTTGCTCATGATGGGGAGGGGCACCAGGTCTCAGCCTCCTGGTGCCCCCGAAAACGGTCGTGAACCCCATCGTAGCGGTCCCCCGCGACAACGTAGGAACCCCCGCCCGCGCTCGCGGAAGCGGCAGGCCCCTGCCGCAGGTCTCTGCGCGGGCCAAGGCCGCACTTCGAGTTATGTGGTCTCGGCCAGCCGTGAAGGAGACGGGGGGGGGCGAGGTTGTGCGCCTTCTCTCCGGCCACCTGGTGGCGCGCCGTGCGCGAGCTGGAAGCAGCACGGTTCCTCAGTTGCCGCACTCGGCGCGGTCGAGGTCGAAGGGCCAACCGCTACGTGCTGACGCCTTCAGGGCTTGAGGCGGCAAATCGATCGCTGAAGGCCGAATCGGACGATCACACCTCATCCAGTACTCAGGACACAGCCCCCTCCGCCGCGAAACTCCCGCGCGGCTTCATCAGCTTTCGACGGCGGGATCTCCAGGGGACGAACGAAATGCGCGGGGTTCGCTGCCCGCGTGTGGATCACTACCCTGCGCCCCCGTGGGTCTGGGGCTGTGGGTCGCGGTTCTGCGTGCTGTGCGGTCAGCGCCGATCTGGACGCCGAGGAGCGCGTGCCCGGCGGTGGCGGCGACGACTCGAGATCGCTGGGGGTCCGTTCTTCTTCCTCTCCCTTGGCACCCCTCGCCTGCCACCGAACCCGAAGCGGATCCGCGACCGCGCGCTCCGGGTCGGTCGCGCGGTCGCGGATCTTTCTCGTGGCTCGACCATGCGTGATTTGATCTGGGGGCTGCGTTGGCACTCGGACTTCAGCGGCGACGAGGACGGCGTGCTCGTTCACGTCCACGCGGTGGGCGTGGGTGCCCTCGCTCCCGAGCACCAGCCGCTGGTCGCCGCCGAGTGGGCTCGTCTGCTCGGGCCAGTCGGTCGCGGAGCAGCCTGCGCCGACATCCGCTGCCTGCCGACCGTCGAGGACGCCGTGCAGGCGACTCGCTACGCCTGCAAGCCGTTCGCCTACGACCCGCGCGACGACGAGAACAGCGGCAGCCGCGTTCACGGAGGCGCACGCGAGCTTGGAACCCTCGGGAGGTCGTGGATCCACAACGACGCGGGGCAGGCCGTGGAAGGCCCCGGTGCGCGCAACCGGCACGCAGTGGTCGCCGCGCTGCGCGGTGTTTACTTGACGCGCGCGACAGGCGTCTTGCACGGCAGCGCGCCGCCTCGGTGGTCGCGGCAGGTTCCCTGCCAATTTCGCAGGCTTCGCATGGCTTCGCTGCCGCCTGTACCGCTGCGCCAGCCGAAGGTTGCCCTGGGCGCCGTACTCGTTTCGGAAAAGAAACGACGCCTCCTACTTCTTCTGGCATCTTCCGAGCATGACGCTGCTCGCTGAGTTCCCCGAGACGGACCTGCTGAAGGTGGCGCTCGAAGGGCTTGGCGAGCATCAGGAAGCACCGCGTGCCCCGTCCTCGCCGGTCGCGGCGGTCGAGGTTTGCCCTCCTGCGGATCTGGCGGAAACCCTGAGCATGACCGAGCCTGCGGCTCGATCACGGCGCAACCACCGACGCAGCATCCGCAACGAGGATGAGCTGCTCCGCCGAACGATCACGAGCTGGCAACCTCGATCTCCGCGCACTCTGCAGCACAGCGACGCCCGAAAGATCGTGAGCAACCTCACCGAGTTCGTGACCCTCCTGGCCCGCTGGAACGACGGCGCCGCGCGCCGGGCCGGTGCCTTGGCGTGATGAGCCCCGAGGACTGCGTAGGAGACCACTGGTGAGGCGCTCGCGGGGAGGAAGGGAAAGGGGCGTCAGCGCGACAACCAATCGCGTGAGCGCCTCGTGGTCATCTACCAGCGTGTCGGCTCCCGCGAGCAGGAAGAGGGCTACTCGATTGAGGCGCAGAGCCGAACCGGCCACGAGCTGATCCGCCGCGAAGGACTGCAGCTCGCTCACGAGCCATTCGTGGAGGTTCACTCGGCTCGGCGGGCAGGACGACCCGTGTTCGAGCGGATGATCGCTTACCTCCGCCAGAACCCGCAGGTGGGCGGAATCGTGGCCCACAAGGTTGACCGACTGGGAAGGAACCTGGGCGACATCGCCGTCCTGTTCGAGGAGCTGCAGCTTCGTCCCTGGCTGGTCGAACAGTCCTTTCCCGACAGCCCGGAAGGCCACCTGAACCTGAGCATCATCGCGGCCTTCGCCAAGTACTTCTCCGAGAATCTGCGGCGCGAGATTCTCAAGGGACAAGAGGAGAAGGCTCGTCAAGGCGGGACTGGGTTTCGCGCGCCCCGGCTACCTGCACCTGGGTGGAGCGCCGGTCCTCGACCCTGAGCGGCACGAGGGGCTGTGCGCCGTCTTCGAGGACGCAGCCACCGGACAGTACACCCTCTCCGAGCTGGCCGGGCGCGCCGCCGAGCGCGGCTACCGCTACTCGCCCACGCGGCGGCTGTTCCCGTCCCCAACGCTGCACCGCGTGCTGATGAACCGCTACTACGTGGGCGAGGTCCACTACCGCGACATCGTCTCCGAGGGGCAGCATGAGCCACTCGTCAGCCGAACGCTGTTCGACCAGGTCCAGTGGGCGATCTCGCGGGCTCCAGCAGGCTACGGACAACCGACGATCCCCTACCGGGGCCAGTTCCAGTGCACATGCGGGCGAACGGTCACCGGCGAGCGCAGAGTCAAGCAGACCAAGGCAGGGCCGAAGGGCTACGTCTACTACCGCTGCTCGAGGTACAGGGCTTGCGGAGGCAAGCGTGTGACGCTGGCGGCGCTGGACGCCGAAATGGGTCGGATCGTGCAGAGCGTCAAGCTGCCGCCCGAACAACTCGACTGGCTGCGCGACGCCCTGGCGTTCGCCAAGCGTGGGGAGCGCCAACACCGTGAGCGCGGGATCCGCGACCTGGAGCGGCAGCTCGAGGAGGCGCGAGCCAAGCAGGACCAAGCCCACGAGGACCACATGCAGGGCGTGATCGACCGTGAGCAGTTCGAGCGCCTACGGGATCGCTTCCGCGACGGCGCCAGCGAAGCGCGCACGCGGCTCGAAGCCTACGAGCGGGCCAGCGAGGCGACGACCGACCTGGGGCCGCGCGTGTTGGACTTGGCCAACCGCGCCCACGAGCTGTGGTTGCAGCAAGACCACGCCGAGCGGGAGAAGCTGACCCGGATCCTCTGTTTGAACTACACGCTCGACGGCGCAAGTCGGCGCCCTGAATGGAGAAAGCCCTTCGACCTACTGGCCGAAAGGCTTCCCTGTTCAAACAGATACAGCCGGCGGGATTCGAACCTGCGACCTCCTGATCCACAGTCAGGCGCTCTAACCAGCTGAGCTACGGCTGCTCGTGGGCTGAATGCTAGCCAGCGGGCCTGGGGGCGTCAACGTTGGCGGCGGGAGCGGCGTGTGCGCGTCGCGCTGTGGCTGCTAGGGTGCAGGGAGGGAGCGCAATGGGCAGAGCAGTGGCGGTCTGGGGCGCGGTCGTGGTTGCGTGCGCGGCGGCGGAGGCGGCGCCGCGGCCCATCAAGAACGAGGGCGCCCTCGCGCGGGCGGAGCGGCGCGCCGCCCGCAAGCTGGTCAAGGCCTACCTCAAGCTCATCAAGGAGCTGGAGAAGCAGGGCGAGGACCACTACGCGCGGGTGGAGGCCCTAAAGGCCCTGCGGCTGGACCCCGAGCACAAGAAACTCCGCGCTCGCGTGGAGGAGGAAGCAGACCCGCCCATCAAGACTCCGCCCGGCTACCGCGAGGCTGCGCGGGAATTGCGCCGACGAGCCGGCGCCGCTTTGGGCCGGATCCTCGACCAAGCGATCGAGGGCGGCCTCTCCCGGGACGTCCTCGAGCCTTCCGCCCTGCGCGTGCTCGCCTTCGATCCCGATCATCCCGGAGCGCGCAGGGTCCTGGGGTTCCAGGGGGGGCCGGGGAAGTGGCGCACCGCCCGGCAGCAGGCCTTGGCCCTCGCCTACGCCAAGGCCTGGAAGGAAGGCCCCGCCCCGAAGCCCCTCGAAGAGATCCCCTGGAAGAACCTGGAGAAGGCCCTGGGCATCGAGCTCCTCGCCGTGCAGGGCCAGCACTGCTTCGCCGCCTGCGACCGCAAGAACCCGCATCCCAAGCAACTCGAGACCATCGCGCGCGCCGGAGACCTCGCCTTCGCCGCCTTCGCCCACGACCTCCTCGGCGCCGAGACCTTTTTCTGGTCCCCCGAACCCCGCCCCCAGCTCACCGGAGTTCCGGCGGCCAAGTACAGCAAGCCCCTCTTCCTCCTCCTCGAGAACCGGAGCATGCACGTCCGCTTCCTGGAGACCTGCGTCTCCGACGAGCAGCTCAAGGTCTCGGGCCGCGGCCTGGGCTTCGTCAACACCGCCTACCTCCCCGACCAGGTCATCGTCTCCGAGGGCTGGCAACCGGGTCGCTTCTTGCGCGAGTGGCCCTCGCAGCGCATGGTCTTCCAGCTCGTCGCGCAGGTCTTCGGACCCCGCCGTCCCTACTACCTCGTCATGGGCCTCGCGCGCCACTACTCGGGGTTCATCTCGGGCGAAGCGCGCATCCGCCTCGTCCCCCGCGGCAGCCGCACCGAGCGCGACCGCACCGCGCGCAAGGTGAGCGACTTCTTCGGTCTGCGTCGCCTGTGCCGCGAAGCCTACGCCGAGGCCCGCGCCCTCCCGCCCCTCGCCAAGGGCATCTTCCGCACGCTCGAAAGCATGCGCCGCTCCGACGAAGCCCTCGCCTGCGCCTTCGTGGAATACCTCCTCGCCGAACGCCGCGGCGACCTGCTTGCCCTCCTACGCGACGGCGACGCCAAGCAGCGAGGTCCCCACGAACTCGTTCCCCACGTCTTCGGAGACGACGCCCCCCGCGTGGACAAGGCCTTCCTCGACTGGCTGCTCCGCAACTACTGACCGCAAGAACCGGCCCCTCCGCCCCCGCGGCCGGCGCGACCACGAAAACCAGGCCGCGGCGGGCACGCCCCACAGGGGCCCGCCCGCTCGCTGCCGCCAAAGGCCCGCCGTCAGCGCACCGACCGCCTCGTAGCCGACGCCGAGGCGCACCCCGTCCACCCGATCCGCCGCCTTTCCGAGGGCGAACAGCGCCGCCGCGCGGCCGGCGGGAGTCGGTAGAAGGCCAGGTCGACCTGCCCCCAGAGGGTGAGCGGACCCCTTCGCCAGCGAAGGGTGGGACGCAAGAGCATCGGCTTCCCGAACCCGACTTCCTCGCTCCGGGCGCGGCGCTCGGCGTCGCCGAAGGGGCGGCCGGGATCCTCGAAGCGCAGCAGCGCCCCGTAGGCGCCGAGAAGAGCGCCAAGGTCCGCTTGGAGGCGCAGGAAAAGCCAGGGCCACCGCCGCCGCTCGCCGTGGAGGCCAGCCCGCGCCAGCGAACGGGTGGGCCTCGTGGCCACCCCCACCTCGCCGCAACGGTCGCCCGCGAGGTCGCTCGGGTCCTGGGCGAAGGTCCTCCGCCAAGCAACTTCCGTTCGCGAGAAGACCCCTTCCGGCCCGAGGGCGTGGCCGAGGTCCGTGCGGCTGCGAAGGTCGAGCCGAGGTCGCGGGGACCGCTCGCCCGCAGGCGCTGCCCAGACCGCCGCGGGCAAGAAGAGCCAGACCACCGGAAGGGCGCGAGCCACCACCCTTCAGGCCAGTGGCACCCTGCCTCCCCGCGATGCCCTGCGCGGGCGAGTGCATGCGAACACGCCCTTCCCAGCTCCCCGGAAGAGCCCGGACGAAACGCCCTGGAGGACTGCGTTCGGGGCGTCAACACCGAGGAGGGCCGTCGTGCGAACCCTCTTCGATGCGCTACGCGCCCAGGAACTTGGTCATGCGCCCCTCCGCAAGGAGCGCCCCGTCCTCGCGCTCGACCGCGACCGAGACGAAGGCCAGGGTGCGTCCCAGCTTGAGGACGCGCGCCTTGGCCTGGACGCGCTCCCCCGCCCGGGCCGCCCGGAAGTAGCTCACGTTCAGGTCCGTCGTCACTCCGGGCCGGCCTTCCGCGTCCGCGGAGAGGATGGCCAAAGTCCCCGCAACGTCGACGAGGGTGGCGATGGCCCCCCCGTGGAGCGTGCCGACCATGTTCTGTACCGCCTCGCCCACCTCGAGGGTCAGTTCGGCGCGTCCCTCCTCCAGGCTGCGCAGTCCGAGCCCGGCCAGGGAGGCGTCGTAGCCGACCTTGCCCAGCAACTCCAGGCGGGGGTCGTCGGGGCCGAGAGGATTCATGCGCTCGCCTTCTCCCGTGCGGGTGCGATGATGACCAGGTTGTCCCGCTCGCCGAGGGCCACCTCTCGGCGAGGGTTGACGAGCATGGCGTAGCCCGGCGCGCGGGGTCCATCCTGTCCCTTGACCTCGAGTCCGATGACCAGGGCGTCGTCTTCGTGTTTGTAGCGGGTCAGTGCCTGTTCGTAGGGGAGGCCCACGTAGGCGGCGGGCACCGCGACCTTCTTGAGTGTGGTACCCACCTTGGCGGTGAGCAATTCGCTCAAGACTTCGGAAATTCCCGAGTAGAGGGCTGCGATGGCGAGGTGGTGCCCTCCCACCTCGGAGGTCACGATGACCTCCTCGATGCCGGCCGCGCGCAGGTGCTGCTCGTTGTCGCGGTTGAGGAGCTCGGCGCAGGTGTAGATGCCCGGAGACATGCGTTCGATCATCAAGGCCGACAGCACGGTGCGCGCGTCCCGGTCCTGGTCGGAGCGGTTGATGGTCGTGTCCGCGACGATGATGGCCAAGCGCGCCTCGCGGATGCGGGCCTGCTCGAGGGACTCGGGCTTGGTGTAGTCTCCGCGCACGAAGTAGACCCGGGACCCCGCGCGGCTGTTCGCAATTTCCGGAGGCGCCTCCTCGAGGTCGGCGACCACCACGATGGACTGGTCTCCCTGGCCCTCGATGATCTCTTCGATGATGAGCGGGACCAGCCGGTTCCAGCCGCAGACCACGATGTGCTGGTTGAGCTGGAAGCGATCCATGTCGTCGATCTCCATGCGTCGCCTCAAGCGATTGACCATCAACGCGGTCACGATGCCCGTGAAGATGGCGAAGGTGGTCAAGCCACCGAACATAACGCCCAGCACGACCACCCGCCCCACGGTCGTCGTGGGCACGTTGATCATGGGCTCGGTGGCCACCAAGAAGTAGAGGGTCGCCCAGAAGGAGTTCTGGAACTCCCCTAGGTCGTTCGTCGGGGTCTCGTCGGCCGGGTCGCGCGGGGAGGGAAGGAGCGCCTCGAGCTCTTCCAGCTCTCGCCGAGCCGTCGCCAGGGATGAATTCGGCGGCGGACGACGCGCGTCGATGGCGCGGGACAAGAGGGCGATGCGTGCCCGCAGCGTCTCGGCGCTCGGCCGCTCCCCTGCAGGAAGCTCCTGCCGCGCCGGGCGTTCCTCCAAACGCGCCGCCACACGCTCCAGCCCGAGGGCCACGCGCTGCAAGCGTCGGGCCGTCCGCGCCCGCTGCGCCCGCGATTCGCTCACGTAGAGCGCAAAGGTACCCACGCTGAGGAGGAGGACCATGATGAGGCCCAGGACGACGTACTCGCCCACCGCCGAGCGAAAGAGCGCCGAGACGAAGCGCACCCGCCGCGAGAGGATGAGCGCCACCCGGAACACCCGCAGCAGACGCAGCACGCGCAGCACGCGCAAACTCTGCGTCCAGGGAAGGACGGCGATGATGTCGATCCAATACTGCGCCAGGAAGCGCAACCGGCTGGGCGCCACGTAGCACTTGATGCCCAACTCCACGAAGAAGAAGACCGTCAGCGCGATCTGAGCGTGCTCGATGGGCTCCTGCGTGGGATCGTCGGGCTCGAGGAGCAGGTGCAAGACGACGAGCCCCACCGAGAGGAAAATGGCCATCACGACCACCAGGCTGGTCACCGGGTGATGGATGAAGGCCCCCAGGCGATTCTTGAGGGCGCGGTGCCTGCTCTCGGTCGGGGTCGACACGGCCGCGGGATTATAGGTAAAACCCTCCCTCGCCAACGCCGCGGGAGGCAGCATGAGCTACGCGTTCCAGGGTCGCACGCTGGAGAAGGTAGGGGTCATCGGCTCGGGGCAGATCGGCCCGGACATCGCCCTCCACTTCGCCAAGGTCCTCTCCCCCAGCCAGACCCCGGTGGTCGTGGTCGACGTAAGCGAGGACGCCCTCGCCAGCGGCGAGAAGAAGCTCCACAAGAAGGTGGAGCGCGGACAGAAGAGCGGTGCCTTCAAGCAGGAGCAGGCCGACGCGATCAAGGCCGGCGTGCGCTTCACCAGCGACTACGAGGCCCTGCGCGGGGCGAGCCTGGTGGTCGAGGCCGCCACCGAGGACGTAGGCATCAAGGGCAAGATCTTCACCCAACTCGAGGGCCTCTGCCCCGCCGACGCCATCCTCTGCTCCAACTCCTCGCACCTCGAGCCGGAGGTCATTTTCGCTCCGGTGGAACGCAAGCAGCGCACCTGTGTGGTGCACTACTTCTTCCCGGCCGAACGCAACCGGGCCCTCGAAGTGGTCCCCGGAGCCGACACGGACCCGGCCCTGACCGCCTGGCTGCTTGCCTTCTACGAAGCCATCGGGAAGGTCCCCGTGCCCGTCAAGAGCCGTTACGGCTACGCGGTCGACCCGATCTTCGAGGGGCTCCTGCTCACCTCCGCTCTCCTCGTGGAGGAGGGCGTGGCCACCAGCAAGGAGGTCGACGCCGTCGCCCAACGAGTTCTCGGCCTCGGGGTCGGCCCCTTCACGGCCCACAACCTGACGGGAGGCAACCCCATCACCGCCCACGGGCTCGCCCAACTCCACGAAAAGGTCTCCCCCTGGTTCCGCGTCCCCGACTCCTTGCGCGAGCGCGTGGAACGAGGGGAGGACTGGGAAGTCCCCGCCCGCGGCGAGGAGGTCTCGGTCGGCCCCAAGACGGCCCAGGCCGTGGGCGACGCCCTGCGCGCCACCTACTACGGCCTCGTGTGCGAGGCCCTCGACGCGGGCCTCGCCACCCTCGCCGACCTGGAGACGGTGCTCGAAATCGCCCTGGTCATCGACGCCCCCTTCGCCTCCATGAACTCCCTCGGGACGCGCCGCGCGCTCGAGCTCGTGCGCGCCTTCGCCGCCAAGCATCCCGGCTTCCCGGTGGCCAAGTGCCTGGTCGCGCAGGGAGAAGCCGATCGCCCCTGGGAGATCCCCTACGTCCTGCGCGAGGACCGCGACGGCGTCGCCGTGCTGACCATCCGACGGCCCAAGGTGCTCAACGCCCTCAACGCCGATGTCTTCGCCCAACTCGCCGCCCACGCCGAGGCCATCGAGGCCGACGACGACGTCGTTGGAGCGGTCCTCACGGGCCACGGCACCAAGGCCTTCGTCAGCGGGGCCGACGTGGGCTTCCTCGCCGGCATCGAGACCCCCGAACAAGGCATCGAGACCTCGCGGCGCTCTCAGGCCGCCGTGGGCAAGATCGCCGCCCTCTCCAAGCCCACGGTGGCCGCCCTCAACGGCCTTGCCTTCGGCGGCGGCCTGGAACTAGCCCTCTGCTGCGACGCCATTCTGGCCCGCAAGGGCCTGCGGGTCCTCGCCGGACAGCCCGAACCGAACCTCGGCATCATCCCCGGCGCGGGGGGCACTCAGCGGCTCCCCCGCCGCATCGGCATCGAGGCCGCAGCGCGCATGCTGCGCACCGGCAAGCCCATCTCCAGCGCCGAAGCCGCCAAGCTCGGCCTCGTGCGCGAGGAGGTCGACGGCGACGTGGTGGCGGCGGCCATCGACCTCGTCCGCCGCGCCGCCGCCGGCGAGGCCCGCCTCGAGCCCGTCCCCGAAGGCCCCCTGGACGATGTCCCCGACGCGCTCCCGGAGGTGGACCTCGGACACCTCAGCCGCGCCGTGGACGCGATCATCGTGCGCGCCATCCTCGAGGGCGCCCGCAAGCCCCTCGCCGAAGGACTCGATCTCGAGGCGCAACTCTTTGGCGAAGTGGTCCGCCTCGAGGACATGCGCATCGGCATCGAGACCTTCCTCAACAAGGGCCCCCGCGCCAAGGCCCCCTTCGTCCACCACTGAGCACGTCGCCCGCCGGGACGTTCTCCTCACGCCGGATCCCCGTTCCCCAGGAGTCCCCCGACCGAAGGCCGGTCCCCTGCCCGGGGGCGTTCCCAGACCTCCCACCGCGCCGTCGCGTCCCTGGGGACCCCCTGCGCGCAGGTGTTCGCGGCCAAGCGAAGCCTCCGTCGAGCCAGGACGCCGGGCGCGGGAAAGGATCGACCCTTGGCCCGGTCGGAGGCAACGGCCCTTCGTCGGCCCGGGCCCGAGAGGAACTCGAGGTCCCCCGCCGACGACCAGGCCCCCGAGGAGAGGACCGCCGCGGTCCTGCGAGCGCTCGGCCACGGAGTCCCCTCCGCCCGGCCTCCCCAGCCGGCCGATCTGCCCGGAGGAAGCACTACGGGACCTGTTAACGCGGCCTGCAACACGACGGAGGAAGCCGCGGAACCCGCGAAGGCTCTTGGACGGAGTGTTCTGGATCCTCAGGACGGGCGCCCCTGGCGAGGTCCAAGGGGGGCCATGCTTCTGAGAATGGGGGGCCATCCTTCTGAGAACCGACAGCGTGACTTGGCTTGAGGAATGCAGGCGGGCGGCCACCCGATTCGAACAGCTCGCGGTGAACTACCTGGCGACGAACCGACCTCGCGATCGTTCCGCGCCTGCTTCGAGTCGCCGTGTCGTAGAGAGCATGGCCTTCCCTTCGAGGGCGTCCTTGGCGGTTGAATTCCGGTAGGTGTCGATCCGCGGTGCGATGGCCCACCTTGAGGCGGACCCTAGGCCTAGGCAGGGGTGAGCGAGCGGGGCATGTCCTCGGGGCTCTTCTCGCTCTCGACCAAGCGACGCCGGAAGAGTTCCGCGAAGGGGGTCCCGGCAAGGTCGAGCACCCCCTTGAGGCACAGGCCGTGTGCGGCTTGGATCTTCACCTGTCCCTGCGCTTCGAAGGGGACGACGAAGCGCGGCAGTTCGGGGGCGTAGGACTCCAGACGCAGGATCCCGCGCCCCGGGTCCCTGTGGAAGAGCACCAGGCCCAGAGCCTTGTCCTCGGAGAGGAGCTTGACCTTCACCAGCAGGCCTCGCTCGCAGTCCTCCGACCATTGGTTCACGGCCATCGGGAGGGTGGTCATGTAGACCGTGCCCGAACTGCTCGGCTGCTGCACCCCGCGAATGCAATAGGTGACGGTCTCGCCGGCCTTGCCCTTGAGGGCCACCGGCCGGAGCTTCACCGCCAGCGCCTTGTGCTCGCAACGCTCGTAGGTAGCGTCGGTGACCAGGACCATGCCCCGCCCCGCCTTGGACTCGACCCGCTGGGCGAGGTTCACGTTGTCGCCGATGACCGTGTATTCCATGCGCCGCTCGGTGCCCATGTTCCCGGCCACGAACTGCCCGGAGTTGAGCCCGATGCCCATGTGGATCGGCTGCGATCCCTCCGCCATCAACTCCCCATTGAACAGGAAGAGCGCGTTCTGCATCTCCACGGCGGCGGTCACCGCGGCGACGGCCTCGTCGGGAAGCGATATGGGCGCGCCCCAGACGGCCATGATGCAGTCGCCGATGAATTTGTCGACCGAGCCCTGGTACTTGAACACGATGTCGACCATGTACTTCATGTAGCGGTTGATCTTCCGCACCACCTCGGTGGCCGACATCTTCTCGGACATGCTCGTGAAGCCGATGATGTCGGAGAAGAACACCGTCCCCGACTTCATGTCCCCGCCGAGCTTGAGGTCGATCTCCCCGCTGGCCACCTTGTCCGCCAGGGCCGGCGAGAAGTAGCGCTGCAAATTGGCTCGAGCCTCCGCCTCCTTGGCGACCTTGTCGAAGAGGCGGATGTTCTTCACGAAGATCGACGCCTGCGCGGCGATGCTCGCCAGGAGGTTGAGGTCCTCGCTGTCGAACTTCTTGCTCCGATCCTGCGTGTCGAGCTGGATCAGCCCGTAGACCTCGTCGCGGAAGAGCAGCGGCGTGCAGGCGATGGACAAGATCCGGAAGTTCAGGATGGACATGTTCCCCGAGAAGCGGTCGTCCTCCATGGCATTCTGGGAGAGGATGGCTTGCTTCTCGGTCAGAACCTTGCGGGCGATGGTCTTGGAGATCTGGACCTCGCCCCCGGGCGGGCTGCCCTGGCGCGTTCGGGCCACCACCGGGCGCAGCGTTTCCACGCTGTCGCCGAGGAGGATGAACCCTCGGTCCGCCTGCGGGAACACGCCGAACAGCTTGTCCATGATCTTCTCGAGCACGCTGTCGAGGTCGACCGCGCTGCCCAGTTCCTGGCTGATCTCGAACAGCAAGGAGAGCCGCTTCTGCAAGGCCGCGACCTTCTCGCTCGTTCCCAGCGAGGGGGCGAAGGTCGTGGCGTCGAAGACGATGCTCGCGTCGAGGGAGTAATCCTCGGCCGCCTCGTCCTCGTCATCGTCGCGGAGCGCGACCGCCGGGCGCTGGGGCCGCACCGGGATCGTCGTTTCTCGCTCCTCTGGCGCGGGGCTGCTGCCGAAGCCCGCGGGGTTGAGGCCGAAGGCGCCCACGTTCACGTCCTCGCTCGAGAACTGCAGGTTGGGGGCCAGCCCGTCGGCGCCGTCGGGGGCGTTCGAGTCGCTGTAGAGCAGGTTGATTCCGCCCACCGTGATGGTGTCGCGCTCGGAGAGAGGATGCTTGGTGATCCGGATGTTGTTGACGTAGGTGCCGTTGCTCGAGCCGAGGTCCTCGACGTAGAAGCGGCCGTTCTCCACGCCGAACTTGAAGTGCCGCCGCGACACGCCGGGCGCGAAGACCTGGATCCGGTTGGAGGGATCGCGCCCCACCATTTCCCCGCCTCGGAGCACGAAGGTCTGGTTGCGGTTGGGACCGTTGAGGATCCGAACCGAGGGCATACGCGCGCCTCCGCGAGCGATCGAAGCGAACGAGAGCGAGGAGTCGTCTCCCCGGGCTGCCGAGTATAGCAGCGGGCCGAGGCTGGAGGGCGTCCCCCCGGTCCGCCCGATGCGACGCGTCTCCGGCGCGACCCGCCGCTGCTGCGTTTCCCTTGCGTCCCTCCGGACCTGGGAAATTGGCCTGCGCCGGCCGACGCCCCGTGAAGCTTCGATGACGGAAACGACGGGCAGCGCGCCTTCGGAGAAGGAGTTGGCGCACGCTCTTCGCGCGGGACGGGAAACCTCCGCCTTGGCCCGCCCATAGCTAGGGCGACGGTCCCACCCCAGCTCGGAGGCAAGACTTCGTGCTCTCTTCCAACACCGGTCGGCTCCCCGCTCCCAAGGTCGAGGTGCGTTGCGTGTGCGGCAAACGCTACCGCGTCTCCGCCCGGAAGGCGGGCAAACGCGTCCGCTGCAAGGCCTGCCGCCGCCGGATCGAAGTCCCCGGAGGTGGGGACATCTCCCTGCGCACGCGGAAGGCGATCCTCGAGGACTTGGGCATCGACCCGGACGCCGCACAGCGCGCCTACGAAGAAGAGCGCCGACGCCAAGGGTACGTGTGCACCACCTGCGCACGACGCATCCCCGAAGATGAGTTGAAGGCTTCCTACGGTCCTGGCGGATTGACCTGCGCCGACTGTCGCGCCGCTCAGATCACCCAACGCGAGCTTGGCGACCCCACGGAAAACGAACGACGCAAGCGCGCGCAGCAGAAACTCGAGCGCTGGGCTACGGGAAGCACCCCCGAAGCCGCCCGGCGCAAGGCCGCCGCCTACGGCGCGCTCTTCTTCTGCGGCATCGGCGGCTTGCTCTGGAGCTTCTCCCTGGGCACGGGAACCGCCCTCGGCATCGCCCTTGGGGTCGCCCTCCTTGGCGCCCGCTCCATCTACCGTGCCGAGGTCGACGCTGCTCCGGAACCCGCGGACCGGCCCTGACATCGGACCCCCCCCACTCCGCCGGCGTGCAGGCGCCCGCTGCCCTCTTCCCGGAGACCGCCTCCGCGCCCGGCCTCGGTCGGGACCTCGAAGCGCGTCGGACCTCCGCGCTCCTAGTGCTGGCCGCTACAGCCGCGCGTGGCTCCCGTCGCAGAAGGGCGGGTTCTTCGTCGCCCGGCAGCCGCACCAGGCCACGGTCTTCTTGCCGTCGATGCGCACCACGACGGGGCTGAATTCGGAGCCCTTGTGGGAGCCATCGCAGTAGGGCTGGGTTGCGGACTTCCCGCACGAGCACCAGGCATACTTGCCGGCCTCGACATCGACGACGTAGGGCTTCTTCTGCGTGCAACGCTCGTCGCTCACGGGGCGCCTCCTTCGGCGTAGGGAATGGGGTCCTCGCAGCCCGCCTCGGCGAAGCCGCGCAGCCGCAGCCGGCAGGCGTCGCAGCGCCCGCAACTGCGGCCCTCAGGGTCGGGATCGTAGCAGGAGTGGGTCAGCTCGATGGGCGCCTCGAGGGAACGCGCGAGCCGGACGATGTCGGCCTTGCTCAGGTCCAGCAGGGGCGCGAGGACCTCGAAGCGAACCCCCTCCTCCGCGCCGGCGCGGGTCGCCACCTGCGCCAACTCTTCGAAGGCCCGCAAGAAGGGCGCGCGGCAGTCGGGGTACCCCGAGTAGTCGAGGCGGTTCACCCCGATGACGAGGTGCCGGGCGTCCACGACCTCGGCCAGACCGAGAGCAAGCGACAGGAGGATGGTGTTTCGTGCGGGCACGTAGGTCACCGGTACCCCCGCGCCGATGGCCTCCTCGTCTCGGTCCTTGGGCACGTCCAGCGCCGGGTCGGTCAGAGCGCTCCCCCCCAGGACCGCAAGGTCCACCTTCACCACCCGGTGCTCCACCCCGAGGCGTGTGGCCACCGCGCGCGCCCGCTCGAGTTCGATGCGCTGCCGCTGCCCGTAGTCCAAGGAGAGGGCAACCACCTCGTAGCCTTCGCGCAGTGCCCAGGCGGCGCAGGTGGTCGAGTCGAGTCCTCCCGAGAGGAGAACGATGGCCTTCGGCTTCAGGGGATCCCCCAAGGGCGAACGGTTGGTGACGCGGCTGCGGTCTCCTAGAATCGCGCCTTCGTGATCATCATCAAGCCCGATCGACTCCGCTTCGCCCTGATCTTCTACCTCCAGCGGCTGTTCATGCTCCCCTTGGTGTGGTTGGTCTTCCGCGTCCTCAACCGCGTCGAGGTGGAGGGACTCGAGCATCTCGACGCGGTGGAGGGAGAGTCGGTCATCCTGGCGCCCAACCACGTCACCGCCTGGGATTCTTGGGTCGGCACCTGCTGGGCCCTCTCCAGCCAGCGGCGCTTTGCCTCGCGCCGACACACCCTCGCCGTTCTCGCCGCCCCCGAGAACATTCCCACCGCCCCCCTGCGATTGCTGGTCGCTTGCCTAGGCGGCATCCCCGTGGACCGGGAGCGGGGGGTCGAGCAAGACGGACTCCGCGACGTCGTCCGCTTGATGCGCCGCGGCGACCCCAAGGTGGTCCTCACCCTCTTCCCCGAGGGAACCCGCAGCAAGACCGGGCGCCTGCGGCGCAGAGGCCGACCCGGGCTCGGCTGGGTGCAGCGCCAAACCGGCGCACCCGTGGTGCCCATCTACCACCGAGGCGGTCGTCAGATGCCGTGCATCGGGCGAAGGATGTCCATTCGCATCGGCGCGCCCCTGCGCTTCGAGCACCTCCGCGACGCCCCCGACGGCCTCGACACCTGGCGCGCCGTTACCGGCGAAGTCATGGACGCCCTGCGCGCCATGGAATCCTCCCCCGTACGGCCGCCTTCTCCGACGCCTCCGCGGCGTCCCCGACGCTGGACCGCCCGCCGCCCCCGCAGCGAGCGCCAGCCCCTCTGGGTGTGAGCTTCCCTCTTCGCCGCGCCGTTCCTCAGGGACGGCGGGGGGCGACGCCTCCCCCTGCGGGGTCGATGCGCATGGGCGGTCGCTGCATCCGCTTCGGCTCGGTCGCGTCTTGCGCGCGCCGGCGCAGCGACTGGGCCAGGCGATTGGCGCGGGTCCGGATCTCCTGGCTGGGGTCGGTCTGTGCGATGAGGTCGAGGGACTGGATCGCCTGCGGGCCTCCGACACGCCCGATGGCGAGCACGGCGCTGGCACGCACCGGCAAGCTCGTGTCGGGATTTCGCGCCAGCTGCTCGAGGAAGGGCAGCGCCTGCGTCCGGCCCGTCTCCGCGTAGGAGACGATGGCCCGCTGGCGAATGGAGAGGTTCTTTTCTTGGGAGATGATCTGCTCCATCATCGTCTGGTCGCTGGGGTCGCCCCGGCGACCGAGGATGGTCACCGCCTCGGCGCGCACGTTCGGGTCGGGGTCCTCCAAGGCCAGGCGGCGGAGGAGGTCGGCCCCGGAGGGATCGTTGGGCCCGACTCGGCGGTTGTACTCCCGCAGGAGCATCGTGCGCAGGTTTCCGCTCTGCTCGCCCTGGATGGCGCTGGCCAGGGTCGCTGCGGCGTCGGGGGTCTCGGGCAGAAAACGGGCCAGCGTGGTCTGCAAAGCCACGTCCTTGACCTGCCCGAGGACCTCGGCGACGGCCGACAACGCGTCGGGACCCTCCATTCCCGCCAGGGCCTTGCCGAGGAAGATGCGGTACTGCCGCGCGTCGAGGCCGAGGATCATGTCCTTGAGCGCGCCCACGGCCGCCGGCCCCATCGCGCGGAGCTGCTCGATGAGCTCTTGCTCTCGCCGCTGCCTCTCGCGGAATTGCTCGAGCAAGGGGCCCGCCGACGGCAGGGCGGACGGATCGAACAGACGGCGGTAGTCCTCGAGCAAGCGCGCGATCGCAGCGTGGGTCGAAGAGCGGGCGGCGAGCTTCTCCAGGGCGTCGCCTTCGGGCTCCGCCGAGGGGGGAGGTACCTCCTCGGTCGGGCCAGCCGCTGGCCCCTCCACCACCGCCACCGTCGCGCCCTCCGAGGCCTCGGACGGGCGTTGCGCCGCGGCCGGCGTCGCGGTGGGCCGCGGATGCGGCGAAGCCTCGGTACGAATCCGGACCGTTTCGCGCGGCCGTACGTCGGTCGCCGTCGTTCCGCCCTCGACCCCGTTCCCACCGAGCATCACAGAGACGACAAGCCCCCCCACCGCCACCGCGGCCAGCAGTCCGAGGGCCAGCGGAAGCGGTCCGAGGCCGGCTCTTCCGCGGCGCGCGGGCGCTGCGTCGTCGCGCACCGCCGGCCGCGAGCCCGTCGCGCCCTTGCGGCGCCCCGTCTCTCGCCTTGCCTTGACGTCCTCGCCTCGCGCGTCGCCTTCCCGCCTGCGGCGTCCGGTCTCCCGCCTGCGGCTTCCGGTCTCCCGCTTGCGGCGTCCGGTCTCCCGCTTCTTCTGCGCCGGCTCCTCCGCGCCGGTCCTCCCCGCCCGGGGGTCGGCGTCGCGGGAACGGCGCCCCTCCAGGGGCCGCCGCGTGGGCGTCCGGAAGCCGAGGTCGTCGTCGCCGGAGTCGCGCTTCCGCTTGGCCATGGACCCTCCCGCTCGCTTCCGGGCCTCGCCCCTCGGACGCTCGCAGCGCGCAAAGGGTTCAGCCGCGCCACGGTCGGCGGCGCACCGTGCGGCGCGCCGCCAACTCCTTCATGATACAGCGCTTAGGAGTCGCTGGGGATGGGCAGGGAGCGAAGGAAGCGCGCCAGCTCGCCCTCCCGTGTGGCCCGCGTGCTCTTCTCCAGCGCACCGAGCAAGAAGTCCCGCGTCTTTTTGAGGTACTTCTCCAAAGAGGCCCGCTTGCCCTCGGGAACCCCGGCGCGGATGGCGTCCTGGCAAAGGAGCCCGAGCACGAGGGTCTTGTGCATGAACTGGTCGTAATCGCGCATGACGCCGGGCTTGGTCCGGTTCTCGACGCTGCCGTCCTTTCTCATCTTCCGGATGGCCTTGCCCCACTCGAAGCGGTACGAGAACTCGGCGAGGACGTTCCCTTCGGCGTCGCTCACCTTGGCGCAGGTCTTGCCCTTGAACACGTGCGCCTGCGTCTCCCCGTAGAACTTGGCCCCGTTGTAGTCGGACTCCTCGCGGGCCCAGATGACCAACCGCGGAGGGGGCGCGTCGGGCTCGCGCTTCGCCCAGCGCTTCTTCTGCCCGCGAATCCACTGGTCGAAGCCCGCGTGACCGGTCTCCGCAGCGGATTCGACGCGGATGCCGAACTTGGTCAGTTCTCCGTAGACAAAGCCCAGCAAGAGGTTGGGGTCGACGGGCTCTCCGTCGAGTGTGGCTCGCGCGTCGAGCTTGACGCGCAGGGCGTAGCGCTTCTCCTTCTCGCCCTCGCTGGGTCGCGACGCCGGGCCAGGGTCCTGGGCCAGGACCAAGGCCGGCCCGAGGAGCAGACAAAGGGTGAGCGGTGCGCGCATGGGGACCTCCTCGGTCGCTGGGACGCGCGACCCTAGCACGGGCTTCGACGCACGGTCAACGCGAAGGCCGGCGAGCAAGGGCTGCCCTCCCCGGAAACGCTCCCCGGTCGGGCCCGCACGTGGCTCTTCGGGGCCAGCCGGGCGAAGCCCGCGCGGACGCGCCCGGCGGAGATTTCGGAACGCGCCGGGCAGCTTACCATGGTCGCCGATGCACCCCGGACGGCAGGGATCCTTGGAAGTCTACGACGCGGACGACGCCGAGGCGATGGCGCGCGCCGCAAGCGCCCTGCGTGCGGGGGAGTTGGTCATCCTTCCCACGGAGACCGTCTACGGACTCGCAGCCTGCGCGGAGCCGCGCGCCCTCGCGCGCCTCCGCGACGCGAAAGGCCAACGTGCCCAGAAGCCCTTCGCGCGACTCGTCCCCGACCTCGCGAGGGTCGCGGCCGCCGGCGCTCGACTCCCCGCCTCGGCGCGCCGGCTCGCCGAGCGTTTCTGGCCGGGCCCCCTCACCCTGGTACTGGACGTCGGCCGCGAGACCGTGGGCTTCCGCGTCCCCGGACACCCCTTCGCACGCCGCCTCGTGGCCGCCCTCGACATCCCCGTGGTGGCGACGAGCGCGAACCGCTCCGGGCAACCCCCGCCGGCCTCCTTCGGCGCCGCCCGCGACGCGGTCGGGCCCTATGCGGCGCTGGGCGTCGATGGCGGCCCTTGCCCCCTCGGTGTCCCCTCGACCGTGGTACGGGTGGCGGCCGACGGGGAAGCGAAGATACTGAGGGAGGGGTTCCTCGATCGTGAGTCCATCGCCCGCGTGAGCCAGCGCCTGGTCGTCTTCGTGTGCACCGGCAACACCTGCCGGAGCCCCATGGCCGCGGCCCTCTTCGAGGCGGCCCTCGCCCGGCGCCTGGGCGTCGACCCCCGCGCCGCCGGCTGGAGCGTTGCCAGCGCGGGGGTAGCGGCCGCGCGCGGCGCTCCCGCCGCCGCCAACGCGGTGGCCGTCCTGCGCGACCGTGGACTGGACATTCGCCAGCATCGTTCGCGCCCCCTCGACGAAGAACTCGTCGCGCGAGCCTGGCGGGTGATCGGCCTGACCCCCGGCCACCGGCAGAGCATCCAGGAAGCCTGGCCCGAACACGCCGACAAGGTCCTCCTCCTCGACCCTCGAGGAGTTCCCGACCCCATCGGCGGCGACCTCGCCACCTACCGCGCCTGCGCCGAGCACATCGAGCGCCGCCTCGAACATCTCCTCGACACGGACCTAGCAGTGACCAGCGCCTCCACCGAACTCCGCGCTCGCTTCCCGACCCCCGCCGACATCCCCCCGCACGCGGAACCAGATCCCGACGTCGACGGCGCCCGCTACCTGATCGGGGGTCGTGTGCTCCGCTGGGAAGGGCCCTGCGACCCGGTACACGGAGTCGTGTGCGAGCGTGGACCCGGCGACGAACTCTCCCGGCGCGTGCTGGGCCGCATCGCGCGCCTGAGCGGTGCGGTCGCCCTCGAGGCCCTCGACGCCGCCGTCGCAGCCTGGGACCTCGGCCGCGGGCCCTGGCCTCGCGCCGCGGTCGCCGAGCGCATCGCCGCCGTGCGCAGCTTCGCCGAGGCCATCCGTCCCGAGCGCGAGCGCGTGGCAAAGCTCCTCATGTGGGAGGTGGGCAAACCCTACCGCAGCGCGCTGGCCGAGTTCGACCGGACCATCGACTACATCGACCGCACCCTCGAGGCCCTCGACGCCCTCGACCGCCGTTCCTCGCGGGTCCACACCGAAGGCGGTGTCTTGGCCCAGGTCCGCCGGGCCCCCCTCGGCGTGACCCTTTGCATGGGCCCCTTCAACTACCCCCTCAACGAAACCTTCACCACGCTCATACCAGCCCTCTGCATGGGGAACACGGCCGTGGTCAAGCTGCCCAAGCTCGGCCGGCTCTGCAACCTCCCGCTTCTCGAGCACCTCGCCGCCTGCTTCCCGCCGGGCGTGGTCAACGTCATTTCGGGCGACGGCGCCGAGTTGATCGGGCCGATCATGTCCTCGGGAAAGGTCGACGTCCTCGCGTTCATCGGCTCGAGTACCGTCGCCGCCATCGTCGAAAAGCAACACCCCGCCCCCTACCGGCTGACCACCGTGCTCGGCATGGACGCCAAGAACCCCGCGGTCATCCTTCCCGACGCCGACCTCGAACTCGCCGTCGCCCAGTGCGTCCAGGGTGCCCTCTCCTTCAACGGCCAGCGCTGTACCGCCCTCAAGACCCTCTACGCCCACGAAGACATCGCCGACGAATTCGCGGCGCGGGTGTCCGAGGCCGTGGAGTCCCTCCCCTGCGGAATGCCCTGGGAGGACGAGGTGGTCATCACCCCCCTCCCCGAAGACGGAAAGCCCGAGCGGCTCACCGCGCTCCTCGAGGATGCCGTCGCCCGCGGCGCGCGGGTCCTCAACCCCCGCGGGGGCCGGACCGCCGGCACGCTCTTCTTCCCCGCGGTGCTCTATCCGGTCGCTCCGGACGCCGAGCTGGCGACCGTCGAGCAATTCGGCCCCCTGGTTCCCATCGTCCCCTTCCGCGACGTCGCCGAGGTGCAGAGCGCCATCGCGGAGAGTCCCTACGGCCAGCAAGTCAGCCTGTTCGGCAGCGATCCCGCCGTCCTCGGCGGGCTCATCGACGCACTCGCGAACCAAGTCTGCCGCATCAACCTCAATCGCTACTGCTCCCGCGGGCCCGACGTCTTCCCCTTCACCGGTCGAAAGAACTCGGCGGAAGGCACCCTCTCCATCGAAGACGCCCTGCGCACCTTCTCCATCGAGTCCATGGTGGCGGCCAGCGATCCCTCCGGGCGTCCGTTGGTCGAAGAGATCCTCGCCGGCGGCCACAGCGCCTTCCTCCACCGCCGGGAGTGATGGCGAACCGCACGAGCGAGCGAGAGGGAGAAGAAGACCCCGGTCGCGCCCCGCGAGGAGTCCTTTCCCCGATCGCCGCTTCGGCCCCCGCCGCTTCGGCTCCGGTCGGCACCCAGGGCCTCGCCCCGGGGCTCGAGCCCCGGGGCAAGGTACGCGCTCAGGAAGCGTCGGGGTCCAAGGCCTGGAACTTCTGCGTGTGGCCGCTGCGCGCGATGCCCTTGGCCACCCGCGAAAGAGCCTCGAGAAAGGTTGCGGGGTCCGGGCGATCGTGCGGCTCCTTGGCCAGCATCCAGAGGACGAGCTCGCCCACCTCCTGCGGCAAGGCCCGCTGCACGCTGTGCGGCGGGACCGGTGCGTTCTCGAGGTGTTGCTCGCGCAAGGAGTCCAGCCCGTCGCCCTCGAAGGGCCGAACGCCGCTCACCAGCTCGTAGGCGAGCACGCCCAGGGAGTAGACGTCGCTCTTCGGGTCGGGCGGAGCGCCTTGCAGCGCCTCGGGCGCCATGTAGTGCGGAGTGCCGAAGATCGAGCCGCGGGGTCCGTAGCGTTCGGCCCCCTCGGGCTCGAACACGACCCCGGCGTTCATGAGCTGGACGCCCCCCGTGCGCCCGAGGAGAACGTTCTCGGGCTTCACGTCCCGGTGGCAAAGACCTGCGCCGTGCAGCACCGAGAGCCCCTGCGCCAGCTCGCCGGTGATGCGCAGCGCCTCGGAGAGCTTCAGGCGCCGCACCCTGCGAAGGAGGCTCCGCAGGGTGATGCCGCCCTTCTGGAAGCGGGTCACCACCGCGAACACCTCCTCGAGCGGCTTCACGTCGAGGACGTCGACCAGCTGGGGGGAGTCGATGCCCACGCAACCGCGCACCACCTCGAGGAAGTCCATCCACAAGCCGTGGCGCAGGGCCTGCTTGGAAATTAGCTGGAGCTGTACCGGCTCGGGGTCGCGGGGGAGTCGCCCCCGATACGTGGTGATCCAGCGGCCCACGTCGAGCACCGCGTCGCAGAGGACACGGTTCACGATGCTCCCCAGCCGAGCCTCGGCCACCACCCGGTCGCCCACCGCGTCCTGGCGCAGGGTCGGCCCGGCGGCCAACTCCCGGCGAAGGGTCCGGACCTGTTCGCGGCTCAGGAGGCCGCGCTCCTGCAGGACGGCCTCCAGCGGCTTGCGCATGCCCCCCCCGGCGTAGGCGAGGAGCGCCTCGGTCAGGTTCCGCGAGGTGATCAGCCCCCTGTCGAGGGCCCTTCGTCCGAGCCACAAGTCGGCTTCGGGATGCGCTTGCTGCGGTTCTCCCACGCGAGGACTATAGCCGCTCCGGGCGACGCTTTCCTCCAGGCCGACGGTCGAGTCGAAGCCCGGTGGCTCCTCGCCCCATTCCGGAGCGTCGGCGCACGGGGCTTCAGTCCCCGCCCGCCAAGCGGGGCAAAACGAGGGGGTCGAGCTTGCCCGCGAGGACCGGATCGAGGGGAAGGCGCAGCCCCGTGAAGAGGTCCCGGCAAACCGGCTGGGAGGAGAGGATGTAGCGGCGCACGAGTCCGCCTTCGCCCGTATGCCCGCCGCTGCGAGCGACCCGCGCCGCCAGGAAGGCGCGCGCTTCCTCCTCGCTGCCGGGCTCGGCGTCCACGGCGCCGTCCACGGCCAGGAGGGTGGGTGGGTGCGTGAGCACCAGATGCTGTCGATGCCGACGCAAGAGCACTCCTTCGCCGCCAGCGAAACGCCTCTCCGCCCGGACTTCGCAGCGGCCCGCGGCCGGCGGGAAGACGGAGACACGCACGAAGCAGGCGTTCTGCGTGCGTCGCTGGCTGCGCTGGAGCCAGTGGTGCAGTCCGTCTTCGCCGCGCAGGAAGGCGAACGCGCACAGGCCCGAGACCCGCAGCCCCGCCTCCACGACGCGCCCCTCGGCGTCGACGGATTCGTAGACCACCCGCAGGGAGAACCCCCGCTTGCGCCTTGCGTAGGCCCGGTACATGCAGTGCAGGGCCGCGATCGGGTCGCGAGGGAAGCTCCCCTCGCCCACCAACCGCAGATGCAGGTAGGCCTCGCCGCGCTCCACGGGGGAGGTGCAGCGCGCGGCGTAGCCGGCGAGCTCGACTTCGTCGCCGAGTTCGTCGAGGCGCACGAGGAGTTCGTACAGCGCCCGCGACTCGCCGCGCTGCCGGCGCGCGGCTTCGAACAGGCCTTCGAGGGCTTCCAGGCGCCCGAGCAGCTTCCGCGGCGCCTCCAGGCTCTGCTCGATGGCCGCGATCTCGCTCGTCACCCTGCGTGCGCGTTCGGGTTCGTCCCAGAACCCCGCCGCCTGACTGACCTGGACGAGGTGCGACTTGCGCTCCGGAAGGCCTTGCCGCTCCAGCACTTCGACGAGCCCCTCCACCCGCTCCTCCAGCTCGAGCGCCCGCTCTTCCAGTTCGTCGACCGAGACCAAGCGCCCGCGGCGCGGGTCGCGGACCCGCGCACTGACGCGTCGCTCGGGCGGCGCACCATCGTCGAGGGCCTCTTCCGGGCCGGGTCGATGGACGATCTCCGAAACGACCTGCTGGCCGGAGACTCCGAGCCGCACCACGGCCTCCTCGTCGGGCCGCAAGGCCAGGAGGGCTCGAGCCAGCGGTCGAAGGAGCAGGTCCTCCACCCGTCGTTTGAGCGGCCGCGCCCCGTAGCGCGGGCTGAAGCCTTCCTGCAGCAGGACCCCGATGATCGAGTCGTCCGTCTCGATGATGGCCCGTCGGCGTGTGATCCCCCGTCGGGAGAGGACGCGCCGGACTTCCCGGCGCGCCAGGCGCCGCATGACTTCGTGGCTCAGCGGCGCAAAGAGGACCACCTTGCTGAGGCGATTCAGGAACTCCGGGCGGAAGGTCTCCTCCATGACCCTGCGGACCTTCTCTCCCAAGCCCCGGCGCCCTTCCGTCGCCGGGGCGCCGAAGCCCAGCCAGGCGTCCTCCGCCAAGTCCGAACCCAGGTTCGAGGTCATGATCACGATGGAGCGGCGGAAGTCCGTGACCCGTCCCTGCTCGTCCACGAGCCGCCCCTCGTCCATGAGGGGCAGGAGCAGGTCGAAGACGTTGCTGTGGGCCTTCTCGACTTCGTCCAGCAAGACGACGGAGAAGGGGCGCTCGCGGACGGGTGCGGTGAGAAGGCCCGTCCGGGCGGCCGGCTCCGCCGCGTGGGGATCGCCGACGAGCCGCCGCAGGGAGACGGGGTCGCGGAACTCCCCGAGGTCGATGCGCACCAGGCGCTCGGCGCTGCCGAAGATGAATTGCGCGAGCGCCTTCGCCATCTCTGTCTTCCCGACCCCCGTCGGGCCCACGAAGAACAGGACGCCCAGGGGGCGAGCGGGGTCGGTCAACCCGGCCTTGATGAGCCCGATCAGATCGACCACGGTCTCTACCGCCGCGTCCTGACCCAGGACGCGCTCGGCGAAGAAGCGCCGTACCTCGCCGAGGTCCAGCGGCAAGGAGTCGTCGAGGAGGCGCAAGGGAACCCCCGCAAAGCGGGAGAGGGCTTCGAGGACCTGCCTCGGCCCCACGC
The DNA here is from genome assembly GCA_003695705.1 of Planctomycetota bacterium. Taxonomy (GTDB): domain Bacteria; phylum Planctomycetota; class J058; order J058; family J058; genus J058. The sequence goes on from RFHU01000333.1 coordinate 29,263, forward strand.
GCACGCGGGTGGGAGCGGGGGCGGTCCGTCCTCCCCGTGCCCCTTGCGCGGCCTCGCGCAGCAAGGTCACGGCGTTCCCTGGAGCCGCCGGACCGGGGAGATGGTCCTCGGCGAGATCTCGCGCGGCGACGAAAACCCCCTCTTCGAAGCAGAGCTCCGTCCCGGACGCGCGGAACTCCTGCGCGAGGTCGGCGCCGACGCGCTCGAGGACCTCCAGCGTGGCGGTCGCCGACGTGGGCTGGACGTCCACGCGGAGGAACAAGCGAGCGAGGCGCTGGTTCCGCTCCAACCCTCGGCGGATTCCCTGCGGAGTGGACTCGCCCACGATGGCCAGGGTCCCTCGCTCGAGGTGCGGAGCGAGCATGCCGGCGAAACTTTCGTCCGAGTGGCTGCTGGTGCCCGCGTCGACGAGCCGATCCACGTCGGGCACGTACCACACCGCGCGCGCGGGCGGTGCGAGGGCACTCACCAGCTCCTTGAGCCGGGTCTGCCACTCTCCAAGGAAACGCGTTCCCGAGAGGACTTCGCCAGTGGTGGCTTCGAGGACCACGGCCGGGGACAGGACCTGCTGCTCGGCCAGCCTTCGAACGACTTCGTGCACGACCGCCGTCTTGCCCACTCCCGGCGGACCCACGAGCACAACGCTCCTGGGGCCGGGGCGCGAGAGTCGCTCGAGCACGGCCTCGACGAGCTCATCCCGTCCGTGGGCTCGGGCCAGCGCTCCGGCCGCGGCGCGCCGGCTCAGGTCCACCCCATAGCGTCCGACCACCTCCGGGTCGGGGACGCGCTCGCGCAGTTGCGGGAGGAGCCGGGCCAGGGCGGGGGCGATCGGCGCACCGCACCCCTCGATGGCGTCGGCGAGGGCCTCGCGCCCCACGCCGGGGACCTCGCGCAGCGCAGCCAAGAGGTCTGCGTAGGGCGCCTCTTGGGTGAGGACGCACAGCGCGGCGGCGGCGCTCCGCGCCCTCCGCCCCTCCGCCTGCCGCGCCGCGGCGCGCGCCAAGAGCGCTGCGCCTCGGCGAACGAGGCCCGCACCGCGCCCGGCGCGCGCGAGCGCGGCGCAGAGCGGGCCCCAGGCCTCGGCGCTGCGTTCCCGTGCCAGCGCAGCCTCTAGGGCTGCGAACGCCCGCTCCCCGCCCAGGCTTCCCAGGGCCTCGGCGGCGGCGCCGCGAACTGCGGGATGCCGATCTGCCAGCGCCCGGAGCAACGCCCCGGGGGGCTCCTCGGCGCCCAGCAGGCCCAGGGCGCGGCAGGCCGCCGCTCGGATGGCCGGCACGTCGTCCGCCAGCGAGGCCTCGATGCGAGCTCCTTGCGCGTGCGCACGCCGCTGCCCGAGCGCCAGGAGCGCCGCGCGCCGGAGGGCCGGCTCGCCCGCAGCGGCGCGCGCCGCGAGGGACTCGTCGCTCTCGTCGCCCTCGGCGAGGGCTTCCGCCACGACCTCCACCGCGGCGTCGTCGTCGTCGCCCCCGGCCAGCTCCTTTAGGAGCTCCGCTGGATCGGACATGCCCCCTCCGCCCGAACTCTACCACCGCCGGCCCCGGGGCCGGCCCTCGTGCCCGCGGCGGGGCTGCGGATCAGGCCTCGCTCGGACGCTCGCGACGCGCGGTGGTCCGCTCGCGGACGAAGGCGAGCAGGCGGCGGAGCATGGCCAGGTCGAGCCACAGTGCGAGGTAGGAGGAGAAGCAGACGGTCGCCCCCGGCGCCAGCTCGCTGAAGATCCCCTCGGGTAGCCGCTCCCGGTCGATCCAGGTTCCGTTGTGGGAGCCAAGGTCGACGACGCCCCACTCGTCCTCGCGCAGGCGCAGTTCGGCGTGAACCTTCGACACCGTGTCCTCCGCGAGGACGAAGTCGCATTCGGCGGAGCGACCCACCCGGAGTCCGCGATCCGAAGGGGGAAGGGCCACGTGGACCGTAGCCTTCGCCAGCCGACGCCCCCCCTTGAGGCCCAGCACCGCGCTGCGGGAGAAGGGCTGCGTGGCTGCGAGGTCCGCGTCCTCCACGCGCCCGACCGGACGCGACCCGGCGCCCTTCACGGGCACGTGGACGAGGAAACGCACCCGCCCCTCCTCGAGGCGACCGTCCGCCTCGAGGGCGGCGAGTTTGCGGACGAGCGTGCGCAAGGGCGCGCCCTCCGGGGGAGTGGAGAGGGACTCGCGCAGGCGGAGCAGCAGGCGGGCGTCGCGGGCCCGGCCAGGTCCTTCGTAGATGAGTTCGTGGACCTGCGCGCTCCCGAGGAGGATTGCCCGGTAGGAGCCCAGCGCCAGGACCTGCCCCTCCCGCAGGGGCGTCGCCTCGCGGAGCCGGCGACCGTCGACGAAGGTGCCGTTGACCGAGCCAAGGTCTTCGATGGTCGCCGAGGGGAGCGCGCGAAAGCGCGCGTGCCGGCGAGACACGTCGGAGCAGGGGAAGATCAGGTCGCTGCCGCTTCGCCCAAGGACCAGCCCCTCCGCGCCGGCGCCGCCAAGATGGTGCACGCGGGCGGACTCCACCTCCCGCTTGCCGCGCAAGCGAGAGAGGCGCGTGGCCAGGCCCGCCGGAGAACCGGGGCGGGCGACCTCCACCCCGTCGGGGAGTTCGACGAGGAAGGGGCCGGGGTAGACGGCGCAGAAGGGGTCCTCCGGAACGTGGTGGGCGTGTTCGCAGAGTTCCCGCCACAGGATGCCGCTCGGAGGGATGGGCGGGGCGCGGCGCCCCGCGGTGCCGAGGCTCGCGCGCCCCGCGGGAGTGGATTCGGTCGCAGAACGCGCCCCGATTTTCGCAGCGACCGCGCACAGGTCGGCCGCCGAGAGGAAGACGACGGGGTAGGTACCCAGGCGCAGGACCTGCCCGCTCTCGATGGGGGTCGGGACCCCTACGGGGAGCCGACGACCGGCTAGGTAGGTTCCGTTGGCGGACTCGAGGTCGACGACCCGCCAGCGGCCGCTCTGCTCCATGAGCTGCGCATGGCGCTTGGAGACGTGGCAGGCAGGGAGTCCCACATCGGCGGGACCGCCCGCCCGGCCCAACAGGAGGGCAGGGCCTCCGTCCGCGAGGGACACGACCCGCGCGTCGCGGCCCAGCGCCGACGCGATCCGTTCGGGGACACTCCCCGCCGCCTCGACGGCGTCGCCCGACAGCTCCACCAAATAAGGCCCAGGCTGTTCGGCGACGAAGTCCTCGGCCGCGTGGAGGGCCGCGAGCAACTCGGTCAGCGTGAAGTGGGACGGCGACGATCCCAAGCCCATGCTCGCAGCCTAGCAACCCCTCGAAGGGGTTCCCTCCGAAGACCTTGCCGGGTGCAAGCAGAGGGCCTCGGGGTCCCCACGCGCCTGGTCCGGAGCGTCTCCAAGGGCAGCCGAGGAGGGCGGATCCCCTGGCCCCGGTGGGGCGGGCGCACGAGCCCAGGCGGACGCCGGCGGGCCCGCGCGCGTCGAGCGCAGCGTTCGGCCTCCCAGGGCGCCTTCACACCCCGTCGGGGTAGATTTCGGGCATGGAGGGACCGAGCATCCCCGTAATCTCCCCGGTGAACACCAGCTTGCCCTCGACGAAGGCCTGGCAGTCGTAGCGGGAGCGCCGAACCTTCACCTCCGTGGCCTTGGCCACGAGGATGACCCGTTGGCCCGGGACGATGGCGTCGCGGAATTTCACCCGATCGATGCCGCCGAAGAGCATCGCCCGCCCGGGCGCTTGCTCGATGCCCACTTGATGCCGCCAGTAGAAGACGCACAACTGGGCGACCGACTCGACCAGAACGACCCCCGGAAAGACGGGACGGGAAGGGAAGTGCCCTTCGCACCAGAACTCGTCGTCCCGCACGTCGCGGTAGCCGACCGCGTAGCCCTCCTCCGTGTCGAGGTGGAGCACGCCGTGCAGCTGCCGCATGGCGTGCTTCTGCGGCAGGTAGCGGTCCAAGGCGGTCGCGTCGAAGCGCACCGTGTCCAGATCGATGCTCGAGAGGTCGATGAGTGGTTTGGGCGGCACGCTTTCCTCTCTTTGTGAGCGCCCGCGCGGCGCGTTCCCCCCCGGCAAGGCAACGCCCCCGGGAGGAAGTCCCGACGAGAAAGACGCGGAGAGGCGTTCGTCCCCGTTCGAGACCCCGTCCGCTCCCGAGACCGCCGAAGGCCGGGCCGACGGGGGCCCTCGGGAACGGCTAGCCGGCGACTGCGGCGACGACGGCGTCGAAGGCCTGCGGATCCCGCACGGCGATGTCGGCAAGGATCTTGCGATCCAGCGCGATGTCGCTCTTGGCCAGTGCGCCCATGAATCGACTGTAGGAGTGCCCCCGCGCGCGCAGCGCGGCGCTGATGCGCGTGATCCACAGGCTGCGGTTGTCCCGCTTGCGCAGCTTGCGGCCCACGTAGGCCTGCTGCTTGCTCCGACGGACCACCTGGCGGGCCGTCTTCCAGCAGTTCTTGCGCTTGCCGTAGAAACCGCGGGCCTGCTTGAGGATGCGGTTCTTGGAACGTCGGGGGGCCGATCCGCCCTTGACCCTCATGGTGTCACCCTTCTCGCCGGACTAGGGACGCGCCCCGCCCAGCATCTCCAGGACCTTCTTTGCGTCGGCCGCCGAGGCCACACCCCGCCGCCGCAACGCCCGGCGGCGCTTGCCGTTCTTGTGCGAGAGCAGGTGGCTGGTGAAGGGGTGCCGGAACTTGATCTTCCCCTTCTTGCTCACCCGCACGCGCTTGCGGGCGCCGCGGTTGGTCTTTGCCTTGGGCATCGTCTTCCTCGTAAGGTTCGTACGAAGCGACTCTTTTACACGCAACCCAGGGGCCCGGCAAGGCCCCGGTCCGGATCGGTCCGAATCGGCCGCGGGAGACCCCCGCCGGGGGAGCGACGCCGCCGGCCGGGCGCCCGGAGCGCGCACGCCCCGCGGCGTCGGGGGCCCGGCCCAACGGGCGGCTATTCCTCGTCGCCCTCGTCCAGGGCCGACTCCGAGGCGAGGGCCTCCGCCGAGGCCTCGGAGGCGTCGTCGCGGTTCCGCCGCGACTTCTTCTCCTTGCGCCCCTTCTTGCCTGCCTCCGCCTCGCGTTCCTTGCGCTCGCGCGCGGCGATCTTCGCAGCGTTCGGCGTCGGGGCGAGGATCATGATCATCCGGTAGCCCTCCATCTTCGGCGGGGACTCGACCTTGGCGATCTCCTCGAGGTCCTCGGCCATGCGCTCGAGGTGCCCCTTCGCGATGTCGGTGTGCGCGCGCTCACGGCCCCGGAAGAGGACGTTGACCTGCACCTTGTAGCCCTTGAGCAAGAAGCGGCGGGCGTGCTTGATCTTGACCTGGTAGTCGTGCTCGCCGGTCTTCGGCCGCAGACGCACCTCCTTGAGCACCACCTTGTGCTGTTTCTTGGCGTTCTGCCGCTTCTTGAGCTTCATCTCGTACTTGTACTTGCCGTAGTCCATGATCTTGCAGACCGGCGGGCGCGACTTGGCCGCGACCTCCACGAGATCGAGGCCTTGTTCCTTCGCGCGGGCCAAGGCCTGATCGGTGGGCAAGACGCCGAGCTGACTGCCATCGGCGTCGACCACCCGAACCTCACGGACCCGAATGCGTTCGTTCACGCGCGGACCGCGGTCTTGCACCGGGCGGTCCATCATCATGTGTCGTCTACGGAATGCTATGGGACTCCTCCTGTCGGTCTCGAGGGCTGAGGCCACGGGCCGCGACCGTTGCGACCCGGGCTGGGTTCCAGTGGAAGTGCGCCGCGCCCTCCAGGGCGAGCGCGAAGGTCTCTCGGGGCAGGACGCCCGGGCAAAGGCCGGCGCAGGCGGTCCGCAAGGCCACCGCCTCGGCCACCGCCTCCCGGGCCCCCACGACGGCGATGCAGGGCACCCGATCGGCGTGGGCCGCGCGGATCCGCCCGGCGAGGGGCGCGGTCGGCGCGGGCGCGGTCGCGCGCACCCCACCACGCCCAAGGCGTTCGGCGACCTGCGCCGCCGCTGCGGATTGCGCTTTCCCTACGGCCAGGACGCGAACCTGCTCGGGGGCCAGCCACAGGGGCCAAGGTCGGCGCTGCTCGAGCATCACGGCGAGGACGGCCTCGCTCGGGCCGGGGAAGAGCACCCGCAACGGCGCATCCCCGTCTTCCCGCAGACTGGCCAGGGACCAGGAGCGGCCCCAGCCGTCTTCGAGATGCAGCTCGGCGCCCCAGGCGCGGTCCACCACGCCGGGCCGCAGACCGAGCGCCGTCGCGAGGCGCCCAAAGGCCTCCAGGGCCAAGCCGCGCTCGCCCGGGGCGAGGTCCACTCCCCAGGCCCGGTCCCCGCTCGGCAGCCGGCAGGCCGGATGAGGCTCGACGCGATGGCGCCTCGCCGTGCCGAGGGAGTTCGCCGCGCTGGCGAGCGCTTCCTCCAGGCGCTCCAGCAGCGCCCTTCCGGCGACCGTCCAGCGCGGGCCTCGCAGCAAACCCAGCGAACGAGCGACGAGGCAGTGGTCGAGGAGATCTTCTTGTTGGGGCGCAGGCCCCATTAGGAAGCTACCGACACTCGCACACTCGCGGACGGGGTGGAACGGCTGAAGGCGTATCCCCCAGCACGCCGCGAGCCTAGCACAGCCCGCCGGGGAGCCTCAAGCACCGCTTCCGACCGAAGCGCGGTTGACGTCTTCCGTCTGCGGCGGTCCAATCCTCCCCAGGGGACCATGCCCGCAGCGCTTCGTGTCCAGAGCGGCTACCTCCGGCAGCGCGTCCTCCTCCTGCCCAGCGACGGCTCTCGCTTCCTCATCGGCCGCTCCCTCGAGGCCAACCTCATCCTCTACGGGCCCGACGTCGCGGAGCGTCAGGCCTACCTCGTCGCCGACGGCAAAGGGCACCGCCTGGTGCCTCTATCGACCAAGGCCCCCGTCCGGGTAGGCGAGCGCGTCCTCACCCGGGCCGTGCCCCTGCGCGAAGGCGACACCATCCGGATCGGCCGCCACGTTCTCCGCTACACCCGCCAGGGCGCACGCGCGGCCATCGGCTCCGACGAGCGTGGGGTCCCCTGCTCTTCCTGCGGCGAACCCCTCGGCAGCCGCCCCGAGACGCGGCCGAGCCTCAAGGCCCTCCGCCTCGGGGACGAGGTCGTCTGTCCACGCTGCGTCGACCTGCGACTCCACGCCGACCGTGGCCTCGACACCTACCGCATCCTGCGCAAGGTCGGCGCCAACGACGAGGAGGTCACCTACCTTGCCGTGGACGAGGAGCGGGACGAGCGGGTCTCGGTGCGCATCATGAAGGCGGACCGACAGGCCCGACCGCGAGCCTTCCGCCGCTTCCTCGTGCGGGCCCTGGTGGGCCTCGTCCTCGACCACCCGAATTACCTGCCCGTGGAGGCGATTCGCGCCCACGGGGGCATTACCTACGTCGTCCTGCAGTACCTCGAGCACTCCACCAAGTTGGAAAGGCTCGCCCGCGAACAATCGCCCATCCCCGGAACCAGCGCGATCTACGTCACCAACCAACTCGCCGAGGTGCTCCGCTTCGCCCGCCTGAAACGCATCGTGGTCGCCAAGCGGAAGAAGTCCGGAGTGCTCGTGGACCGTGCCTTCTGGGTCAAGGTTCTCGCCTACGACGTGACCCGCGAGCTCGAAGAGCAGGTCGCGCGGACGCAGGCCTTCCGCGACCTCGCCGCGCGCAGTGGTTTCGACCCGGACGTGCTGGCGACGACCGACCTCGAGCCGCCCTCGCCGGAGGAGCGCCGGCTCTCCAGCCTGGCCTCGGAATACGCGGAGGTCTACTCGGTCGGGCGCATCCTCTACCAACTCGTCACCGGCCAACCCTTCCGCACCGGGACCTTGGGCGCCATCTCCGAAGCCCTCGCGGCCGTCGAGGCGGGCCGCCCGCCGCCCGAAGGACCCCTGGAGAAGTGCACCCCCCACATGATCCGGCTCGTGGAACGCGTACTCCTCCCGCGGGGTCCCCATCGCATCCGCACCCTCGAAGGCTTCGCCCGCGCCTCGAAGCGGACCTTCGGCCTCCTCGCGGAGGCTTGAACGGCGCCCGGCCAGCCTGGCCACCCGTCCGGGGGCCGTGATACCCTTTGGAACTCCCATTCTGCGGGGACCGCGAAGCACAATGCCGGAGATCCATCCCACCGCCATCGTCGAGGACGGCGCCCAACTCGCCGACGACGTGGTGGTCGGCCCCTACTGCAGCGTGGGAGCGGAAGTCCGCATCGGCCCCGGCTGCGTGTTGATGCACGGCGCCATCGTGCAGGGGCGCACGACCTTGGGCGCGGGGAACCAGGTCTTCCCCTACGCCGTCCTGGGGTCCATTCCCCAGGACAAGAAGTACGAAGGCGAGCCCTCGTGCCTCTCCATTGGAAACCGCAACGTGTTCCGCGAGCACGTCACCGTCCACATCGGCACCGCCAGCGGCAACGACCAGACCCGCATCGGCAACGACAACCTGCTCATGGCGGGCGCCCACGTCGGCCACGACTGCGTCGTCGGAGACCACTGCGTGCTCGCCAACTACACCGGCCTCGCGGGGCACGTCGAGGTCGGCGACTACGCCATCCTCGGCGGGCAGACCGGCGTGCACCAGTTCGTTCGCCTCGGCGCCCACTGCATCACCTCGGGCGGCTCCAAGGTCGGCAAGGACGTTCCTCCCTTCACCGTGGCGCAGGGCTACCCAGCGCGCCTGCGCGGGATCAACCACGTGGGACTCAAGCGACGGGGCTTCAGCGACTCGACCATTCGCCTGCTCCGGCAGAGCTACCGCGCCGTGTTCTTCGACACGGACACCCCACGGTTCGAGGACCTCCTCGCCCGCGTCCGGGCCGAGTTCCAAGGAAGCCGCGAGGTGGAAACCTTCCTCGACTTCCTCGCCCAGGCGCAGTCCACCACGCGTGGCTTCCTGCGCCCCGCCGCCCGCGGCGAGGAGAACGGCGAGGAGCGCGAGGCCTCCTCTGGACTCCTCCGCCGCGAAGCCTGAGCCGGGCTGCGCCCGAACGCCGCGGAGTCCGGCGCGCGCCTGCGCGTCGTCCGCCGCGACGCCTGGTAGCATGCAATCCGTTCGGGGGAGCCGTGGCGAGCACCTTCCTTGACCTGCTGCGAGCGAAGGTCGGCATTCAACTCGGTCTGCTGACGCCGGCCGCCGCCGTGGGCCATCTGCGGCGCCTGGACGACGGCGGGGCCGACGGAGGCTTCCTGGGCCTGTTGCGTGCGCACGGTGCTCCGGCCGACGCGGTGGAACTCGTCGATGCAACCGCGCGCCGCTGCCTCTCCATGCGGCACGCATCGGTCTACCTGCGCTGCCTGCGGGCGCGAAGCCTGGTGGACGAACAGGCCTTGCACCCGGTGATGTGGGAGGTGCGGAGCGATCCCAGCGGCCCCAGCCTCGGCGAAGCCTTGGTCCGCCGCGCTCTCCTCAGCCCGCAAGCCCACGCGCAGGTCGAGGCCGAAGCCCGCGCCGCCCTCGAACGGGAACACCAGGCGACGACCGCCCGCTACCGAGAGCGCGGCTACACCGGGGTGGAGGCTCCCTCGGAAATGATCGCCCAGCTCATCGCCGAGGCCCGAGGCAAGGCTGCGGCCGCCCTCACCCCGGCGAGCGCCGCAGGCCGCCCTGCCCCTGTCGCGGCGGAGCCGCCTCCCGCCGCGCTCGCCGACGCCCCTTCGCTGCCCCCGGCACTCGCAAACACGGGCCTCGACGAAGACTACGAGATTCTTCGCAAGCTCGGCGAAGGGGGCATGGGGGTGGTGTACCTAGCCCGCGAGCGCAAGAGCGAGCGGCGCACCGTGGCCCTCAAGGTGGTGCAAGACTCCGCCAAAAGCAAGGACGCGGCCGAGCGATTCAAGCGTGAGATCCTCGCCACGAGCATGTGCGCCCACGAGAACATCATCGAGATCTACGACGCCAAGGAGACCAAGGACGGCTCCTACTACATGGCGATGGAGTACCTCGAAGGCGAGGAACTCTCCGACATCCTCAAGCGCGAACGCCGCATTGCCCTCCCCCGCCTGGTGGACCTCCTCGCCCAGGTCCTCGCCGGCATGGAGGCCATGCATCAGGCCGACATCATCCACCGCGACATCAAACCCCACAATTTCCGCATCACCCGAGGCCCCGACGGCCGCGAACACCTCAAGATCGTGGACTTCGGCATCGCCCGCATCCTGGGAATGGACGACGCCGGGCTCGGAGAACAGATCTTCACCACCATGGCGGGCAAGATCACCGGTTCTCCGGCGTACATTGCTCCCGAGAGCATCACCGGGTCCGAAGTCGATGGACGCGCCGACCTCTACTCGCTGGGGATCAGCATCTTCCGCCTCGCCACCGGCCGGCTGCCCTTCGTCGCTCGCGAGCCCTCCGAGTATCTCCCCATGCACCTCTACAACAAACCTCCCTCGCTGCGCTCGGTGCTCCCCGAGGCGCCGCAGGAACTCGAGGACTTCGTCCAGAAGCTCCTCGCAAAGCTGCCGGCCGACCGCTTCCAGAGCGCAGCCGAGGCCCTCGAGGTTCTCGAACGCGTCGTGCGCCCGGCGGTGTGCGGCGGCGCACCCGCAGGAGAAACCTCGCGGTCAGGTTGGGAGGACGAGACCCTCGTCGCTTCGCCCCCGACCGTCCCGCCGCACTCGGCGAACCCCTCCGGCGACGGCCCGCCCGCCCTCGACTTCGCCGACCAGGTCACCCTTCCCCCCACGGCCGTGACCGCCGCCGATCTAGGCTTCACGCAAGACGCGCAGGTGGAGGAGTTCGACCCGGCAGCCCAGGAAGCCATCGCCGCCTACCGGGCACAGCACGCGGGCGAGGGCGCCGGCGACGATTTCGCCGTCGGCGAGACCACCGCCGAGGTCGAAGGGGAGGGCCCCACCGGCCGCGTCGCCCAGCGAAAGGGCTTCTTCGCGCGCCTCTGGGCAACCCTGTTCGGTCGCTGAGCGGACGCGGAGCTTCCGTCGATCCTCGTGCCCGCGTGATACGCTGGCCGGGAGCGAGTCTTGAACACGGATCCTTCCGAAGACAGCTTCGATCGCTGGCCCATGCCACCCCAGGCTCTCCCCGGCGGAAGCCAGCCACCGCCCGCAGACTCCGGCGAGGAGCGCTCCGCGGCGGAGGCTCCGCCTGGAACCAACGAAGCGCCCCCCGCACCCGCCCCTCGCCCGGCATCGTCCCGCGAACAGATTTCGGACGAGTCCACCATCTCGGTTCCCCCACCCCAGTCGCCACGCCCCAGCGATCGCCTGTCCCAGCGCCTTGCCAGGGCGCCCGCAGCGGAGAAGGGTTCCCGAGATCCTCTGGTTGGCACGATCCTCGACGGTCGCTTCAAGATCCTGTCCCCCTTGGGGTCGGGCGGAATGGCGACGGTCTACCGGGCCTGGCACCTTCTCCTGGAAAAAGTCGTGGCCCTAAAGGTGATTCGCCCCGACGCAGAGGAGAACCCTCGCTTCCAGCAGCGCTTCTTCCTCGAAGCCCGCGCGGCCAGTGCCTTCGTGCATCCCAACGCGGTGCCCATGCGCGAGTTCGGCGAAACCCCGACCGGCCTCTTTTACCTCGTCATGGACTTCTGTCCGGGCCGCTCCCTGCAGGAACTCCTGGTCCAGGAGGGTCGCCTCCCTCCAGAACGCGCAGTGCGCATCGTCCTCCAGATCCTCGCGGCCCTCGGCGAGGCGCATCGCCAGGGAATCGTTCACCGTGACATCAAACCCGCCAACGTGGTCGTGGACGAAGCCGACCACGTTCGCGTCCTCGACTTCGGACTCGCCAAGATCCTCCACGGAGACGACTCCGGGAGTCACCACGCGGTGGAGACCTCTCCCCAGCCTCCTGCCGCCCCTTACGACCCCGAGGACGCGCCGACCTTGGGGGTCGTGCCCGGAGCCACCGACCACGGACTCACTCGCCCCGGCGCCGTGATGGGAACCCCGCGCTACATGGCCCCCGAACAAGCTCGTGGCGAGCCGTGTACCGCCCGCAGCGACCTTTATTCCGTCGGAGTGGTCCTCTACGAGTTGCTGTGCGGAAAGCCGCCCTTCGTCTCTCGCGACGTGCACGTGTTGCTCGCTTGCCACGTCCTGCACGATCCCCCCCCCATGCGGGACACTGCACCGGATCTCCAACTTCCCGGCACCCTCGAGGAAGTCACGATGCGGGCGCTCCTCAAGGATCCAGCGGATCGCTACGCCACCGCGGAGGAATTCGCAGACGCCCTGCGCGCTAGCCTTGCAGCGGATCCAGGAGGCTCGACCCCAAGCGCCCCTCCTGCCTCCTCACGCCGCGGACTGCTCCTCGCTGCGGGAACCATCGCTCTGTTCACCCTTCTCGTGACGGCCACGGCGTTGCGAAGCTTCCCACGGAACGGAGCCTCCAAGGAGACGCTGGCGCCCGTGCCTTCGGCCGTGGGAACCCGCACGACCCCAGGCGAAGAGGAGGCTGCGCCCTTCCGTACCCGCCTACGGCGTCTCCGCGCGCAACTCGAAGCGCCTCTTCCGGTGGACCTGCGTGCCGCCAGGCGCTTCCTTCCCGATGTCCTCGAGCGCTACTCCCAGGCGCTTGCTCAAGGCGAGGCCCTGTCCCTCAGTCCGCACCGAGACAGCGCGCAACAGGCCATCGCCCAGTGGAGCCTCGCTCTGCAACTCCGCAAGCAGATCGAACGAAGTGTCGCGCTCGAATTGCGCAACGAGGTAGACCGCGCCCGCAGGGCGGCAGCGCGCCTCGAGGCCCAACTCGACCGCTCCCTGTGCAGGGAATTGGCGCCCCGAGAGTTTGCGGCGCTCCCCGCAGCGCCGCCGCCTTCCGACACCAGCCTCGACGCCCTCCAACGACTCGAGGCCCGTGTCGTGCATCTTCGGCGACTGCAAGAGTTGGTCGCGGCCCGCGCAGCCCTCCGAAGCCTCGTCGAACGCCGATCCGTCGCCGAGCGCCGCGCTCTCGAACTCTACCGAGAGCGTCGCCCGCACGCAGCGGTCGATCCCGCCGCCTGGGAGCGCGCCGCGGCTTTGCTGGCCGAAGCCCGTGCCACGACCGCGCCCTTGGTAAGCGCGCTGCCTCTCGAGCGGATCCGCGCGGCGACCGCCGCCGTCCACAGCGCGGTCCAGGCCTACGAATCCGCGGCTCTGATCCTCTCCTCCCTGCGTACCCCTCCCCCGGAGCAGCACACCAAGGCCCCGTCCTGGAAGCAACGGAGGACCGAACTCCGACGACGGCTGGTGTGGGCGAACGCCGAGGTGCGTAAGTGGCAGGCCGAACTCGACCGTGCGCCCGTTGCCGGTCCCCTTCGCGCGGAGCTGAGGTCCGCGATCTTGCGGCTCCACCGGGAACTCACGCAGCTCCGCTCCTCCTTGGACGAAGACTCCTGCGACCTAGACGCTGCGGAGCGCTCCCTCGCTGCTCTGGAAGCACGGTCCAAGGCCACCTCCCGCAGGGTCGAAGAGGCCATCGCTGCCGCGAAGCGGCTCGCCGACGCACTCTCCCAGGCCCGTGCGAATGCCCTCGAGCTGAAGAAGCGTGTCTCGGCGGGCGCGCGTCGCCATCCCGACGCCGAACTCAGCGCCTTCACTGCACGCGGGGAGAGCCTGCTTCGGCGAGCGCAAGCGCTCGAGCCAAGCAGCGAAGCGCTACAGACCTACGAGGCCGCGCGGCGCGTCTTTCGCACCGCCCTCGAAGTCCTCTCCGACCACGAGACCGTGCATGGGCTCCTCTCGAAGTTGGCCCGCGCCATCGAGCGACGGAAGCTCTCCGACATCGCCGCCTGCTACGGGGGGAGGATCTCCGCTGAGGACCTTACTCGCTACAAGAGCTTGTTTCGACGGGCGAAGCGCGTGCGCCTCCAGATCGTCGACCCTCGCGTGCACGGAGACGTCGGCACGGCCCGCGTAACTCACTTGGAATACGTCGATCGCCTGCGAGATGTTCGCGTGCCTCTTGGCGCCTATACTGTGCACCTCCAACGAGTGGGGAAGGAGTGGCGCGTACGCTCGCTAGCACCCGACTGAGGCGGGCGGGACCGGCGAAGGACGAGGCCTGCGACGCGCCGCGCCGCCTCGCACGAGGGTCGTTCCTCCTGGCCCGTGTTCGTTGCCTCCGTGCAGATCCCGTTCCCGCGTTCCTTCTCCCCGCGTTCGTCTCCTGACACCCGCCCGAGGAGTTCGGTGGCATGACCTCCCACTGCCGGTGGATCCTTCCCGCCGCCCTGCTCAGCATGTGCTCGCTGAGCGATGAGACCTCCGCCCAGGACGTCGCTGCCCCCGTCGAGCAAGAACTTCAGCGTCTGCGTGAGCGCGTCGCGGAGCTGGAGGGACTTCGCGACCGAGTGGCGGAGTTGGAGGCAGACCGGGAGCGCGAAGCCTCGGGCGAAGACGACCCGCTGAGCGATCGGGTCGCCGAAGCCGTCCGAGAACTCGCCGGGCGAGTCCACCTATCGGGGTACTTCGTGGGAGGGGTCTTCGCCGAACAGCGGCACAAGACGAGCCTGAGGCCCCTGCTCCGCGATCGCACCTTCCGCGCCGGGGACCTGTCCCTCTATCTGCGCGCGGAGTTGCCCTGGGATTTTTCCGTTTCGGGTCAGATCATCTTCTTCCCCCGCCCACAGGACAACCTCGACTCCGAAGACGAAGATTTCGAAGTCGAGCGACTGTTCCTGCAGTGGGCCCCCGTTCCGCAGTTCCGAATCAAGCTGGGGAAATTCATCACGCCGGTGGGCTACTGGGTGTACCTGATCCACACCGAACCGCAGTTGCCCACCCTGAGCGTTCCGCACATCGTCCGTCAGCGCATCTTCGACGAAGAAGGCGTAGGGGCCGTCCTCGAAGGGGAGCAGGCCTTCGGTCGTTCCCGCGTGGGATACGCCGCCTGGATCTCCAACGGGCACACGAAGGATCCGCGCTTCGACGACAACCGGAACTCCGGTTACGGGGGACGCCTCTACTGGGTACTCGAAGACCTCGGCGACCTGAGCTTTCTGCAGGTGGGCGCGTCCGCCTACACCGACCGTGTCCGTCGGGCCCTTCGCTACACCCCGGCCGACCCCCGCTTGGAACGAGTCGCCGTGCGAGAGCGCCGGAGCGCGAGCTACTTTGCCGACGCCTTCGAAGCGAGGGGATTGACGGCCTGGGGAGAGCCCATCGGCGGGTACTGGAACCGAGCCGTAGCGGCCGACCTGGTCGTCGAAGTCTGGGGCCTTCGCCTTCGGGCAGAAGTGATGGTCGATTGGGTGCGTCCGCGACGACGCTCGGTATCGCGCTTCCGGCGTTGGGGGTACTACGTCTACCTCGGCTACTCCTTCACCCTGCCGTCCCTCGGGGAGGACGGGCCAAACGCCGTTCCTCTGGGCGAGTTGGAACCCTTCGTCCGGATCGATCGCTACGACGGCAACACCGACTTCGTGCACGAACTCGGTAGCCTCCACGCCCTCTCGGTGGGCATGACCTACCGAATCAACTCCTACGTGCAATTCCGTATCGAGGGCATTGGCTACCGACACCGCGAGGGTGCCCGCGACTACCTCGGACTCCAGAGCGGAGTCGTGGCCGCCTTCTGAAGCCCTTTGACGCGCTCCAGCCCGAAGCAGGATGCCGTCCTCCGCCCTCGGTCGCGGCCACCCCGCAGCGTTCCCCCCCAGAACCGAGGCCTGTTTCGCTCGGCGTGATCGAACCTCGTTCCCGTCCCTTGCCCTCCCCATCCGCGCTATAGTTGGAGGCTCGGGCGAATAGCTCAGCTGGTAGAGCGCTTCGTTTACACCGAAGGAGTCGGGGGTTCGAGTCCCTCTTCGCCCATGGGCCCCTCGGGGGCCGACGGCGACCGCGCGCGCGCCAGGCAAAGGAGCGCGAGCAGGACCAGCAGTCCCAACGCGCTCGGCCCGCGGCCCGGTCGCGGCGAGACGCTGCAGGATCCGCCGCCGCTGCCGCCGCCGGCCGTGCTGCTGCCGCCGGCGGCCGTGCCGCCGCCGCCGGTGCTGCCGGTGCTGCCGCCGGCCGTGCTGCCGCCGCCGGTGCTGCCGGTGCTGCCGACGACTCCTTCGAAGGTCGTGGCGATGGGGTTCAGGGCGTTCCCCGCGGCATCCCGGGGCGGATCCGCGAAGTAGACCACGAAGGTGGTCCGCCCCGGACCCGGGTAGGCCGGCTGGTTGAGGGAGATGGGGGCGGGGTTCGTCAGGGTCAGGACCGAGTTCTTGATGCCCGGTCGATCCGACCAT
Organism: Planctomycetota bacterium; assembly: GCA_003695705.1. Lineage (GTDB taxonomy): Bacteria > Planctomycetota > J058 > J058 > J058 > J058. The sequence continues at coordinate 45,349 of RFHU01000333.1, forward strand.
CCCGACCCCGCCGCAGGGGCCAGGGCGAGCAAGGGCGGATCGCTCCGACCGGTGGAGTCCCCGTTGGCGTCGAGGGCCTTGACCTCGACGCGGTAGTTGCCGGGTTCCATGCTGATGTCGAAGCGGAACTCCACGGTGAGGGCGCCCGTCGGGATCTCTCCGCCCGCCGTGCTGCTCACGGTCACCGCGACGTCGTAGGGGACCGCAAACACCGGGTTCGTGTAGCAGCGGTACTCGTCCGGTCCGAGGTCGATGACGTCGGGGTTTCCGCCGGTGAAGGCTCCCATTGCCCAAGCCGTGATGGCCGTGACCGGACCCTCCCGGGCCGGGTCGAGGGGGCGCTCGAGGTCGGTGTCGGCGCCACCCAAGGGGAACTCGGCCACGCCCACGATCTGCTCGTAGGTCTGGCCCAGGAGTCCTCCGCCGCCGCGGGTCCGGGTAGGGTTCGGGTTGCCGGCCTCGGTCTTGTAGAGGAGCAGCGACGCCACCGGTCCGAACTCGTCGCTCGACGTGTAGCGGTAACGGAAGACCGGGGCGGACGAGCCCCGCTCGACCAAGGCCGTGAACCCGCCGTCGAGGGGACCGTCTCCGCCGATGCGCCCGTCGGCGTCCTCGTAGCGGCTGCTCCGGTCGTGCCAGCGCAGGTCGCGCCCGTCGAAGCGTCCGTTCCCGTCGAGGCGGAACGCGAGCAGCGGACCGTCGGTGGTCACGCTGTTGCCGTCGGCGTAGGCCTCGAGCCAGCGCTGCTCGGGCGTGGCGCCGGGCTTGCCGTCGCCGAGGCAGTAGGTGCGCACCTTGTACCAGGCCTCGTCGCCCACGTTGTAGGTGGCCTGCACGTTGAGAGGCGTCGCCGCGCGCCCGGTGGAGAAGTTGAAGTCGCCGTGGGCGTCGGAACCTCCGGCCTGGTAGATCTTCCGCACGAAGCGGGTCTCGGGGTCGCTGACGAAGGCGTAGTCGAGCGTCTTGGCGAGCATTTGATGCCAGCGGGTCTGCCCTTCCCAGAGGGCCTTGTCCCAGTCGGCCTCGCCGCGCTGGAAGTCCGGATCGCTCCAGGGATCGAGGTTCTCGAAGTCGATCTGCGCGGTGGGCAGCTTCCGGGTCCCTCGCCCGTTGAAGTATTCGACCCCCTTGAGCACGAACTCGCGGGTCGCGTCGTGCAGCGTGTCGCGGGTTCGATGCTGCGGGTCGAGTCCGAACTCCCGCTCGAGGTTGGCGTCGTTCCAGCCCTGACCGCTGAAGGGATGCGCTGCGTAGGCGAAGGAGCGGCCCTGGTTGCCCTGCCGGTTCTTCGCCACGTCGTTGAGCACCCCGCGCAGGTCCACGTTGATGTTCGGGTTCCCCGGCCCCACCAGCCAGCCGCCGCCGTGCCAGGGACCCTCCACGTGCTCGGCACGGTAGAGGAGCATGTGCGCCCCGAGGGGGATGCCGGGGAGCAAGTTCAGGATGTTGTTCACCAGCGGCAGCGAGGGCAGGGGCACGTCCTGCTTGAAGGCAACCTCCTCGGCGGCGGCGTCGCCGAAGATGGCCCGGTAGGCCTCGAGTTGGGTCGTGCCCGGCTGCTGCCCCACCGACTGGGGACCGAACGGCGGCCGATGGTCGGGACTGTCCGGATCGGGGATGGTCCGGTTGTTGAAGCTGTTGTGGTCGGTGGTGATGATCCGCTCGCGGGCGGCCTGGAAGGTGGGCTGGTCGATGACCCCCATGGCGTAGGCCGACTCGACGACCATCAGCAGCGGGCCCCCGTAGGCCTTGCGGGGGGCGAAGATGTCGAGCGGCGAACCGAAGTACCACTCGGCGATGGTGTGGTGGTGCACGTCGTGGTAGTGGTTGTCTCCAGGCAGCGCAGGGAAGGGAGCCGACGAGAAGCGCGTCCGCAACACCGCCCGGTGACTCCCCGAGCGAGTCTTCTTGAACACGAAGAACAGGACCCGCTCCTGGCTCCACTCCACGCGGGCGTCGAGGTACTTGTCGACCGGCGCCGGCGGGCTCGGAGGAACGCCGAGGTCGGCGCGGGGAATGCGCAGGACCAAGTGGCGACCGTTTTGGTCGAGAGGGCGGTCGTCGAAGGGGTCGAGGCTGGCCTGCAGGGCCCCGAGTTCGTCGACCCGCTGCATCCCCGCGCTCTGCACCGAGGGTGGTTGGCCCGGACGGTCCTCGAACACTGGGGTCCTTGGGGCGCCGGGGGCGTCCGCCACGGACACCGCGGTCCGCTCGATGCGCAGCCGGGTGGAGGGGCTCGTTCCGCCCTTGCTCGGCACGAAGATGGACAGGGGGACATACGGCCGCGCTGGGTCCACGCGCCAGGGAGCGTCGGGAATGATGTCGACCCCGTTGGACTGCTGGTAGAGCCCCCGCAGGTTCGCGGTCGCGCCCAGACGGAAGTCGAAGTAGGCGGTGTTGTCCCCGGTGGCCGTCTCGCCGGCGAGGGGCTGCACCGAAATGCGGAACCGCTGGATGGCGGTGGGGGCGGGGGTCGGGACCACCCAGGCGACCCGGACCTGCGCACTGCCGCCGACCGGCAGCACGGGGACGACTTGCTGCGGGGCCGAGGCCGGCGCCCCGGCCCCGGGGGCCACCGGCAGGCTGGAGCCGGCCGGGCCCACTCCTCCGTCCACCACCACGTTCTGCGCGTCGGCGGTGCCGAAGTTTTCGATGGTCGCCGTGGCCACCACCTGCCCCGCGGCCGCGTTCGGCTCGCTGATGGAGAGGGCCACCACGCCCACGTCCGCGACGGCGGCCGGGTCGACCCGCAGCGGAATGGCCCGCGCGTTGTCGCCGGGCTCGGCGTCGCCGGGAACGCCCGAGGCCACGGCGCGCAGGAGGTAGTCCCCCGTGGCCGGCGCGACGAAGGGCAGCACGACCTCGGTCCGCTCGCCCACCGCGAGGGCGGGCACGACCCGCAGGCCGATCTCGATGCGAGCGCCGTTTTGCAGGTGCGCCACGCGGACGACCACGTTGGCGAGGTCCACGGTCCCCTGGTTGGCGACCTCGGCGACGACCGTGGCCGCAGCTCCGGGCTGGGGCTTGCGCGGGTAGACCCGCAGCCGCGTCACGGCCACGTCCTGGTACCCGGGCAGCGCCCGGTCCACCGCGAGGCGCGCGTCGAGGGCGCCGAAGGCGAACTGCCGCGAGAGATCCTTGAGGGCCGCAATGGGCCGTGCGCCCTGCCGCAGGGCTTCCCGCACCTGCGCTCCGGTGAGGGTCGGGCTGCGGGAGAGGCAAAGGGCCGCCACGCCGGAGGCGAAGGCCGCGGCGGCGCTGGAGCCGCTCACGAAACCGTAGACGTCGCCGGGGAGCGTGGTCACGAGGTCCTCGCCCGGAGCGCCGACATCCACCCCCGCCGCGACCACCGCGTCGTAGCCCAGCTCGCCGCCCTTGCTCAGGGTCGTCACCGAGAGCACGCCGTCGTAGGAGGCCGGATACATTTCGTGGTGTACGGGGTCGTTCCCCGCCGCGGCCACCAGGACCAGGCCGGCGGCCAGCGCCCGGTTCACCGCGTCCTCGAGGGCCTGGCTGGAGACGTGGGTCCCCAGCGACAGGTTCGCGACCCGCGCGCCCTGGGCCACCGCGTAGTCGAGGCCGGCGGCCACGTCGGCCACGGTGGCCTGCCCCATGGCGTCGGCCACCTTGACGGGGAGGATTCGGCAATCCATGGCCACGCCCGCAAGGCCGATCTGGTTCTGCCCCTCGGCGGCGATGATCCCGGCCATGGCCGTGCCGTGCCCGTTGTCGTCGCGCAGGACCGCGGTGTTGTTGACGAAGTCGAAGCCGGGAAGAAGGCGCTGGACCAGGTCGGGATGCTGCGGGTCGACGCCCGTGTCGAGCAGGGCGACGACGACGTTCGGGTCGCCGGTGGTCACGTCCCAGGCAGCCTCGAGGCCGGCCTGGCGCTGGGGCAGGATCGGCACGAAGGAATCGTTGGGGCGCAGGGCGACGCGGGCTACGTAGTTCGGCTCGGCGTAGCGCACGGCCGGGTCTCCCCGCAGGGCGTCCAGACGCTCCTCCGCCCGGGCTCCGGTGAGAACGGCCTGGCCGAGGCGCGGCAGGACCCTCGCCACGGCGAGGCCGTGCCGCTTGGCGAGGCCCTGGGCCGTGGCGTCGACCGCCTCCCCCCCGCGCAGGCCCACGACCACCTGGTCGGCGGCGGCCAGGGCTCCCGCGCGGTCGCGGACGCGGTGCACGGCCCCCCGCTCGGCGGACACCGCGTCGCGGAAGCGCTCGAGAAGGGCCTTGGGGGCGAGTCCGCAGGCGTCCTCCAAACCGTGGGCCCCCTCGGTGGGGCCGGCGTGCTCTGCGCCCGCGCCGACACCGCTAGGTCGCGCCGCGGGCACGGCCTGGCCGCGCCCGGGCGCCGCCGCACGCCGCGGCGCCGCTTCCGGCAAGAAGGCCGCCAGCCCCCCGTAGGCCGCGGCGGCCGCGGCGACCCACGCCCCGAGGACGCGCCACCGCACGGACGAACCATCTCCCATGCTGTCTCTCCACCTCCGTCCGGCGCTCAGCAACTCGGGGCCCGCCCGCGCGGGCGCCGCGCGCGCAGG
>RFHU01000334.1 GCA_003695705.1 Planctomycetota bacterium
AAGGCCAAGAAGAAGGCCACCAAGAAGAAGGCCAAGAAGAAGGCCACCAAGAAGAAGGCCAAGAAGAAGAAGGCCAAGAAGAAGAAGGCCAAGAAGAAGAAGGCCAAGAAGAAGACCGCCAAGAAGAAGACCGCCAAGAAGAAGACCGCCAAGAAGAAGCGCTAGTCTTCGAGGGCTTACCAAAACGTCTCTGGAGGAACGAGGGCGCCGAAGCGCCCTCGTTCTTTTCCTTGCGACTCGGTATCTCTGCGGGGGAACAGGCCGGCCCAAGAGGAAACAGCAACCGATCCGATTGCTCGGGCTGGGAAGGAGCCGTATGCTGACCACGCATGCGGTGCCGCGCTGTTCTTGCTTTCGCGCTCCTGTGCGTCCTTCGGCTCGGCTTCGCCCAAGACGATCGCCCGCCGCTCGCGTTTCACGCCTCGAAAAGGGTCTACGCACCGACCTCCCTGCAGGGACCTGAGCTCGCCGGCCTGGCCGAGGCCCTCGAGCGGGCGTCGCGGGACTCCAATTCGGGCCTGATCGTCTACGCGGTCCTCTACCGCGACACGGCGCAGCCCCTCGGGCGACTCGCGGAGGACCTGAGGCTGAGGTGGGCCGGGCACGCGGGCTTCCCGAGCGACCGCAGCCTGATCCTCGTCTGCTCCCTTCGCCGGACCGCCGTCGCACTCTCCCTCCCGCGGGGAATTCGCGACCGCTTGGCCCTCAGCCCGTCGCGAGTGCGCGAACAGCTGATCGCACCCTACTTTCGACTCCGCGCACCGAACGAGGGCCTCTCCGAAACGTGTCGCGCCCTCACCTCGCTCGCACGAGCGGTCCTCGACCGGTTGGACGAGCTACAGGACGGGCGCGACCGGCGACGCGTGCGCGAGTTCGAGCGCCAGCGCGCGGAAGCGGCTCGCCTCCCGGAGGCGCTGGACGAAGCCTCCCACCGGCTGCAGCGGACTGAGGAGCTCGCAGCGGACCTCGCGGGTCGCGGCGTGGACGTGTCCGAAGAGGTCGCACGCCTCGACCGCGCCCGCGACGCCTTGGCCCGCGCCCTCGACGCGCAAGGCTTCGCGGGCGGACGTGCGAGGGAGGACCTCGCCGAGGCAACCAAGCTCGCCCGGGAGGTCGCAGAGCGGCTCGAGCGCTTGCGCGCAGGGCAGTCGAGGCTGGAGGCGGAGGTCTTGCCCGAGGTGCGGAGGCGACTGACCGAGGCAGAAGCGCGTCCGTGGGCGGACGGACAGTCTGCGGAACGCAAAGAGACCGCGCGCGAGCAGCTGAGAAGAGCCCGGATTGCCTTGTCGCGCGCGGAGGCCGAGCGAACGGCGGGACGACCGCTCGAAGCCCTGCGTGCCTGCAGCGAGGTCCTCACCGCTCTCGATCTCGCTGCCCGGAAGCGGGCGGCGCCACGCGACGCCGCCCCTCCCCCCTCCCCGCCCAGCGGCTTCCCATGGGCCGTGCTGTTCCTCGCACTGGGCGGCGTCGCGGCCGGCGGTTGGTTGCTGCAGCGAAGCATGACGCGGGTGCGAGAGCGAACCGCTCTCGAAGCCCTGCGCGAAACGCTCGAGCGCCAGTCGGCGGCCGTTCTCCGAGAACTCCTCGCCCTGCGTGCCCTGCACCTGCGCGTCGCGCGCCCCCGGCGGATCGCGACTCCTGCGCGCCTGATCGACGAGCCCCTGCCGCTGCCCGCGGAGTTCCAAGGCGCGACGGCGCGACGGCTCCGTGCGGCCCGTGGGGGGATCGAGGAGTTGCATCGCATCTGGCGCAGCCTCGAACAGGCCCTCCTGCACTGTGCGGTCGTCGACTTCGGACGCGATCGGCTCGACGCGCCGGCCGTGGTCCGCTCCCTGCTGGGCGTACCGCTCAAAGACTTCCCCGTGTCCCTCGTCTCATACGTGGCCCGCGAGCTCGACACGATCGGCCGCGGTGTCCGGACCCGGGAGGAGTCGTTGATCCGCTGCGTAGCGGCGCTGGATCGAGTCGACGCCGCCTTCGAGGGCTTGCTCCAAGCGGGGCACTCCCCCCTGCCGCTCGCGGACGACTACGGGAACCTGCTCCGGGCCGCCTTGGAGGCGGCCCACTACGCCGAGGGAGATCCGGAGGCCTCCGCACGGGCCGAGGAGGAGGTGGAGGACTGCGCGGAGCGGATCCTCGCCCGGGTCGAGCGCTTGGTCGCGCTGGCGCAGAGGCGCCAGGCCTTGCGCACTCGCCTCGGGGAGCAGCCGAGCGGAGGGAAATCCGCAACGCGAGAGGGAATCGCGAGCGTCTGCACGAGCCTCCTCGAACAAGCCGCCGAAGCCATCGATCAGGCGCGTGCCGAGTCCGCCGAGGTCGTGCTGCAAAACGCGGAGACCCTCGCGAACGCCATCGATCTTCGACAGGAAGACGACGCCACGCGCTGGGAGGAAGAGGTCGAGCGCCTACGCGCCGAGCTTCGTCGAGGGGGCGAGGTCCTGGCCGAACTGCAAGCCGAATTCTCCCCCGAACGCTGGGCCGACGTCGAAGCCCGCCTGCATCGCGCCGCTGGACGGCTGGAGCTGATCGCCGCGGACCTCTCCGCGGGCGCCGTCCCCGAGCGCGTTGGAACGCGGTTGAGCACGGTTCGCCAGGCGGCGCTCGCTCCCGCGAGCCGGTTGCTTCACGCGCGCGCCGAGCGGGAGAGAACCCTGGGCCTCCAGGAGACGCTGCGCAAGCGCACGACCGCGCTGGCGGATCGCTTGGAACGCGACCACCAAGCCGTGAGCACACGAACGAAGCGCCTCTTCGACCGGGCGGTCGAACGCTTGGAGACACTCGCCGCGAGCTTGGAGAAAGACCCAGCGCCGCGCTGGGGCAAGGTCGAGTTCGAGCTCGGCTGCGTGGAGCGAGAACTGAACGAAGTCGTCGCCCGGGCAACCTACGAGCAACGCCGCGAGACGCGTTTGGGACTGCTCGAGCGCTCCCTGGAGAAAGGGTTGCGGGAGGCGCGAGACGCGCTTTCCCGACGTGGAGCACGCCCCGGCGTTCGGGCCGCCGAAGGGAGGGCCCGGCGCATGCTCGACCTGGGGCGAAGCGCGCGGGAGGCCGGCGAACCGGCGCGCGCGCTCGCCTGCTACCGCTACGGAGTTCGCGCCGCCTTCGAGGCGAGGGACGTCGGCTACCGCCGCGGCCTCCGTTCTCTGTTCAGCGACCGCGGAGTGCTGGGCGACGCGCAGCACGCGATCCTGCTCGCGGGGCAGGCGCTGGGAGCCGCGCACCGTCACTACTGCCGCGGCGGCGGCTCGGACCCGTCGGAGGCGCGACGGATCCTCTCGGAAGCCCGCGTGGCGCTCGCGGAGAACCCGACCCGCGCGCTGGACTTGGCGGTGCAGGCCCACGAGTCGGCCACACGACTCCTCGTGGAGGCGCACGTGCGCGAGGATCGACAGCGCGAGGAGCGCCTCGAGGCGCGACGCCGCTACGGAGAAGCGTTGCAGGCCGTACTCGGAAGAAAGGTGGAGCTCACCCGCCGGGCCGAGGCCCACCACCGGGCGCGCTTCGAGATCTTGGTTCTCTCCGAAGCCCCCGACTTCGGTTCGATCGACGACGAAGACCTCGACGCCGACGAGCCGGAGGAGGAGTTGGCCGCGCTCGAGGCCGTGGAGGCCGAGGTGGCGGGCTTCGAGTTGCCTTCGGCGAGCCGAGGCGGGGAGACGGCGGAGCGCTTCCAGGCGGAAGCCGAGGGCGACGGCGGGTCGTCCGAGGGCGACGGCGGGTCGTCCAGCGCGTCCGTGGCGGAGGTCGCGGACCTCGCCCCCCCCGGAAGCGCGAGCGGACTCGAGCTTCCCGCGGCACCGATCGCGGCCGGGCGGGAGGAGGACGCCTCGCCTGCCGGCGACGGCGGCGGCGCCGCCGAGGGCGCGGACTGAACTCCGGTCCCCGGGGAGACGGATTCCGCCGCGCGAAGGAGTTCGCCGGAGCGACGACGGGCGGAGCCTCGGGAACTCCTGGCGGGGAGAGCCTCTCGCCCGGGAGGGTGCGGCTTCGGTCCTCACGCCGTGGGCTCGGGAGTTCGCCGTGCGAAGGCTCCAGGGGAAGTGGCGGGCCGGAGTTGCCCCGGTCGGGGGCGGCGGCTACCCTCGTGGCGTCCCCAAGGGAGGAGTGGTGGCAATGCGCGCCCGTAGTCTGCTGATGTGCCTTGGTGCGGTCTCCTTGTGCGGTCTGCTCGGCTGCGGGGCGGACACGCCTCCCGAACGGCCTGAGGACGAGTCGCCCGAATTGGTCCGGGAAGCGACGCCCGAACGATTCGCGGAGCAGGCCTACGCTCGGGGACGGGAAGCCGAGGGCAAGGGGGACTACGCGAGGGCGCAAGAGGCCTACCGAGAAGCGCAGTCGCACGTCCCCGGCTTCCGGGACACCGACGCTCGCCTGGAGGCCCTGGAGGCCATCGTCGCGGCACGCCGCGAATACGAACAGGCCAAGACCGAGGGGATCCTGGGCGACGAGCAGATGGCACTCCTCGAGGTGCACTACGCGAACGCTCTGCGCCAGGGAGGGCCCGGCCTGCGCAACCTGCACGGGGCGCGAATCCTGCTGGAGCGAGCGGCCCGACGCGCGCCGAACGATCCCCGCGTACGGCTCGCCCTCGCGCTGGTCGACGAAGAGCGAGGGGACCTCTCCGCGGCCGTTGCTCGCTGCGAGGACGCAGCGGCGGCCGAGAGCGCCGAGGCCCACTACCAAGCCGCCTTCCTCTACCGCACCTGCCTCGAAGGGGATGGCCCCGACCCCAACAAGGCCCTCGAGCACGCCCGCAAAGCCGTCGAATTGGCGTCTCCGCCGCAGCCCCACTACTACGAACTCCTGGCGCTCTGCCACTACGACCTCGGTGAGCTCGACGCAGCCATCGAGGCCCTGAACGAGGCCTGTCGGCTGAGCGACGACCCCCGCTACCGGAAGCGCCTCGACGCCTACGTGTACGAGCGCGACGGCCCGGCGCCCGACTCCGCAGACGACGCCATGCCGGGCGAGGACATGCCGGGCGAGGACATGCCGGGCGAGGACATGCCCGGCGACGACGACCTGCCCGGCGACGACACGCCCGCCGACGACGACCTTCCCGGCGACGACCTTCCCGGCGACGACACGCCCGCCGACGACACGCCCGCCGGCGACGACACGCCCGGCGACGACCTTCCCGGCGACGACACGCCCGGCGACGACACGCCCGGCGACGACCTTCCCGGCGACGACCTTCCCGGCGACGACCTTCCCGGCGAC
>RFHU01000335.1 GCA_003695705.1 Planctomycetota bacterium
CCGAGGCGGGCCCCCCACCCCCCGCCCCCGACCCGGAGCTGGCGGAGCTGCAGGCAGGCCTCTTCGACTACGCCCTGCGGGGCGCCGGGGCCGCGTCCGCCCGCGCGACGCGCCGCCTGGCCGCCCGCCTCGGCGCCGCCGACCCGGACGCGCTCTTGGAACTGCTCGAGACGCGGGGCGCCTTTCCCCGGCACGCCAACGCCCTCCCCCACCGGAAGGGGCTCCGCCGCGAGCACGGCGCCACCGCGCGCGCCGAGGCCGCCCGCGCGGCGGCGGCGCCCCCGACGGGCGAAGACCTGACCGCCCTCCCGACCGCGGCCATCGACGAGCCGGGGGCCCACGAGGTCGACGACGCCATCTCCTTCTGGACCGAGGGAGGACAGGCCTACCTCGCGGTGCACATTGCGCGCTTGGCCGATCGAGTCCTCCCGGGCTCGGCCCTCGCCGAGGAGATGATCGCGCGCGCCACCTCCCTCTACTTCCCGGGCGAATGGTGGCCGCTGCTGCCCGAATCGCTCGGCGAAGCCCTGAGCCTGGTCGTCGACGCGGAGCGACCCGCCCTCAGCTTGGTGTGCCCCGTCGGCTCCGACGGCCTCCCCGGCCCTGGGCGTTGGGTGCGTTCCCGAGTGCGGGTAGACGCCCAGAGCGGCTACGAGGCGCCGGAGGGCCTCGCGCGCGAACTCGTCCGCGGCCTGCTGCCCGTGGCCGAGGCCTTGCGCGCGGCGCGCCTGCGCGCCGGGGCCCGGCTTCCCGAGCTGGCCTGGTTGCGGGTGGGCCTCGACGAGGAGGGCGAACCCACGACGCGCCTCGCCCGCAACGACGCGCCGGCGCACCTGGTGGTCTCGGAGCTGATGGTGCTCTACAACGCCCGCGCCGCCGAAGCGCTGGCGGACGCCGGGTGGCCCGCCCTGTATCGGGTGCAGGAAGAGCCCCTCGCGCCCCTCGCCGTCGATGCCGGAGACCCGCTCTTCCCGCTCGAGGTGCGCCGCACGCTCCCCCCAACCCAGGTGCGGACGATGCCGGGGCGGCAGCGGAGCATGGGCCTGGAGGCCTACGTCCAGGCCACCTCCCCCCTACGCCGCGCCGCCGACGCGCTGGTGCAGGCCCAACTGATGGCGCTTCTCGCGGGCGGCCCCCCGGCCTTCGACGCCGAGTCCCTCGAGGACCTGCGCGCGCGCTTGCTGCGCAAGGAGCGACGCGCGCGCGCGCTCGAGGAGGAGCGACGGCGACACCTCCTGGCGGTGTGGCTTTCCGGCCAGAGCGAACCCCTCGAGGCGGTGGTCAGCCGACCGGGAAGTCCCGCGCTGGTCTACCTGCCGGCCCTCGACCGCGAGTTTCCCTGCGTCGACGCGCCCGCGACGCGCGGCATGCGGCTGCGGGTCCGGGTGCGCGAATGCGAGCCCCGCGCGGGGCGCGTCTCGTTCGCTCCGGCCGCGGAGGAGTGAGTTCGCCGACTTCTCTCTTAGTCCCCCGAAAGGCTCGGCAGCTCCCGGTGGGCGCTCGGAGCAAGCGCGCCGAGACTCCAGGCCCGAGGAGCCCGCCGCCAAGTCCCGGCAACGGGAGAGGAAGTCCAGCGACCTTCGGACCGTGACCGCCGACGGACGCGGTTCGGCGTTCCCTCGGGCGAGGAGGGACGGCGGTGGCCCTCCTCGGCGAGCCGTCAGCCGCTCTGCTGCATGAGGCGAGCCAAGGTAATGAGCCCGGAGAGGTCGATGAACATGCAGCGCAGGCCCCCGATCCGCAGCTCGTCTCCCGGGCGAAGCGAGCACTCTTGCTCGGGCTGCAGGGAAACGTTGTTGAGGGCGGTGCCGTTGCGCGAATTCTTGTCGACCACCTTCCAACCGTCCTTGGCCTGGAGGAGGAAGGCGTGCTGCTTGGAGACGCTGCCCGCCGTGAGCACGATGTCGTTCGTCGGCGCGCGCCCGACGGCGATGACGCCCTGGAAGGGATTGCGGTCGAGTTGCTTGCGTAGGGGGAGCACGCGCGCCTCGGGGCTTGCCATGCTCGCCCAAGGGGCGATGCGCTCCCCGGATTCGGTGTCGTTGGAAACCGGGGCGGAAAGGGAGCGCGTGTTCCAAGCAGCGGTGCCGAAGGTGGGGCCGAGTTCTTCGACGCCTTCGGGGGAGAGGACCAGAGCGCAGTCCACGCCCAAGAGACCGCGGACGGCTTCGGCGCCACCCTCCTCGTGGGCTCGAGCGACGTCGGCCAGCCTGGGCAGCCCGCCCTCGTCCATGCTGCCTCCTCTCGAAGGCCGACTCTACGCTTCCACGATCTTCCGCGCCAGCCGGTCCGACAGGCGCCCGCGGCGGGTCGCGCGGGGCCTCCCGGGAGGAGTTCCCCAGTCAGTCGAAGGGATCCCCGAGCGCGGTCGCCGTCGGCCGGGGCCGAGAACTTGCCGTCCCTCCTTGCGCTCCGCCGAGGCTGGGCTGGCGAACTGCCGAATCCCCACTCGTCGACCGCGGCGAGGCCCGCGGACGGGGCGTTTTTCGCCCGACGGTGTGGAGGTATGGTGACGCAGAGGAGCGAGTCGCTGACCCTGCACGCCCTGGTCACCGCCGGCGGAACCCGCGAGCCCTTGGACGACGTGCGGGTGGTCACGAACCTCTCCACCGGCCGCTTCGGAGTCGCCATTGCCCGCGCGCTGGCCGCGGCCGGCGTGGAGACCGTCCTCCTCGGCAGCGAAGCTGCGCTGGCGCGCCTGGGCGCGGACCCCCGGATCCGCGCGGTGCCCTTCGCCAGCTTCGACGACCTCGCCGCCGCGCTGCGGACGGAGACCGAGCGCCCGCCCGACCTCCTCTTCATGGCCGCCGCCGTCTCGGACTATCGACCGCGCGCCCGGCAGGGGAAGCTCCGCTCCGATGCCCCGCGCCTGGTCGTCGAGTTCGAGCGCACTCCGAAGCTGCTGCCCACCTTGCGCGCACGCTGCGGTCCGCGGGCCTTCCTGGTCGGCTTCAAGCTCCTCTCGAGAGCGTCGCGCGAGGAGCTCGTGACGGCGGCCCGACGACAGGTCGAAGCGGGCGAGCTGGACCTGTGCGTGGCGAACGACCTCGCCCGCCTCGGGGGCGAAGAGCACCCCGTCCTCCTCGTTTTGCCCGAGGGCGGCGTCGTGCCCCTCGAGGGCGCGCGCGAAGCCGTGGCGCGCGAACTCGTCGCCTTCTCCTTGCGCCGCGCCCGCGCCCAAGCGCCGCTCGTGGGCCCGCCCCTCGCGACGGCAACTGCCCCGGCAGGCCGGGAGGAGGCCGCAGCCCTCCTCGCCTTCGCCCAAGATGCTCGGCTCTTCGCCGCGGGATCGGGAGGGAACCTCAGCCTGCGCGCCGGGCCAGGCGCATGGAGCACGCCGCACGCAGCCGACAAGGCCGCCCTCGACCGTGAGGACCTGCACTGGGTGACGCTCGAGGGGCCCGCGGGGCGCGTCCGTGCGAGCGACGCGCGCAGGCCGTCGGTGGACGCGGCCCTGCATCTGCGCCTCTACGAGGCGCTCCCGAAGCTTCGCGCCGTCTTGCACGTCCACGACGCCTTGGCGCTGCCCGACGCACGCACCGACTTCCCCTACCCGGCCGGCTCCGGAGAGGAAGCCCGAGCCTGCCTCGCGGCGCTGGGCCGCGCCGCCTTCGCGGGCGCCTGGCCCGGCGGCAGCTTCGCCATCGAACGGGTGCAGCACGGAGCGCTCCTCGGGCTCGCCGAGGATCCGAGCGCGCTCGGCGACGCCTGGGCGCGCGTCCACGACGCCGCGGTGGCGCGCCTGCGCGCGCTCGGCGAGGACCCGACCGCCTGGCGCTTGCGGCCGGTGTTCGAGGGCGCGCGCCCGGTCGGCGCGGAACTCGCCTGCACGGGGCCCGAGGGACCGGCGACAGCCTTGTTCCTTCCCCCCGCGGCGCGCGGCGCGGGGCTGGGGACACGCCTGCTCGAGCTCCTCGACGCGCGCGGGGACCTGGTGTGCGCCTGGAAGGAACGGGACTTCTTCCTCGACCGTGGCTACCGCCAGGTGGGCGAACGCCGTGCGGGCTGTCTTCTCGAGCCCCCGTCGCGCCGCGCGGACCTGGTCGCGGCCGTCTCGGTCTGCCTCCTTGCGCCCCACGCCGGTCGCGTGTTGCTCGGTCGCCGGGCGCGCGGCGCCTACACCGGCGCCTGGAGCTTCCCCGGCGGCAAGCTGGAGGCGGACGAAGACGAAGCCGCCGGCGCGCGGCGCGAGCTCCTCGAGGAAACCGGCCTCGCCGCCTCCGATCCCGTGCGCCGCTTCTCCCTGGCCGTGGGGAGCGAGCCGGCCTACCGGGTGGCGTGCTTCGTGATGCCGGTCCCGAGCACCCCGCCCCCGCGCGCGTCGAGCGAGTTCTCCGAACTCCGCTGGGTACCCCTCGAGGAGGCCCTGCGCCTCGCCGTCTCTCCTGGAGTACGGCGCGTGCTCCGCTGGTGCGCCGAACGCGCGCGCCAAGCCCCTGGCTCGGTCAAGGGGTAGGGTCGAGGACCCGGCCCACGACCAGGAACTTGCCCGCGTCGTTCGTGATCATGGGGTGTCCGACGGCGAACTCCTGCGAAACGACGCTCTGCAGGAGGCCCGCGCCAAAGCGGAATGCGGACACCTGGGTCTGGGCGGAGACGTCGAGACCGACCAACCGACCGTCCGCGTCGGCAACCCAGAGGAGGCCTGCGTCCTCGAGCGGAGCGCCCACGATGGCCTGCCCGCTCAAGCCCGGCGGAAGCACGGGGTAGCCGGGGACCACGGCGCCCGTGGACTCGATGGCGTAGACCCGGCCGGCGCCGTCGCCGACGTAGACGCGGCCGTCGCTGTACCAGGCCACGGTCACACTGGCGGTGACCGGAGCGCCGGCCAGGGGCACGGGCCAACCGGGGCTCACCGGCGGCGCGTGGAGCGAATCGAGGTTGGTCATCGTGAGCTGATCCACGCCGTGGACCCAGCCCGCGTCGTCGCCGACGAACAGCCCCAGCCCGAAGGCCACGGTGGGCATCGTGGTCACCGCACCCCGCGGGCTCGTGTTGTCGAGGTCCACGAGCCCCGTGAAGGTGTCCACGCGGTAGAGGTGGGCAACGCCACCCACGACGTCGGAGCCCGCGTAGAGCATCGTGACGCCGTTCACGACTTCGCTGGCCAACTCGCTGCGCGGAGGGGCGGGGACGGGGACCGCGAGGACCCCGGCCCCGGTCGCCTGATCGAATCCCAGGAGGTTCCCCGCGCCGGCCACGGTCCCGGCGACGTAGACGTTGACCCCGTCCGTGATCGGTCCGGAGGCGAACGCGTCGGCCACCTTCAGCGGGCCGAGGTCCGGAGCGACGGAACCGGCGCCGGCTCCGGGATCCGTGAAGCGCAGCAAGTAGCCCGCATCCGTGGTCAGCCACAGCACGTGCGCACCGCTCGGCAAAGTATCCCACCAAGGACTCCCGACGACATCGCCGAAGGCCGCGTCGACGTCGAACCAGGTCCCCTCGTCCACGCCGGCGCCGAGGGCATCGAAGCGGTGAATGCGATCGGTGCCCGCGGCATCCACGTCGTGAAAGCCGACGTAGGTCGCATACAGGGCGAAGGTGTTCAGGTCGTAGGCCACCTGCGGGAACCCCAGATGCCGCTTGCCGCGCGTGGTGTCGGGGGCAGCCCACACCCAGTTCACGCTTGCGCCCCCGAGCTCCTGCGAGAAGGCGGACCCGGCGCCCGCGCCGTTGACCGCCACGCCGCGGAACTCCAGGTTGAGCACCACGTCGCCGGGAGCGCCTCCGGTGTCGCGGAGGACGACGTTGAACTGGCCGGGGGCAACGTCGGCGAAGCTCAGCCCCGGAGCGTTCAGGTTCAAGCTGGATGCCTCGATGGTCAGGAAGGCCGCACCCGGCGACGCGTCGATGGCGCCGAAGGCGACGTCGCGCAAGCGGTCGATGCGCGCGCCCGAACTCACGAACAGCCCCTGCGGCCCTCCGTGGGCGACGCTGGCGCCGTTCAACGAGAGGCTCCCTCCCGGAAGGATCCGCACGTCCGTCGAGCCGTTCGTGCCGGCGCGGTCGATGGACGGCCGAGCGCCTCCGCTCGCGACCGCGCTGAGCGACCCCCACACCAGGAGCGACGGACCGCCCGTTCCCAGCCGAAGGGCGCCTCCGCCGGCGAGGTCCAGGCGCCCCGACGAGGAGACGGTGAGCGGACCCTCGGAAACGAGTTGGCTGCCGGCGCTGCCCACGGCCAGCCGCCCGCCGGCCACGTGGACCCGCTGGGTCACGGTGAGGGCCTTCCCTGGCTGGAAGACGAGGTCGGCGGCCGCGGTGAGGCTCATGCGCGCGACGGTGCCGGTGGCGTCCATGGCCACCGGCCCCTTGACGACCACGACGTCGCTCGCGACGGGCACGCCGGACGGCGTCCAGTCGGTCGGATTGCTCCAGGCTCCGCTCGCGATGACCTTGATGCGCTCGCGCTCGCGGCAGAACACTCCCTGCTTGGTGCCGGCGTAAAGGGTCACGGGATCGACGAGCAGCGCCTTGACGTCCAGGCCCGCGAGGCCGTGGGGCGCCCACGTCGCGCCCCCGTCCGTGCTCTCGAACACGCCCCCCTTCGTCCCCGCGTAGATCGTGCCCGGCGCCGTGGGGTCCACGGCCAGGGACTTCACGTCGAGGTTCGTCAGACCCACCGAGGCCGAGGTCCAGGTCGCGCCCCCGTCCGTCGACCGGAACACCCCCCCCTTCGTCCCCGCGTAGATCGTGCCCGGCGCCGTGGGGTCCACGGCGAGGGACTTCACGTCGAGGTTCGTGAGGCCCGCCGACGCGACCGTCCAGGTCGCGCCCCCGTCCGTCGACCGGAACACCCCCCTCTTCGTTCCCGCGTAGAGCACCGAGGGGTCGAGGGGGTCTTGGGCGAGGGCCTTGACGTCGAAATTGGTGAGGCCCGTGCTGCAGGGGAGCCAGGGGTTGTTGCCCGTCGAGGAGTAGACCGTGTTCTGGGCCCCGGCGTAGAGCTGTCCGCCGAGGAGGGGATCCACGGCGAGGGCGCGCACCTCCTGGCCCGGCGGCATGCCGTCCGCGTAGGGGAACCAGGTCGCCCCGCCGTCGAGGCTGCGGTAGACGCCCTGCTTGGTCCCCACGGTGAAGGTGGAGGGAGCGGCGGGGTCCAGGGTCAGCGAGCG
>RFHU01000336.1 GCA_003695705.1 Planctomycetota bacterium
CTGCAGGGGGAGGGATCATGCGGGACGTCAGGATAAAGCAAAAGCCCCTCGCGGGCGGCCCTCGGCGCGACGCGGCCAGGCGCTTCGCCTTCGGCCGACCGGAGCGCCTTGCTAGGATGCGCCGCCATGGCCGAGGCCGTCCTCACCACTCCGCGCTCCGCTCCGGAGCTTCGCCCCCACGGCGCCGCGGCGCCGGCGCCCGGGCCGTGGACCCAAGTCCGCGCCCTCGGCGAAATGACCAAGGCCCGCCTCAGTTCGCTGGTCCTGGTCACCGCGGCGAGCGGCTACGCTCTCGGCCTTCCCGACGGGCTCCCGCTCTCCTATGCGCAGCTCGGCTGGCTGCTCTTGGGCACCGCGTTCGCGGCTTTTGGAGCCAACGCGCTCAACCAGTGCCTCGAGCGCCATCACGACGCCGCCATGGAGCGCACCCGCGGGCGCCCCCTCCCCTCGGGGCGAGTGGGCTTGCCCCTCGCTCTCGTCTGGTCCCTTTCGCTCCTTTGCGGGGGCACGGCGCTCCTGGCGCTGCGCAGCGGCTCCTTCGCCGCGGTCTTGGCCTTGGCGGTGGGCGTTCTCTACGTGGCGGCCTACACCCCGCTCAAGCGTCGGACGTCCCTGGCGACCTTGGTGGGGGCGGTGTGCGGTGCGCTCCCTCCTCTGATCGGCTGGGCGGCGGCCAGCGGCGGGGAGCTCGGCCCGGGCGCCTGGGTCCTGTTCGCGATCCTCTTCGTGTGGCAGATCCCCCACTTCCTGGCCATCGACTGGTACTACCGCGACGACTACCGCAGCGGCGGCTACCGCATGGTCTCCGGGGTGGACGCCTCGGGCCGCTTCGGCGGCTACCTGACGGTCCTCTACAGCCTGGCTCTGCTCCCGATCACCCTGCTCGCGCCGCGCCTGGGCCTCGGCGGTGCGCTCTACCTGGCGGGCGCCGTCGGCCTCGGTCTCGGGCTGGTGGCGCTGAGCGTCCTGCTCTGGGTGCGCCGCGATCGCGCCGCCGCGCGCGGCTTGTTCCTGGGGAGCATCGTCTACCTGCCCTTGCTCCTTGGCCTTTTGGTGCTCGACCCGGCGCCGCTCTGACGCGTGAGCGCGCGCGGCGACGTCCTGGGTCCGGCCAAGTACGCCCTCCTCGGGGCGGCGCTGCTCACGGCGGGGGCGCTCGCTTGGCACGTTCAGCGCCTGCAGCGCCTGGCCTCGGAGCGCGACGCGCGCCCGACGGACCTTCCCCTCGACAGCCTGACCCTGCCCCGCGAGCGCGTGGTGGTCGCTGCCGCGCCCGGCGCGTTCCCCCGCTTGCCGGTCGACCCGCCGACCCTCGCCCGCGAGGAGGCCGAGGCCGCGCGCATTGGGCGGGGGAAGTTCCTCGTCGCCGGCGACCCGGTGATCGGCGTCGTCGCGGGAGGCGAGGCGCGAGCTTACCCGCTCCGCCTCCTCGACGTGCACGAGGTGGTCAACGACACGGTCGGCGACGTGCCGCTGCTCGTCGCCTGGCATCCCCTCAGCAGCGCGGCCGGCGTCTACGAGCGCCGGGTGGGCTCCAGCCGGCTCGCCTTCGCCACCAGCGGTGCCCTCTACGAGTCCACCCAGCTCCTCCTCGACGACCGCCCCGAAGCCTCCCTCTGGTCGCCCCTGCTTGGGCGGGCCGTCGCGGGACCTCGCAGGGGGGAGGCCCTGCGCGCCTGGCCGTGCGAGCTGACCCGCTGGGACCTGTGGCGGAAGGCCCACCCCGAGACTCGCGTGCTCGCGCCCGCCAAGGCTCTCGAGCGCCTCTACCGCCAGGCCCTCTACCGCAACTACCGCGGTTCGGACGAGCTGCGCTTCCCCGTGAGCAAACTGCCCCCGCCGGGCCTGCGCCGCAAGGAGCCCGTCCTCGTGGTGCGCGCGGGCGGCGAGCGGCGCGTCTTCCCTCACGCCCTCCTCGCCCGCCGCGTGGACGCCGCCGGCTACTGGCGCACTCGCCTCGGCGGCGTCGAACTCGAGTTCTTCTACCGTCCCGGCACCCGCGACGACGACGCCCCCGTCGCCAGCGTGCGAAGCCTGCACGGGGAGCCCCTCGAGGTCGTGCGCTGCGCGTGGTTCGCCTGGTTCGCCACCCACCCCGACGACGCACACCTCGCGGTAGACATGCCCCGAGCCCACGGGCAGGGGTAGCGGACTTCCGACCGGCGAAACGTCGAGCGGGCGCCGGCTTCGCGCCGTTCGCGGGGACGAGCCTCCAGGGGTGCCCGGCGCGAAACCCTGCTGGCTTGGAGTCCATGGAGCGCGTGGGCGGCTACGAACTCGTGCGCCTCTTGGGGCAGGGCGGCATGGGGACCGTCTACGAGGGCCGCGACCCGCGGAACGGCGAGCGAGTGGCGGTCAAGCTGCTCGTTTCGGGGCGCGAAGCGAGCGCCGCGCAGAGAACGCGCTTTCGGCGCGAGGCGCGGGCGCTCGCTCGACTCGAGCATCGCGCCCTGGCGCGGCTCCTCGACGCAGGAGAGGAGCGGGGCCTCCCCTACCTCGTGCTCCCCTTCTACGAAGGGGGCTCCCTCGAGGAGCGCCTCGCGCGCGGGGAAGTGCTCGCGGTGGAGGAGGCCGTGCGCCTGGGCGTCGAGCTCGCCGAAGCCCTCGAGGCGGCGCATGGGGCGGGGCTGCTGCACCGGGATGTGAAGCCTGCCAACGTGCTCTTCGCGGCGGACGGGCAACCCGTGCTCACGGACTTCGGCCTGGTCAAGGCCCTGGCGCGGGCGGGGGAGACCGAGCGGCTCACGCGCTCGGGAACCTTGCAGGGGACTCCCGGTTACTGGGCTCCGGAGCAGGCTCGCGGCGAACTCACCAAGGTGGGTCCGGGGACGGACGTCTACGGCCTGGGGGCGACCCTCTACGCAGCCCTCGCCGGTCGTCCCCCCTTCGAAGGCGAGAGCCTCGTCGAGGTCCTGCGCAAGACCGTGGAAGCGAACCCTCCTTCGCTGCGGAGCACGCGGCCCGACATTCCGCGGGCGCTGGAGCGGGTCGTCCTGCGCTGCCTGGGAAAGGAAGCCTCCGCGCGCTGGCCGAGCGCCGGGGAGTTCGCGAAGGCCCTGCGAGGAATTCTCGAGGGCGCGGTAGCGGGCAAGCGATTCTTCCTGGCCTCGCGCGCTCTCGTGCTCGCGGGAGGGACGACCGTCTCGTTCGCCTTCTTGGCCCTTGGCCTGGGTTACGCGCTTTTGCCCTCGGCGAAGGAAGCACGCTCGGAGGCAGCGGTCGCGGGAAAGGCGCAGGGGGGGCCCGCTCGAGCCCTTGGCGACGTCGACCGGATTCGGCCCGAGGGGGCGGATCGCGACGCAGAGGCTCTTTACCAGCGAGGGCTTCGTTGCGCACGAGGCGGGAGGGGAGAGCGGGACTGGCGGGAGGCGGCGCGTTGCTTCAGGAAGGCGGCGGAGCAGGGACATGCCCAGGCCATGTCCCTGCTGGGGTCCTGTTACGAGCAGGGAAGGGGAGTCCCGCGGGATTGGAGCAAGGCAGCGTTTTGGTATCGCAGGGCAGCTGAATTGGGCATTCCCCGCGCCATGAACGATCTGGGTGCGTGTTATTCCCAGGGCCGCGGCGTGGAGCAGGACTTCGCGCAAGCGGCC
>RFHU01000337.1 GCA_003695705.1 Planctomycetota bacterium
CGGCGCGCGCGCGTGCGGCGGGTGACGAAGTGGCTCTGGCCGGGCACGAGGCGGCGGGGGACGGGCACGAAGGGGCCCCTTCGCGAGCCCCGGGCCAACTTCCCTGCACCGAGCCGAAGGACGATGCGTGCCCTCCGCCGACCAAAGCACGACTCTGGGTGCGGATGCCGCCCGGTTCTGGAACGAGCGCGCCGGGACCAACCGGACTCCGCTCCCGACGAACCGGATTCCGTTTCCAGACTTCGCCTGCTGGTCGTCGTGGCCGGGGATGTGGCACCCCGAACAACCACGGCGAAGGCCGGGGTGCGAGACGCGACGTCCTTCGCCGCGCGCCTGCTCCACCGTTCTTCTGCTCGGCAGGCGGACCGTGCAGGCGCTCACGCAGGTCGGATCCCGGCCGCGCGCCTCGGGCGCACTGGATCTCGGCCGCCGCGCGCTTGCTCTGCTTGCCGACTCCTTTTCGCTGGCGAGCGCGCCCCAAGGGCTGCGGTCCCGGGAGCGCCGTTCGGGGAGGAGGAGGGGAGCCGAGAGCGTCAGGCGCTGCCTTCGACCTCGCTCCCCGTTCTCTCCTTGCTTCAGCGGAGGGTTCCGGTCAGCACTTGCCAGACGAGGCGGCGGAGCTGGTGGTGGCCTCGGGTGTTGGCGTGGACGCAGTCGGGGGCGAACCAGTTGTCTCTGGTCCACGGGCTGTGTCCGAGGAAGAAGGAGTGGGCGTCGGCGAGGAAGGCTTGGTTGCGCTGCAGGACGTCGCGAATGGCGACGTTGATCGAGTTGAAGTTGTCTACGGCTTCGCGGCGGTCCGTCGTCGGGAGTTGGTTCCACCAAGCGCACACGGTCTGCCCTTGGGTCACGGCGGCAGGGAACGACCCGTGGCCGTCGGTGGGGTCGTAAAGGTTCAGGCCGACGACCACCAGGCGTCGGCCTTGGGCGGGGTCCTCGTACTTGGCCTTCAGGAGGTCGATGAGGCGTTGCCAGTTGCGACGAATGCGATCCGCGATGGCTCTGGTTCGAGCACGGTTGGCGAGGGCCGACAGGTCGTTGAGTACGTCGTTGCCGCCCATGGAGACGACCACCAGTGCGTCGCCCCCGGGCGTCGTGTCGGGCCACGATGGGAGGACCGAAGCCACGGTGTTCGCGATGTCGGTCGAAGTATCGCCGGGCGTCGCCTCCCAGACGAAGGCAGCGCCGGGATGGAAGGATTCGAGATCCTGCCCCGCGTAGTTCGGGTAGGCGGCGTCGTCGTTCTTCCGCAGAAGCTCGCAGTAGCTCTCGTTCGCGGGGGCCGAGAGCCCTGCGGCGAGGGAGTCGCCGACGCTCGCGTAGACCTGCAGGTCGTCGATGGCCTGCAGGGCGGGCGCGCTCGGAACGGCACTGCCCGAGGCCGTCGCCGTCGGAGTCCCTGTGCTCCCCGTGGTTCCGGCCGCGGTGCTCCCCGCCGAGGCCCCCTGAGGGGCCGACGGAGTCTTGCCGCTGCCGGGGCCGCAGCCCGAAACGGCCAAGGCAAGGGCCAAGGTCGAAGCAAGAACGGCAGAGAAACGCAGAGTCGATGTCACAGGAGGTCCCTTTCTCGCAGTCGTGGTGACGACCTCCTCGGGCGCAAGGGAGGTGCCGTTGCTCCAACCCGTGGCGCGAAGCGAAGGGAAAAGCCTGCCTGCTCGTATCCCCGTTCTTACATGCAAATCTGCTTTGCAGCGGCCGTCCGATGCGGACGCTTCTCCAACAGCCCGGACGCCGCCGAGGGGCAGAGCCACCACCCGGTGGACGTCGGGCGCCTCCCGAAAAGGTGGGGCCGCTGCAGGCGGGCGGTCAGTAGCTGAAGGCCACGCCGACTTCGAGACCGACCGCACTCCAGCGCACGCGCCGATGGCGATAGCCTGAGGTCACCGGGTAGCGGGTAATGCCCTTTTCGCGGGCAATGATCCCGTTGCGCGCGTTGAGGGCGCAGGTGAGTTCGATCCCGGGTGTCACTGCGTAGCGGAGGCCGAAGCGCGACCAGGCGACGAAGGAGGGCCACTGCGCGTAGGAAACGGCGATGGAGCTGGAGAGGTGGATGCGCAGGGAGTCGGCGCCCGGGATGCGGGCGGCGATGGAGTAGGTCAGGGCGGGAGCGAAGAAGGCTTCGATGCGGCGCGAGGCTCCCGGCGCGCCCGGCGGCCGCAGCGCGACCCGAAAGGAGAACCACGAAGGGCCGATGCCGAACCAGAGGTGCACGCGGCGGGTGTGGAACCATACGTAGCGCAGGCTGAGCTCGGCGTGCTGCAGCGCGACCTGCGCGCGGACGCGCAGGCCGCCGGGGAAGATGGTGTCGTGAAGGCCAATCCCGCGGGAGTCGATGTGATGGGCCCCGCCGGCTTGGTGGAGGCCCCAGTACATGCCCCCCAGGCTCGCCCACGACCAGAGCTTGACGTCGAGGTAGGCGGAGAGGGCGGCCGTGGGGCCGCCGGGGAGTCCCCCTTCGACGAAGGGGTCGAAGGCCGTAGCGACCCCTTGGCGGCCCGCCTTGGTCCGCGCCACGAGGAAGGCGTAGCTCGTGACCCCGAGTTCGAGGCGCACCCGCGGCAGGCCCTCCTCGTAGTCGGGGTCGGCCGAGGACAAAGCAGCGGAGGGAGACACGTCGCCCGCGCTGTGCTCCTCGGCCCGTGCAGCCAAGGCTGACGCCAGCACGCACAGCAGCAAAACGAAGAAACTCGACGGAGTTCGGGCCTGCACGGGCGGGGACCATACGGTCTGGGCCGACGCCGCTCCAGAGCCACTGGGGTCGTCCGGGGCACCGCCTACACTGACCCGACGGCGCGACCCGAACTCCTACGATCCGTCGGCCGTGGAGGTGCACCCGTGCCCGCCAAGAAGAAGGCCAAGAAGAAGGCCAAGAAGAAGGCCAAGAAGAAGGCCAAGAAGAAGGCCAAGAAGAAGGCCAAGAAGAAGGCCAAGAAG
>RFHU01000338.1 GCA_003695705.1 Planctomycetota bacterium
CGGCACGTCGCCCTCCGCTGGGGCGAGACGCCGCGAACGGCCACGCTGACGGTCTACGGCCCCGAAGAAGCCCCCCCGCTCCCCGAGGACCCGAGCCGCCTCGGCGCCGACTGGTACCCCCTGCGCATGGCCCGCGAACTCGACGACGCCCTCTTGCGCCTTCGCTTCAACCACCCCGAGATCGGCCTCGTCCTCGTCGAGACGCGCGGCGACCCCGCGGTCGCCCTCGCCCTCGACGCCCAGCTCGCCGCCCGCAAGGACGACTGGTTCGTCAACGAAGTCCTCCTCAACCTCAAGCGGGTCCTCAAGCGCTACGACCTCACCGCCAAGAGCTTCTTCGCCCTCGCCGGCGAGGGCTCCTGCTTCGCCGGAGCTCTCTTCGAGCTCGCTCTGGGGGCGGACCGCATCTACATGCTCGAAGCAGAAGGCGTCCGCCTGGGCCTCTCGGAGCTCAACGGCGGGCTCCTCCCCATGAGCAACGGCCTCAGCCGCCTCGAGACGCGCTTCCTCGGCGACGAAGGGCGCGCCGCGCGACTGGCCGCCGAGCCTCGCCTCTTCGAAGGCCCCGCCGCGAACGAGGAGGGACTGGTGACCGAGTTGGTGGACGAGCTCGACTGGGAAGACGACCTGCGCATGGCCATCGAAGAGCGCGCGAGCCTGTCCCCCGACGCCCTGACGGGCATGGAGGCCAACCTGCGCTTCGCCGGGCCGGAGACGCTGGAGACCAAGATCTTCGGCCGCCTCTCGGCCTGGCAGAATTGGATCTTCCAGCGCCCCAACGCCGTGGGGCCGCGCGGGGCGCTCACCCTCTACGGCCAGCCCCAGCAAGCCGAATTCGACTGGTCCCGCACCTAGTCCCCGACCACGACCCGACGACCTGCGCCCGCACGGCGCCGCCGCGCCGCGCACCGCCCGGAGGTTCCCTCATGTCCGACAAGATCCCCAACAACGTCGACCTCTCCTCCAACCGCAAGCTGCAGAAGGCCCTCGAGCGCTGGCTTCCCAACTACCTCGACTGGTGGCGAGAAATGGGGCCCGAGGGCTTCCAAGAGGACTGGATCTACCTGCGCACGGCCGTGAGCGTGGACACCGACGGCTGGGCCCACTTCGACTACGTGAAAATGCCCGACTACCGCTGGGGCATCTTCCTCACTCCGCCGGAGAAGGAGCGGACGATCGCCTTTGGCGACGAGATCGGGAAGAGGGTCTGGGACGAAGTTCCCGGCGAAGTGCGCAAGGAGCTGCGCCGGCTCATCGTCGTGCAGGCCGACACCGAGCCCGCCTCGGTGGAACAGCAGCGCTTGCTCGGCAAGACCTGCCCCAGCCTCTACGACCTGCGCAACCTCTTCCAGGTCAACGTCGAAGAAGGCCGCCACCTGTGGGCCATGGTCTACCTGCTCATGCAGTACTTCGGCCGCGACGGGCGCGAGGAGGCCGAGGACCTCCTGGTGCGGCGCTCGGGCCACCAGGACTCGCCGCGCATGCTCGAGGCCTTCAACAAACCGATTCAAGACTGGCTGTCCTTCTTCTGCTTCACGACCTTCACCGACCGGGACGGCAAATTCCAACTCGGCGCCCTGGCCGAGAGCGCCTTCGACCCGCTGGCCCGCTCGACCCGCTTCATGCTCACCGAGGAGGCCCACCACATGTTCGTGGGCGAAACCGGCGTCGGGCGCGTGATCCAGCGCACCGTGGAGCTCATGAAGACCGCCCCCGAGGGAGACGTGACCAAGGTCGGCGGGATCCCCCTCGACATGATCCAGCGCTACATGAACGAGTGGCTCACCGCCTCCATGGACCTGTTCGGCTCGGAGGACTCGAGCAACAGCGCGACCTTCTTCGCCGCCGGGCTCAAGGGCCGCTGGGAGGAGTCCAAGCCCGGGCGCTACGAGGACCACAAGTGCCTCGAGGGCGAGTACACCCTCGAGGTCCCGCGCGACGAAGGAGGGTTCGCCGAGCGCCGCATTCCGCTGCGCCGCGCCATGAACCTGGTCCTGCGCGATTCCTACGTCGAGGACTGCGACCGGGTCTTCGCGCGCTGGAATCGAATCCTCGAGAAGGCGGGCATGAGCGAACGCTTCTACCGCGCCTCCGACCGCTTCAACCGCAACCAAGGCGTCTACGCGGGCATGCCCTTCGACCCCTGGGGCAAGCTCCTCAGCCGCGAGGAGTGGGAAGCCAAGAAGTCCGAGTGGCTGCCCACCGAAGCGGACCGCGAGTACCTGCGGCGGATCATGACCCCGGTGACCGAGCCGGGCGTCTACGCCAACTGGATCGCCCCCCCCAAGAAGGGGATCAACGGCAAGCCCATCGACTTCGCCTACGTGAAGTTCGCGCGGGACGAGAACTGAGGGCCGGCATGAAGCAAATCCCCAGCTACGTCCAGGATCGCTGGATCACGGGGCAGGGCCCTGCCCGCGCCCTCGTCGACCCGACCACCGAGGAGGTCATCGCCGAAGCCAGCACCGGCGGGATCGACTTTGCGGCCTGCGTGGAACACGCCCGCACGCGCGGGCTGCCCGCCCTGCAGGACATGGACTTCGCCGCGCGCGGCGCCCTGCTGGAGAACGTCGCGCAGGCCCTCCACGCCCACCGCGACGAACTCCTCGAGCTCTCCACCCGCAGCGGCGGGAACACCCGCGGCGACGCGAAGTTCGACGTCGACGGCGCCATCGGGACCCTGGCCCACTACGCGCGGCTCGGCAAGGAGTTCGGCCCCGTCCGACACCTCGTCGACGGCGAAGGCGTCCAGACCGGGCGCAGCCCCCGCGCCTGGGGCGAGCACATCCACACCCCCCGCCGCGGGGTCGCGGTGCACGTAAACGCCTTCAACTTCCCCGCCTGGGGGCTCTTCGAAAAGGCCGCCGTCGCCTGGCTCGCCGGAATGCCCGTCGTCGCCAAGCCCGCGACCTCGACCTGCATCCTCGCGCAGCGCATGGTCGAGATCGTCGTCGAGCAGAACCTCCTCCCCCCGGGTGCGCTCGCCCTCCTCTGTGGGTCGGCGGGCGACCTGCTCGACCACCTCGGCGGACAGGACGTGATCGCTTTCACCGGAAGCAGCAAGACGGGCGCGCTCCTGCGCGCGCACCCCTGCGTGGTCGAGCGCGGCGCCCGGATCAACGTCGAGGCCGACAGCCTCAACGCGGCGGTCCTCGACCCCGCCGTCGAGGAGGACTCGGAGACCTTCGACGCCTTCGTCCGCGAAGTCGTCCGCGACATGACCCAGAAGGCGGGGCAGAAGTGCACCGCCATTCGCCGGATCCTCGTTCCCCGCGAGCGCCTCTCCGCCGTCCGCGAGGCCTTGCGGGAAGAACTCGCCCGTCAGCCCGTCGGCGATCCCCGCCGGAAGGGGGTCAAGGTCGGGCCCCTGGCCACCGCCGACCAACTCCGCGACGTCCGCGCCGGCGTCGAGCGCCTCGCCGCCGCCGCCAAGGCCGTGGTCGGGGACGGCGGCCGCGGCGACCTGGTCGGCGAGGTCGGCGAGCGGGGCTTCTTCATGGCCCCGGTCCTGTTCGAGGCCCAAGACCCGCGCACCCCGGCCGTGCACGCCGACGAAGTCTTCGGCCCGGTGGCCACCCTCCTCCCCACCTCGGGCGAACCGGCCGAAATCAGCGAGCTGGTCGCTTTGGGCGAGGGCAGCCTGGTCAGCTCGATCTATTCCGACCGCGCCGACTTCGTCCGCGAGGTGGCCCTGGGGATCGCTCCCTACAACGGCCGCGTCTACGTGGGGAGCGCCAAAACCGCCGGAAAGAGCCTGGGCCCCGGTGCGGTCCTCCCCCAACTCCTCCACGGCGGCCCGGGCCGCGCCGGGGCCGGAGAGGAACTCGGAGGACCGCGAGGTCTCGCCTTCTACATGCAGCGCACCGCCCTGCAAGGCTACAAGCCGCTGCTCGAAAAGACGATCGGCACCGCCCCGCGCGTGTGACCCGGCGCGAGGAGGTCCTCGCAGGCGTCCTCCTCGGCACGGCCGTGGGGGACGCCATTGGCCTTCCCTACGAGGGGCTCAGCCGTCGTCGTGTGCAGCGCCTTCTCGGCGACAGACCCCTGCAACACCGCTTCGTCCTCGGCCGCGGGTTGCTCAGCGACGACACCGAACATGCGTGCCTCGTCGCGCAGGCCCTCCTCGCCAGCCAAGGAGACCCCGAGCGCTTCGCTCGCTCTCTGGCCTGGCGCCTGCGCGGCTGGGTCCTCGCCCTCCCCGCAGGCATTGGCTTTGCCACCCTCCGCGCCCTCCTCAAGCTGCTCTGCGGCGTCTCGCCGGAGCGCAGCGGCGTGCGGAGTGCGGGCAACGGCGCCGCCATGCGCTCCGCCGTGCTGGGCGTCTGCCTCGGCGACACCCCGCGCATGCGCGCTGCCCTCCACCGCGGCACGCGCATTACCCATACCGATCCCCGAGCCTACGAAGGAGCGCTCGCAGTCGCCCTTGCGGCCTGCCGCGCCGCCGACTCGGGCACCCGGCTCGACCCCGCCGGGCTCCTCGCCGGCCTGCTCCGCGACCTGCGCGGTCCGGCTCTTCGCGCAGCCCTCGAACGAGCGCGCCGGCGCCTCGCGCAAGGTGCCCGCCCCGCCGAATTCGCGGACGAGCTTGGACTCGACCGCGGCGTAACCGGCTTCGTGGACCACACCGTTCCCTGCGCCCTCTACTGCTGGCTGCGGGCCCCGCATTCCCCCCGCGAGGCGATCGAGTCCGCGGTTCGCCTCGGCGGCGACACCGATACCGTCGCGGCCATCGTCGGCGCCCTGGCCGGCGCCACCCAAGGCGCCTCGGGGCTGCCTCAGGACTGGCTTGCGGGGCTGATCGACTGGCCCCGCTCGCCGCGCTGGATCCGCGGCCTCGCCGTTCGCCTCGCCGCGGCCTTCCCCCAGCCGCAGGCCGCTCCCGCCCCTCCCCCAAACGGCGCCGCGCCGCGCCCCCTTCCCCTTCTCTGGCCGGCAATTCCCCTGCGCAACGCGCTCTTCCTCGCGCTCGTCCTCGCGCACGGAGCTCGACGCCTGCTCCCTCCCTGGTAGGCGGCAACCGGCGATCGAAGAGGCTAAGCTGTCGGGGGCCCTACGACGAAGAGGAGCGACGGGTGGCGAGCGAGGAGAGCGCGCCGGGTTCTGCCGAAACCGCGCCTGCTTGGACGAGCGAGGTTTCGATCAAGGGCTACGAAATCGAAGAGGCCCTGGGCAACGGTGCGCCCGGCTGCCTGCTCAAGGCCCGCCACCGCAACCTAGGGCGCGTCGTCGCCATGAAGGTGCTCGAGGGCGAGCGCGGCGACTCAACCGTGGACCTGTTCCTCGAGAACGCACGCAAGGCCGCCAAACTGCACCACCCGAACATCGCCTCGGTGGTCGACGCCGGCACCTGCCCCGACTCGGGGCTCCACTACCTCGCCTACGAATTCCTCCCCGGCGAAGACCTCGAGCAGGTCCTCGCCGCCCGCGGGGCCCTGCCCGAACCCGAGGCCCTCGCCATCGGCCAAGCCATTTGCGAGGCCCTCGTCTGCCTGGAGGAGAACGATCTCGTGCACGGAGACGTGCGCCCGGGCACCATTCGCTTCGACGAAACGGGCACCCCCAAGCTCACCGAACTGGGCCTCTCGCTGGTCCACCGCCACGCGCACTCGCTCGCACGCGCGCTCTGCTTGGCGCCCGAGTGCTTCGACGGCGACCCCTCCGACGGGCGCAGCGACCAGTATTCCCTCGGCATTACCCTCCACAGAGCCCTTTCCGGGAGCTACCCCTTCGGCGGCACCAGCTGGGACGAACTGCAGGCCGGCCACACCGGCGGCGAAATCCGCCCCCCCAGCGGCGCGTCGCCGGGCGTCGCACAGGTCCTCTCCACCCTCTGCGCGCGCTCCCCGAACCAGCGCTACCCCTCGGCCCAGGAGGCGAACCTCGACCTCGTCCGGGTCATGACCGGTCACCCGCCGGCGGGGGCCACCGGTCGCATCGGGGCTCGAACGGCCGCCTTGGTCTTGCCCGCAGGCGGCGGCCCCGACTACCTCGACGAAGAAGCCCCGCCGCGCCGTCCACCGCCCCCGTTCCCCTTCCGCGCGCGGCTCAGCACGCGCGGAGTGAGCATCGAGGAGTACTGCTTCCAGCAAGACCGAGTGACCATTGGGCGCAGCCCTGCTTGCGACGTACGCATCGACAACCAGATCGTCTCGCGGCGGCACGCCCAGATCTCGCGCGAAGGGAACCGGCTCTTCGTCACCCCGCTTTCCTCGACCAACGTCACCGAACTCAACGGCGCCTCCCTTGCGGGGAAGGCCGAACTCCACCCCGGCGACGTCGTGGGCATCTCGGACAAGTTCGAACTCGAGGTCCTTTGGGACCCCGACGCCGCGCCTTCCGTGGACCTCGACGCGGACCAGACCCCCGTCGTGGGGACCCCCGTGGTCCGCCCCGCCCCGCAGACACCCGCGCCTCCCTCCACGCCCGCGCCTCCCTCCACGCCCGCGCCTCCCTCCACGCC
>RFHU01000339.1 GCA_003695705.1 Planctomycetota bacterium
GGCCCCACCCCTTCGCGGGCGAAGGCGGGGCCGCGCGCACCGGCGCTCCCCCCCCCACCTCGGCCAAGGCTTGGCGCAACGCCGCGGCCAGCGCCGCCGCCGAAGGGAAGCGGTCTTCGGGGCGGCGGGCGAGGCAGCGGACGACCAGGGCGTCCACCGACGGAGGAAGCTCCGAGACGAGCTTGCGCGGCGGCACCAGCTCCCCCTTCAGGATCCCCTGCAGGATCTCGTAGTTGCTCTGCCCGGTGAAGGGGGGGCTTCCGGTGAGGACACGGTAGAGGATCGCCCCGAGCGCATAGAGATCCGCGCGCGCGTCGACGCTTCCCGAGCGGCCGTCGGCCTGCTCGGGGGACATGTAGGACGGAGTGCCGAGGAGTTCCCCCGGGAGGGTCTTCCCCGCCCGCGTGGTGTCCTTGGCAATGCCGAAGTCGGTGATCCGCGGCACCCCGCGCGGGTCCAGGAGGACGTTGGCGGGCTTGAGGTCTCGGTGCACGAGCCCCGCCTCGTGGGCCGCTCCAAGGCCCTCGCACACGCCGAGCGCGATCTCCAGGGCACGCTCGAGGGGCAAGACTCGGGTCTTGAGGAGTTGCGCGAGGGACGGCCCGGCCACGTAGTCCATGCTGAAGTAGAGAAATCCGGAGAGTTCGCCCGCTTCGTGGACGGTGACCACGTTGGGGTGGGTCAAGCGTGCGACCGCCTTGGCCTCGGCCAAGAAGCGCTGCCGCAGACGCTCGTTCGAAACGGCCCCGGGCAGGAGCATTTTGAGGGCGACGTCGCGGTCGAGGTCCCGCTGGCGGGCGCGCCATACCACCCCCATGCCCCCCCGCCCGAGTTCCTCCTCGAGCCGGAAGCGACCGAACACCGTCCCCGGACGCAGAGAGGCCAAGGTCGCACGCCCGGCCCCGCCCCCCGCCGTGGCGGACGGCGTCGAGGCCGACGGCGCACCGCGCCCCGCCGTGGCGGACGGCGTCGAGGCCGACACCCCGCCGCTCCCTACGGGCCGCACCCAGTCGCCGCTCGAGGACGCTTCCCCGCTGCGCGCCAAGGCCTCCGCCTCGGCGAGGAGCCGGCGCGCCAACTCGGGCGCGAGTTGGGCCCGACGCGCCACGAGCACGGCGAGGCGTTCGCCGCCGGGGCGCGCGGCCTGACGCGCGCAGTCGTCGGCGAGCTCCTTGCTCGTGAGGCCTCGCGCGACCGCCAGCTCCACGAACAGGGAATCGACGTCGGGCATTCGCCCCAAGCTACCAAACCCCTGCGCCCGCCCCCGCGAGCGCACGCCCTCGACGCGGTCGCCTCGCGCGAAGGCTGCCGCCCAAGCCGGCGCTTGCCACGCGCCGGGCCTGGGATAGAGTCCACCCCCCGCCACAGCGGGGCAGCCGCGCGGCGGCCCCACCAGGAGAGGACCTTGCGCATAGGACTGCTCGGTGGCTCCTTCAATCCCCCGCACCGAGGCCACCTCGCCGTGGCGCGGGCCGTACGCGCCGCCCTCGATCTCGACGAAGTCTGGCTCCTGCCCGCGCCCCGCCCGCCGCACAAGCCGGGCCGGCGCGACATGGCCTCCCCGCGCGACCGGCTGGCCATGGTGCGCCTCGCGACCCAAGGGGAACCCGGCCTGGTGGCCAGCGACCTCGAACTGCGCCGCCCGGGGCCGAGCTACACCATTGATACCGTGCGTACGCTCGCCGCCGAGCGTCCAGGCGACTGCTTCTACTGGGTGATCGGCGCCGACACCATCGACGAACTGCCCACTTGGAAAGAAGCCGCGGCCTTGCTCGAGGCAGTGACCTTCGTCGCCGTCGACCGACCCGGCCACGACGTCGAGGAGGGCCTGCGCGCTCTGGCCGAGGGCCTGGGGGCCGAGGCCGCCCAACGACTCCGCGAGCACCTACTGCGCGTGGACCCCCCAGACGTCTCCTCGACCGAGGTCCGCCGCCGGGTCCTCGCCGGAGAGCCCTGGGAACACCTCGTCCCACCCCGTGTGGCAGAGTTCATTCGAGCCGAAGGGCTCTACGGGAGGAATTTCGTGACCCGAATTGCGACCGTCCGCGCCTTGGAAGACTTCGTGGACCAACGCGTGGAGCTTCGCGGTTGGCTCTACAAGTTCCGCGGCAAGGGCAAGATCGCGTTCCTCCACCTGCGCGACGGGACGGGCGTCGTCCAGTGCGTCGCCAAGCGCGACGAAGTCGGCGCCGAGGCCCTCCGGCGCGTCAAAGAAGCCGGGCAGGAGTCCGCGCTGATCCTGCGCGGGACCGTGCGCGCCGACGAGCGCGCCCCCGGCGGCTACGAAGTCGTCGCCGACGACCTCGAACTCGTGGCGCCCGCCACCGAGGAGTATCCGATCGCCCTGCAGGACCACGGGATCGACTTCCTCCTCTCCAAGCGGCACCTCTGGCTCCGTTCGCGCAAGCAGCACGCAGTGCTTCGGATCCGCAGCGAGGTCTGCCAGGGAATCCGCGACTTCTTCTACGCGCGGGACTTCGTGCTCACCGACGCCCCGATCTTCACCCCGTCGGCCTGCGAGGGGACGACCAACCTGTTCGAAGTGAACTACTTCGACGACAAGGCCTACCTCACCCAGAGCGGCCAGCTCTACATGGAGGCCACGGCCATGGCGCACGGGAAGGTCTACTGCTTCGGGCCGACCTTCCGCGCCGAGCGCTCCAAGACCCGTCGTCACCTGACCGAGTTCTGGATGTGCGAGCCCGAAATGGCCTACGCCACGCTCGACGACGCCATGGACCTCGCCGAGGAACTCCTCGAATACCTAGTCGGAAGAGCCCTCGAACGCTGCGGCCGCGAATTGGCGGTCCTCGAGCGAGACCTCGAACCGCTCGAACGGGTGCGCCGCCCCTTCCCACGGATCACCTACGACGAAGCCGCGGCCCTCCTCGCCGAGAAGGGGCACGAGTTCCGCTACGGAGACGACTTCGGCGCTCCGGACGAGACGGCGATCTCCGAGCACTTCGACCGCCCCGTGCTGATCCACCGCTACCCTGCGGCGGTCAAGGCCTTCTACATGAAGCGCGACCCTGCGGCTCCCGACAAGGCGCTGTGCGTGGACGTCATTGCCCCCGAGGGGGTGGGCGAGGTGATCGGCGGCGGCGAGCGGGCCACCGACCTCGCCTACCTCGAGGAACAGATCGCCGCGCACCGGCTCCCCAAGGAGGCCTTCGAGTGGTACCTCGACCTGCGCCGCTTCGGCTCGGTGCCCCACGCCGGCTTCGGCCTCGGCCTCGAGCGCACGGTGGCCTGGATCGCAGGCCGCGAGCACGTGCGCGAGGCAATCCCCTTCCCCCGGACCCTCTATCGCAAGGAGCCTTGAGCGTGAGCGAGAACGAGCGCGAGCGCGAGCCCTCTTCCGCCGCGGCGCCCGGCGAACGACGCCTGCCCCCGGCTTCCGAGAAACAACTCAAATTCATCCGCGTCCTCGCCGAGAAGCTCTCCCTGAGCGAGGACGAACTCGCCGCGCTGGCCCGGGAGGTGGGCGGCGAAGAAGGGCTGGACGGGCTCACGGTGCGCACCGCCTCGGAACTGATCGACGAACTGAAGATCCAGGGTCGGGAGCGGGGAGTGGACCTCGACGCCCAAGATCGCGCCAGCGACAAGCAGGTGGGGTTCATCAAGTCCCTCAAGCGCCGCGCGCTGCTCACCACCGAGGAGTTCGAGGCCCTGCTCCTCGAGCGCGGCGGCGTGCGCACCCCCGAGGAACTCGGCAAGCGAGACGCCTCGGCCGTGATCGACGCGCTCAAGGAGCTCGAACGCCAGGCCAAGGCGAAAGGCGGCGGCCGCGGGACGGTGACCCCTCCTCGCGCGGGAGGCGCCCCGCCCCCCACGGACGACGACCGCTACGACGACGACGTCCCCTTCTGAGGACGCGCCCGCGGCCTGTCCTCCGCAGGGGACAGCGCACCGCCCCGGGCGGCGCGCTGCCGGCGGCGTTCGGCGAACGCGGGGGAGGGAGGGGCGCCCCCCACGGAACGGTCGCGCAGCGGCGCGCAGTGGGCGAACGGTCGCGCAGCGGGCGAGCGAAGTGCAGGGCTGTTTGACGGCCCGGCAAATATTGGGGCGCCCTGGGCCGACCGCGGCGCTCAAACCGTGACGGAGCGGACGGCACGCAATGTGCGCGACGCGGGGGGACCGGCCCCCGGGGCCGAGGAGCGTGCGCATGCTGTGCCTGCGGGCCGTCTTGGGCGGCCGCGTCCTCTGGGAGCACCGCCTCGAAGGCGGCTCCGCCGTGCTCGGCCGCGCGCCCGAGTGCGCCCTGCGCATCGACAACCCCCTTCTCTCGCGCCGGCACGCGCGCTTCGTGCGCCGGGGGAACGCCTGGGAGGCGACCGACCTCGGCAGCCGCAACGGCCTCTACCTCCGCGGGGAGCGCCTCCGCGGCCCCACCCGACTGCGGGACGGCGACGTGCTCTGCGTCGGCAAGTTCGCCTTCGAAGTCGAACTCCCGGACGAGCGAGGCGGCGGCGCGCTCGCCCGGGCCCGCCTGCGCGTCCAGGACGCCCTGCTCCCCCTGCGCAAGGAGGTCTTCGTGATCGGGGGCGCCCCGGACGCGGACTTCCCCCTCGGCGGCTGGCGCACTCCTGCCCACGCCGCCCTCCTGGTCCGCGGTCGCGGCGGACACAGCCTGATCAACGTGGCTCCTTCCGCCGACGCCGTCTACCACAACGGCAAGCCCGTCTCCGGACGCGCCCGCCTCCGACCCGGCGACCGCCTCGAGGTCTACGGCCTGCGCGCCCGCTTCGAGGAGGCGCGCGAATGACCCGGCACCACCCCCGCCCGCTCGACTCGCTGCCCTGGGACGAGCCCGCTGCCGCCGA
>RFHU01000340.1 GCA_003695705.1 Planctomycetota bacterium
AGATGTGTATAAGCGCCAGGTCCGGCCCCCCGCGCCCGCGGCGGTGTGGGGGGCGCTCCTCGCGCTGAGCCTGTTCTGCGGCCCTTCGGCGTGGGGGGCGCCCGGGGGCTTTCTCGGAGCCTACTTCGAGGGCGGCGAGGGCGAGGGGGCCCGCGTGGCCCGCGTCCTCGCGGATTCTCCAGCGGATCGAGCGGGGCTGAAGGCCGGGGACCGGGTCCTGCGGTGGGGCCCCTGGCCGACGCCGGGGCCGGCGGCGCTCGCGGACCGGCTGCGGCGCGCCGGGCCGGGCGAGGCCGTCGCCCTTTCGGTGCGCCGCGGCGAGGAGACCCTTCGCCTCGAAGTCACCCTGGGCGCCTGGGGGGACTTCACCCGCGCGCCGCCGCGCCCTGCCCCGGGCGATGCGATCTACCTCGCGGGGGTCCCGATTCCCGTCGGCGCGTCGGTGCTGAGCTGGAAGGACCCGGGGGGCTTCGACGGCTACCTCGGTCGCTGTGCCTTCCGGCCCGAGCGGATCCTGCCCCTGCGCCCGGCGGCGGGCTGCGACACCAAGCGGCGCTACGCCGCCCGCCGCCGGCTCGCGCCGGCCTTGGCCGAGGTCGTCGCGGCCCTGGGGTGGACGCCCGAGCTGGCGGCCCTGCAGATCGACCAGGTGGTGGTCCACTACGACGTCGCCTGGACCTCGCGCAACTGCTTCCGGGTCCTGCACGACCTGCGCGGACTGAGCTGCCACTTCCTCCTCGACGTGGACGGGACCCTCTACCAGACCCTCGACGGGGTGGAGCGCGCCCGCCACGCGGGGGCGGCCAACGACCGCTCCCTGGGGATCGAGATCGCTCACCCCGGGCCCCTCGAACTCACCGAGGGCCTCGCCGAGCGCTACCGCCACGATGCCCGCGGCGTGCGCCTCGAGCTGCCCGCGCGCCTGCGCGGGGACCCCCTTCGGCCCGGCTTCGTCGTCCGCCCCGCCCGTCCCGAGCCCGTCGTGGGCGAGGTCCAGGGCCGTCGCCTCTCCATGTACGACTTCACCGACGCCCAGTACGAGACCCTGATCCGGCTCCTGGGCGCCCTCGCCCGCCACCTTCCGCGCCTGCGCCTCGACGCCCCCCGCGACGAGGAGGGGCGGGTGCGCGGTTCCGTCCTCTCCCCGGCCGAGCTCGCCGCGTTCCGCGGCGTCCTCGGCCACTACCACGTGAGCGTCCGCAAGCAGGACCCCGGCCCGGCCTTCGACTGGGAGCGGGTCCTCTCGGGCGCGCGCCGCCTCGCCGGCCGTGACCGTTGATGCCCCCTGCGCCGGCGGTATACTCGCTCCGCGTTGGGGGTATAGCTCAGTTGGTTAGAGCGCATCCCTGATAAGGATGAGGCCCCTGGTTCGAGTCCAGGTATCCCCACTGGCAGGCCCCGGCGACCCCGGGGCCTGCTCCGTTCCGGAGGACGCGCTCGCCGGCTCGTCCGCCACCTCTTGCGGGGGCGCTCCGCTCCGGCAAGAGGCGCGCGAGGGCCCCGCTCCGGGCGCGCAGGGCGCAAGAGGGGAACGCGAGCCCTCGTTCGCCGGTCGCTGGCGGCGCGGGGCGGGCCAGGCGCCTGGGGCGCTCGGTCGCGGGGCCGGGAGGGCGTCGGGCGACGCGCTCAACGAGCGATCGTCGGCGGGAGCCCTGGCCGGGCCCGTCGCCGGTCACGGCCCGCCGGTCTCCGGCCCTCCGAGCGCCTCGGCCGGACTTTTCGCGTGGGCTCCCAGGAGGCGGGAGAGGGCGGCCAACTCCTCCGCGTACTCCTTCGCATCGGCGGTGTAGTGCCAGGCCTCCTCGCGCAGGTAGGAGAGGAGCTTGCGGCGGCCGCGGTGCACCCAGTTGCGGATCGAGGCTTCGCTTCGCTCCAGGGCCGCCGCGATGTCGGCCCGGCGTTCGCCGGCCAGCAGGGTGCGGCGGAGGGCCTCGTGGTAGTTGGGGTGCTCCCGAGCGAGGCGTTCCAGGCTGCGCTCCACGAGGTGCGCCAACCACTCCTGCGCGAAGCTCGCCTCCTCCGGTTCGGGGGCGGCGACTTCGAGGTCGCCCAAGGAGCGGAGGTCCAGCCCGCCGCCGCGCTTGCGGGCGGCGCCCTTGCGCGCCGAGTCCGCAAGGACGTGCCGCGTCACGGCGAAGAGGAGGCTGCGGAAGCGCCCTCCGCTCTGGGTCGCTCGGTTCAGCACCCCGCCCGCGAAGAGGCGCAGGAAGACTTCTTGAGTCAGGTCCTCTGCGTCGGAGCCTGCGCCCCGGCGGCGGAGGTACGCCAGCACGGGTCCGTGGTAGCGCTCGTAGAAGCGTTGCTGGGCGTCGGCGTCCCCCGAGCGCGCTGCGCCGATGAGCGTCCAGCGGGTCGCCGTGTCCCTCACCGGGGAAGCCCCTCCCTGCCCGACGCGCGCCTCCCGCGGCGGAGCGCGCGGGGGGCGGGGCGTTGGGCCTCGCTCCCGAAGTCGGGGATCCGCGCGTCCTCCGGCGCGGTCATTTGCGTCGCGGCTCCTTCGAGTCGCCTCGCGCCTTCTCCAGCAAGGCGAGCTGCTCGCGCAAGACCGTGACCTCGGGGTCGGGCCGGGGCCGGATCCGCGCTTCGGCCAGGGACACGGCCCGCCGGGTCGTGGCCCACAGCTCCGGCGTTCCCGAGGGCTTGGCGCGCAGGGCGACCAGGCCCAGGGTGGCGAGCGAGACCCACACCTCTCCGTCCTCGGGCTGGCTCTTCGCCAGCGGCCCGAGGACCGCCGTCGCCGCAGAGAGGTCGTGGCGCGGGTCGAGCGCCGCCCGCAGGGTCAAGGCGTCCCCCCAAGCCCGGCGCC
Source organism: Planctomycetota bacterium (assembly GCA_003695705.1). Taxonomy (GTDB): domain Bacteria; phylum Planctomycetota; class J058; order J058; family J058; genus J058. The sequence goes on from RFHU01000340.1 coordinate 2,807, forward strand.
GCTGCGAGTGCGCGGCGGCGCGGGGCCGCGCGATCGACTCGACGCGGGGCAGCAGCCGGCCGAGTTCGCGGAGGGCGTTCGCGTCGAGCGCGTCCACGAACAGGTGGTGAACGAGGACGCGGCAACACTTGCCCAGGAGGTGGCAAGCGATCCGGTCCTCGGGAGCGGCGTAGACGGCGTCGGCCGCGAGGCGAAGCGCGGCCAGGAAGTCGGCGGGCACGCGCGCGGTCTTCAGGTGGCGCAGGGCTTCGGCGCGCAGGGCCTCGGCGCTGGGGGCTGCGGGCCCCGGGCCGGGGGCGTCGTCGGCCGGGCCCGACGAGTCGGGCCGAGCCGCGCCGGGAGAAGGCTCGATGCCGCCCGCCTGGGCGGGAGGTCCGGGGGGAGGGTCGCTCGCTTCGCCGGGGAGTGCGGCGGAGGAGTTCGTCGGCGAGCGGGCGGCGGCTTCGCCGGGCGTCGACGCCTCGCCCGCAGGAGGCCTTCGCTCCCCGTCGGTCGGATCCTGCGGCGCGGTCTCGGAGAACCCGGAGGGCGCGGGGCGCGAGGGCGCGGGCTCGGGGGATTCGGAGAACGCGGGGCGCGAGGGCAGGGGCGCGGACGTCGAGCCTCGCGCCCGGGCGCTCGCGCTGCGGGGCGGGCGCTCTGCGGGCGCGCGGGCAGAGGGGGACGTCCCCTGAGCGGCATCCCGCGGCGAGGCCGCGGGGAGGGCCGGAGCTCGCTGGGCGGTTGCGCGTCCTCGCAGCCAGACGCCGCCCGCGGCGAGGAGGGCGAGGACCGCGCAGGCGACCCAGGCCGTCCGCGAGGGCCTTCCTTCGCCGGCGGAACGAGGCGCGTCGGTCTCGCCGCCCGAGGGAGTGCCTCGCCGCCAGGCGCGCAAGGCCTGGGCGAATTCCAGGGCGCTCTCGTGGCGTTCGGCAGGCCGCTTGGCGAGCGCGCGCAGGGCGACCCGCTCCAGGGCGGGGGGCAGCTCCGGGCGGAAGTCCCGCGGCGGACGGGGCGGGTCGTCGCCGAGCGCACCGCCGAGGAGGGCGAGGGGTCCGTCCCCGGAGTGCGGGAGCCGTCCGCAGAGGGCTTCGTAGAGCATGACGCCCAAGGCGTAGACGTCGGTCCAGGGGCCGATCGCTTCGCCACGGAGTTGCTCGGGGGCCATGTAGGCGGGGGTGCCGACGAGCGCTCCGGGGGCCGTCAGGTCCTTGCTGGGGTCGAGGAGTTTGGCGACGCCGAAATCGGCGACGACGGCCCCTTCGGGGCCGAGGAGCACGTTGGCCGGCTTGAGGTCGCGGTGGACGATCCCGCGCTCGTGCGCGTAGTGGCAGGCGCGGGCCGCTCGCTCGAGGGCCGCGACGACCTCCTCGAGGGGAAGGTCGGCGCCGTCCAGGGTGCGTTCGCCCACGTAGTCCATGACCACGTAGGGGCGATCGTCGTGCAGGCCTGCGTCGAGGACCCGCACGATGGCGGGGTGGTCGAGGGCCGCGAGCAGCTTCATCTCCCGCTCGAAGCGGACGGGGGGGACCTCCGGCCCGAGGAGCTTCAGGGCGACGAGGCGGTCGAGGAGCGGGTCGCGCGCGAGGAAGACCTCGCTCGTGGCGCCGCGCCCGAGGGGTCCGCGGACTTCGTAGCGGCCGATCCGCCAGGCGGTGTCTGCGCGGAGCTCGCCGGGGTCGAGGAGCCCCGAGCGCAGGAGCCGGCGGGCGAGGTCGCGTTCGGCAGGCTCTCCCACGGTGCGAGCATGGTCCGCGAGGACCGGAAACGCAAGGAGTTGTGGCGATCTGGCGGCGGGTGAGACCTTCGCGAACCGCCTTGCGATCTCCTGGGCGCGAGAGGAGCGAACCCATGAAGCGCTGCGCCGCGACGGTTTGGCTGGTCCTTGGCTGCGGGCTCTTCTTCCTCGGCTGTTCGGGCTCGTCGGGGGGAGGTGCGCCGGCGGGCGGAGGAGGGAGCGCTTCGCCGGCTCCCCCGGCCACCATCGAGGTGGACGCGAGCGCGAAGGTCGGCGCGCTCGAGCCGCTCTGGCGCGACCACTACGATCTCTCCTACACCCTGCTCGGCTACGCGAGCGAACCCGGCTTGCCCGCGCTCATCGACGAGTTGCAGCCGCGCTCTTGGCGCTGCTCGGTCGGCCGCTGGGAGGTGACCACCGGCGTCCCCGGGGGCGACAGCCTCGACCCCGCGGTGCTGCGGGCCGTGGAGCGAGAGTACTACCGCGGTCCGAACACCCTCGCGGGCGCGGACGACCCGGCGAACTACGACTTCGCCTACCTCGACCGACAGCTCGACGAGCTCCTGGCGCGGGGGGCCGAGCCGTACCTTTGCTTCGACTACATGCCCTTCGTGCTCAGCTCCGAGCAGGACCCGCTCAATCCGAACAACATCGGCCGGACGCAGCCGCAGTTCTCCTTCTCCAACGGGATTCGCACGGCGCCCCCGGCGAACGAGGCGGTCTACGCGCGGGTGGTGCGCAACGTCATTCGGCACGTCCGCGGACGCTTCGCCGGCGCGCGCGACTTCGGCATCGACTACTTCGAGATCGGGAACGAACCCGATCTGAACGTGCCCCTCTTCTGGACGGGGACCCGTGCGCAGTTCGCCTCCATGTACGCGGCCATTGCCGCCGAGGTCTCCGCCGATCCTTCCTTGGCGGGGATCAAGCTGGGCGCGGGCTCCTTTGCCCTCCTCGACGGCGAACCGGCGCCGACCTTCTTCGAGTCCTTCCTCGACGACGTGGTCGCCGGCGGGAGGCGGTTGGACTTCGTCTCCTACCACTCCTACGGCGACGATCCCGCCCACCACGTCGCCAAGCTGGGCTTCGTCGCCGGCTTGCTCGGGGCGAAGGGCCTCTCGCCGGAGATCGTCAACGCGGAGTGGGGCCGCAAGCTCGACGGGATCGATCCCGTGTACGACGAGATCGAGCACGGACTCTTCCGCGCCAAGGTGCTGGCGGCCATGCAGGACTTCGGGGTGCGCTTCGCTCACGAAGCCGTCCTCCGGGATCCCCTTCCCGGGAACGGGATCCTCGGGCTCCTGTTCACCGGCCCCGCCGCCCACAAGCCCGCTTCTCGGGTCTACCAGGGGCTCCAGCGCCTGAACGGCGCCACCGAGCGACTGCGCGTCACCGCGCCCGCGGGCACCACGGTCCTCGCCGGCGCGGATCCAATCGGACAGCGGGTGGTGGTGGCCCTGGTGGTCGAGCACCCCATCGCGCCGGCCGACGTGGATCTCGCCGTGCGCAACTTCCCCTGGGGGAGCGGCTACACCCTCGACCGCTGGGAGGTCACCGAGTCGGGGGGAGTCCGGCACGTCGTCGCGGGCCAGCGCGGCCAAGGCGAGCTGCGGTTCACCGGACGGTTCTCGCCCGATGGTGCCGGGCGCCTCGTGGTCTGGGAACTCCGCCCCTGACCGAAGTCCTGCCCCTCCTGGCGTTCCTGTGGCTTCTGCGACCCGCCAGAGGCTCCGCCTCGCCCGCGGATCGACCCGTGGCCCGCGGCGCACGGGCAAGACTTGCCCGCGCCTTGCACGTGCGGTTCACGGCCGCGGGCGGGCGCCCGTTCTTCCCAGGCCTTGCGGCGCGGCCTGGGGCTCGCGAAGGGGCCCCTTCGTGCCCGTCCCCCGCCGCCTCGTGCCCGGCCAGAGCCACTTCGTCACCCGCCGCACGCGCGCGCGCCGCGCGCTGCTCCTCCCCACCGAGGAGGTGCGCAACCTCGTCCTCTACGCCCTCGGCCGCGCGCAAGAACTCGCCCCGGGCGTCCTTCTGCACGCGCTGACC
>RFHU01000341.1 GCA_003695705.1 Planctomycetota bacterium
GCGCCGGGGGCGCCCGGGGCGGGGGCGAAGGGATCGGCGCCGGCCGGAGCGGCGGAAGCCCCCGGGGCCGCCGCTCCGGGGGCGCCGGCTTCGCGGACGAGGAGTTGCCGGACCTCCGCCGCGGTGGTGGGCCGTTGCTGCGGGTCGCGTGCCAGGCAGCGCATGACCGCCTCGCGGAGGCTCGTCGGCAAGGCGGCGGGGTCCGGGCGCCGGGGCGGGGCGCCGGTGGCCAGGCGGTAGAGCAAGGCGCCGAGGGAGTAGACGTCGGCGGCGGGGCCGCTCGCCTGTGCGCCGCTCCGAACCACTTCCGGCGCGCGGTGGTTGGCAAAGGACTCGGCGATGGTGCGCCCCACCCGCGACCAAGCGAGGAGTTTGCGCAGCGCGGGAACGCGATCCGGAGCGGCGAGGAGAAGACCGGGCAGGCCGGGGTCGAGGAGACGCACCGCGAGCCCTTCCTCCCCGGCGTAGACCCGGACGTTCCCCGGGGAAAGGTTGCCGTGGGCAAGGCCCGTGGCGTGCAGGGGCTCGAGGGCCGCGGCGATGCGCGACCCCACCTCGCGGACCAAATCGGGCGGGAGTTCTCCCCCGCGCGCCTCTCGGAATTCGTCGAGATCGTCGCCTTCGACGAACTCGGTGACGAGGTAGGGCCATTCCTTGTGGTGCACCCCAAGGTGCAGGAGGCGCGGGAAGCTTCCTTGGGCGGCCTTGAGCCGAGCGGCGTAGGCTCGCAGGCTCGGACGGGGGTCCACCAGCGAGAGGGGATCCCAGAGGAGCTTCACCACCGCCTTCCCCTCGCCCGTGTCGGCGAGGAAGGTGGGGCCGGCGGCTCCGGCGCCCAGGATGCGCTCGGGACGGTAGGCCTGCGTGTCGAAGGGCTGGTAGCGCTGCGGGTTCGCCTCGGCCGCGGCCAGGAGATGGGAGAGGGCTTCGTCGAATTCCGCCGAGCAGAGGCTGGTGAAATAGAGGCCGTACTCGCCGGTGGCGAGGTCGGCGCCGAAGGCCAGCGCCTCGCGGTAGTAGCGCTCCGCCGCCTTGGGTCCCGAGATGGGCAGCAAGGCGCCGCCGAGTTGCAGGGCGGCGTCGCCGTAGCCCGCCCCCTGCCAGTGGGAGCGACGGAAGTCGCGGCGGGAGCGGCGGAGGATGTCCTTCAGCGCCGGGTTGGGCTGGGCGAGGGCGTCGGCGAGCCGACCCGCCGCCGAGGTCCCGAGCGCCGCGTGCACCTTGCCCACGCCGGCGGCCACGATGGTCGGCAGATCGTGCGCGGAGATGCTCCGCCCCTTGAGCAGGTCCGACTCGACGGTCTCCTCGGCGTCGTCGAGGCGTTCGGCCAGGTCGAAGAGCCACTCGCGGTTGGGGAGGATGCGGCCGAAGTTCGCGGCGTAGTCCTGCCTCCGCTCGTTGAGGGTCCGGACCAGGGTCAGCCGGGCTTGGGCCCGCGCGTCTTGCTTGACGATGGCGCGCAGGCCCTCGCGCTCGAGGGCCTCGGGCTCGAAGAGCTCCAGGTAGCGCGACCAGACCGGATGCGTCTTGGCGAGCTCGGTGAAGTGGTAGTGGAGGCCCTCGGCGAGCAGGTCGCGCCAGCACCCCAGGCGGAGGATGGGATGCTCCTCCTCGAGGCCAGCGGCCTCGACGAAGCTTCGGCGCAAGGCCTCGCTGGCCCGGCGCGCCATGTCCGCCGCCTGGCCGCCGGCTCCGGCTTCGAGGAGTTGCTCGAAGAACGAGGCTTCGTCCAGTTCGGGCAGGCCGAGGACCGCGCCCGCCGCGTCGAGGGCGGTGTCGTAGTCGAGGAAGAAGCCATCGATCAGGTCGAGGAACAGCCGCCCTTCGAGCCCTTCCTCGGCAACGAAGGGCATGCGCACGCGCTCGCCGAAGGCCGCGCAATAGTCCTCGCCTCCTGTCTCCATGAGCAGCCAAGCTTGCTTGAGCCCGACGAACAGGCTCTGGAGGCTGCGCTCGAAGGACTCTTCGAGGGCTCCCTTGAGCTCCTGCGAGCCGCGGAAGGTTCGCTGCAGCGCCTCGACGAGCTCGGCGCGGGGAGTCTCTTCGAGTTCGTCGGCAAGGACGTGCCGCACGCCGCAGGCCAGCGAGCCCAAGGCGTAGTGCAAGGCGTCGGCGAGCAGAGTGGGCGGTTCCCCCGCGGCAGGACCCATTGGCGCTTCCTGGGAAGGGGCAGTTCCCAACCCCCCTTCCGACCCGAGCTTAGCCAGTGGCTCACGCGCGGGCAACGTGGGCCCTTGAGGGCGATGCGCCGCGTCCAAGGTGTGGCGCCGGCGTCTCCGATGGTGTAACACGTGCCCAGGGAGGCGCTTGCCATGCCCAGGAAAGTGGTCGCCAAGAGCGAGCGGGTGCAGGATTGTCCGATCTTCAAGGTCGGGGATCGGATGACCTTTTCCTTGCCCGAGCTGGTCCTGAGCGAGTGCGATGCGGTGTGCGCCATCGCCCTTGCGGACGTCCTCCCTTGGGCCATCAAGGTGACGGCCGGGGGCAAGCCTTCGGACCGCGCCCTCCTCTGCCGGGGCTGCCGGGGAGGCCGCGCGCAGGCGGGCTTTCGCCTGGAGAGCCTGGGCGAAGTCGCGCTCGATCCGGCCCGCACGCGCAAGCTCGTCTCCCTGCGCGTCATCCCCATGTTCGCTTCGCTCCCCGACCGCGAGTTGGAGAAGATCAGCGAGATGATTCGCGAGGTCGAGTTCGCCCAGGGCGAGGAGATCATTACCTACGGCGAGCCAGGGCGCGCCCTGATGATCGTGACCCGGGGCCAGGTCGAGGTCCTCAAGCCCGACGACGACGGCGAGGAGAAGCTCTTGGGCATCCTCAGCCACGGGGAGTGCTTCGGGGAAATGTCCCTGCTCACGGGGAACGCGACCAGCGCGACGATTCGCGCCCGCGAGCCGGTGCGCGCCCTGCAGATCACCAAGGAAGACTTCGACGCGCTCCTCGCCCGCAACCCGGTGCTGAACCGCTACTTCTCCAAGCTGCTCGCCTTGCGGCTGAACAACATGTCCAAGGCCTTCAGCGAGGAGCGAAACAAGGGGGTTACCGGCGACCTGACGATGATCGGCCCGGCGGAGCTGATCCAGGCCATCACGATCACCGACCGCACCGGGCTGTTGAGCATCAAGGAAGAGGGCGGGGCGTTCATCGACATCTTCTTCCACGACGGCCAGATCTGGTCCATCGAGTCCAGCGGCGAAGACGACGAGGAGCAGTTCTACGAGTTCCTCTCCTGGACCAAGGGCAAGTTCAGCTTCGAGCCGCGCGACGCGCCCAGCGAGCGGACCTTCACCAAGGACACGACCTCGCTCCTGCTCGAAGGCATGAAGCGCCTCGACGACGCGGCCGTCGCCGGCTGAATGCAAGAGGTCGGCTTCGTCCTCGTTCGCGGCGGCGGCGACCTCGGGACGGGCGTGGCCCATGCCTTGGCAGGCGCGGGCTGGCGCGTGCTCGTGGTGGACCTGCCCCGGCCCACGGCGCTCCGCCTGAGCGTGGCCTTCGCCGCGGCCGCCCTGCGCGGCTGGGCGGAGGTCGAGGGCCGGGTGGCCCTGCGCTGTGGGGAGCGCCGCGAGGTGGAGGCGGCCTGGCGGGCGGGCGCCATTCCCTTGTGGGTCGCCCCGGAAGCCCGTCTCGGCCTGCGTCCCCTCGCCCTAGTGGACGCGCGCATGCGCGGCCTGCGCGGTGCCTACCCGCCGACCCGCCGCGGAGAGGCGGCGTGGGTGGTCGGGATCGGCCCGGGCTTCACCGCCGGCGACGACTGCGACGTCGTCATCGAGTCCAACCGCGGACCGAGGCTGGGGGCGGTCATCGCAACGGGCAGCGCCGAGCCGCACACCGGTCGGCCGGGGCTGGTGCAGGGCCACCGCGACGAGCGCCTGCTCCGTGCCCCCTGCGCGGGGACCTTCGTCCGCCGGCTGGACCTCGGGGACTTCGTCGAGCCGGGCGACGCGGTCGGTTCGGTACGAGGGCGGCCCGTGCGGGCCCGCCTCGCCGGTATGATCCGGGGCCTCAAGCTCACGGGGACCGCGGTGGGCGCCGGCCACAAGGTAGGCGACGTCGATCCGCGGCGCGATCCCGCCCTCCTCTTGCGCATGACCGACAAGGCGCGCGCCGTGGGGCGAGGGGTCGTGCGCGCCCTGGAGCAAGCAGGCATCGCCCGGAGGACTGCGTGTATCTGAGCCTGGACCGCTACTCGCGCCCCGCCACCGCCGAGGAAGCGCTGCGTCTCGTGGCCGAATCGGAGGGGCCGGCCGCGTTCATCGCCGGGGGGACCGATCTCAACGCCGGCGACCACGAAGCCATCGCGCACCTCGTCGACCTGCAGGCCCTGCCCATGAAGGAGGTGCGGGTCTTCGGCGAACCCGCCGCCCTCCACCTCGGGTCCCTCGTCACCCTGAGCACCCTCCGCCGGCATCCGCTCCTCGGCGGCGAGCTCCTCGCCGCGGTGCGCGAGGCGGCCGGCGGCTACGCCAACCTGGCCCTGCAGAATCGGAGCACCTTGGGGGGCCGTGTCATGGCCGCGCGCGTCGACCACGACCTCCCCGCCGCCCTCCTCGCCTTGGGCGCGCGCCTCCACGTGGCTCGGCTCCGCGACGGCTTCGGCGTCGCCGTCGAGCGCGTCGCCGCGCCGGAGGCGGACCGGACCGCCCTCGACGGCGGGCTGCTCGTGGGCGTCGAGGTCCCGCTCGGCGAAGGGCGCAGCGCGCACCGCCGCTTCGGACGCTCGGCGGTGGACGTTCCCCTCGCCTGCGTCAGCGCTTGCCGGCGAGGCGACCGCTGGCGCGTGGTCGCCGGCGTCCAGGCCGCCGCGCCGCCGGGTCTGCGCCGCCTGCGCAGGCTCGAGGAGCTCGTCGCCGCCTGGGGTTCGGCGCCGCCCCCCGACTGGCGGGAGGCGGCGCGGGAAGCCTGCCGGGCCGAGCTGCCCGAGCACGCCTGCCGCTGGATCTCCGCAGACTACCGGCGCGACCTCACCGCGACCCTGGCCGTGCGCGCGCTCGCGGCCGTCTTGGAGGAGGAGGAGCTGGCGTGAACGTCGAACTCACGCTGAACGGCGAGGCCGTCTCTTGGGAAAGCGAGCCCCACGAATTCCTCACCGAGCTCCTGCGCCGGCACGGGCTCATCGGCACCAAGCGCGGCTGCGAGAGCGGCGACTGCGGCGCCTGCGCCGTGCTCCTCGACGGCGAGGAGGTCCCGAGCTGCCTCGTGCTCGCAGCGCAGGCCCACGGCCACGAGGTCACGACCATCGAAGGCCTGGGGAGCTGGGAGCGGCCGCACCCGATTCAGGAAGCCTTCGTGGATGGCACCGCCGTCCAGTGCGGCTACTGCACCCCGGGCATGGTCATCGCCGCCAAGGCCTACCTCGACCGCAAGGGCGGTGGCCCGCTCAGCGAGCGGGAAGCCCGCGAGCTCCTCGCCGGGCACGTGTGCCGCTGCACCGGCTACGTCAAGCCCATCGCCGCGGTCCTGCGGGCGGCGGAGGCGCTCGGCGACCCGCGGTCCGCCGGGGAGGAGGAGCGCGCATGAGCCAAGACTGGGACACCGGCCGAGGATCCATGGGCGAGTACGACCGCTTCCGGGTGGTCAACCGCAGCCGGCGCCGCGTCGACGCCCTCAAGCTCGCCCTCGGCAAGGGAACCTACACCGACGACATCGCCCACACCATCGACGGCCTCCTGCACCTCAAGGTGCTCTGGAGCCCGCACGCCCACGCGCGGATCGTGTCCATCGACACCAGCGAAGCCGAGCGGGTGCCGGGGGTGGTTCTCATTCTCCATCACGGCAACGTCCCTCGCGTCCCCTACACCACCGCAGGCCAAGGGCACCCCGAGCCCTCGCCCTACGACGCCTACGTGTTCCCGCGCAAGGTCCGCTACGTGGGCGATCGGGTGGCCTGCGTCGCCGCCGAGAGCGAACTCGCCGCGGCCCGCGCGGTGGCGAAGATCAAGGTCGAGTACGAGGTTCTCGAGCCCGTGTTCGACCCGCGGCGGGCCTTGGAGCCCGGCGCCCCCTTGGTTCACGACGAGGAGGAGGCGACGGGCATTTGCGGCTACGACAAGTCCCGCAACCTGGTGTGCGAAATGAAGGTCGAGCACGGAGACGTCGACGACGCCTTCGCGCGCGCGGACGTGGTGCTGGAGCGGGAGTACGAAGTCCCCTACCAGGCCCAGTGCCCCCTCGAACCCCACTGCGCGCTGACGTGGTTCGACGAGGACCGGCGCCTCGTCGTGCGGGTGGCCACTCAGGTTCCCTTCCACAGCCGCCGCATCCTGGCGCGCATCCTCGGGCTTCCCCTGCATCGCATCCGCGTCATCAAGCCGCGCATCGGAGGAGGCTTCGGTAGCAAGCAGGAGATCCTCCTCGAGGATCTCCCCGCGCTGGTCACTCTGCGCACCGGCCGGCCGGCGCGCCTCTTCTACACGCGGCAAGAAGAGCTCCGCTCGGCGCGCACTCGGCATCCGCAGCTCCTCCGTTGGAAGACCGGCGCGAACCGCGACGGGACCCTCGTCGCCCAGGAGCTGGAGGTACTTGCCAACACCGGTGCCTACGGCGCCCACGCCCTCACCGTGCAGAGCTGCACGGCGGGCAAGACCCTCCCCCTCTACGTGGCCGAGGCCTATCGCTTCCTCATGAAGACGGTCTACACCAACCTGCCCATCGCCGGCGCGTTCCGCGGCTACGGCGGTCCTCAGGGCTTCTTCGCCATGGAATGCCACATGGACGAGGTGGCCTCGCTCCTGGGCATGGATCCAGCCGAGTTCCGCAGCAAGAACCTGATCGGCCCCGGCTCGGAGAATCCCCTCGCCAAGGCCCTCGGCGAAGGCAAGGAAGGCCCTCCCCAGCGCATTCGGAGCTGCGAGATCCAGCAGTGCATCGCGCGCGGGAAGGAGGCCATTGGCTGGGAGCGGCGGGGGACCTTCCCTCAGCGGGGTCCGCTGCGGCGGGGCATCGGCATGGCCGCGCTCATGCACGGCTCGGGCATCCCGGGCGTCGACATGGCATCGGCGTCCATCAAGCTCAACGACGACGGCTCCTTCAATTTGCTCGTGGGGGCGACCGACATCGGGACCGGTTCCGACACCATCCTTTCTCAGATCGCCGCCGAAGCCCTGGGCGTCCCCCTGGAGAAGATCGTCATTTACTCCAGCGACACGGACATCACCCCCTTCGACAAGGGGGCCTACGCTTCCAGCACCACCTACATTTCGGGCATGTCGGTGAAGAAGGCCTGCGACAAGGTGGTCGAGCAGCTCAAGGACGCTGCCTGGGAGATGTGGCAGCACGCCGGCGACCCCTGCGAGCGGTCCTCGCTTCGCCACGAGGACGAGCACGTGCGCCGGCCCGACGGCAAGGCGCTCAGCTACGCCGAGATCTGCCTCTCGACCTTCTACGAGCACGACCAGCACCAGATCATGGACCACGCCTCGCACATGAGCTTCGAGTGCCCTCCGCCGTTCGCGGCGCACTTCGCCGAGGTCGAAGTCGACACCGAGACCGGCGGAGTGAAGCTGCTCAAGTACGTGGCGGCGGTGGACTGCGGCGTGCCCATCCATCCCGAGAACTGCGAGGGGCAGAACGAGGGTGGCGCCATGACGATGATGGGCTACGCCCTCAGCGAGGACTTCGTCTTCGACGGGGGCGGCGCGCTGCTCAACGACACCTTCCGCCACTACAAGCAGTTCACCTCCCTCGACATGCCTCCCTTCGAGACCATTCTGTGCCTCAGCTACGAGCCCTCGGGCCCCTTCGGAGCCAAGTCGGTCTCCGAAATTCCCACCGACGGGCCGGGGCCGGCCATCGCCAACGCCATCGCCGACGCCCTGGGGATCCGCTTCCGCAAGCTCCCGATCACTCCCGAGGACATCCGCCGGGCGTGGCGGGAGCGCACCGAGCCCGCGGCCAGCGCGTCGTGAGGCGGCGAGTCGGCGGTGCCTGGTCGCCTCAGGCGCCGAGGAAGGGGCCCTCGAGGCGAATGCGCAGGAACCAGAGGGCGAAGGCCTGCGCGATGGCCAAGATCAACCCGAACAGGAGGGGCAGGACCACCGACGCCTTCCGCGCTCCCGCTTCGCGCGCCGCGCTCGCCGGGGCGTGCTGGACCCAGGTGAAGTAGGTCGCAAAGGCGAGGGGGATCAAGCTCGCAACGGCCGCCAACGCGGGGAAGGGAACCTGCGGAGCGAAGAAGGCCGCGCCCAGGAGCAGGAGTCCGAGCACCACGTAGCTGGCCACCCCGAAGACTTGCAGGCGTCGGCCGCGCGCCTCCTGGCCGAGCGCGATCAGGTTTTGCCCGGCCAGAACCGCCGACAGGTAGAACTGCAGGCCGGCGACGAACACCGCCCAGCTCGGGTAGAGCTCGAGGTGGCGCGCGGCGTGCCCCACGCGCCTCAGCTTGATCCGACGCAGGGCTTCCGCAACCTCCTCGCGCTCGGCGGCGGTCAGCCCTCCGGCGCGGGCCGCGGCGGGCGGCACCTCGCCCCGCACCCGCGAGCGGAGAACGACGCGGTAGGCGCCGCAGGCGTCGCAGGTGACCCCGTCGCCGATGCGCCGCCCTTCGATGGGGATCCTGTGTCCGCAAGCGCAGTCGAGGGTGGGGGCCGCCTGAGTGCTCATGGCGGAACTCTATCACGAGCGTGGGGGCCGGTCGCCGGCGCGCGCGGGCGAGCGTTCGCCGGCGGCCAGCCCAGCCCCGGAGGCCTGTCGGGGCCGAGGGCCGTGGCGTCGGCGCCGGGGACGCGCTCCGAGGCCGACCGGGCCGAAGGTCCGCGCAGGCGAACCGGCTCCTCGGAAGTCGCCGCGCACCGGTTCGCGAGCAGAACCCCAACTGAGGCGACGGGCCGCATTTGAGCCCGAAGACCCTCCTCAGGAGCGGCACCGCACGTGCGTTCGGTCCTCCCCCGCTTCCACCGGAGTCACGCAAATGTACGAGAAGCTCGCCCGACGCAGGTCGATCCTGTCGCTCTTTTTGGTGATCGCCGCGCTCGGCGGCGGCCTGAGCGCCGCCCAGCGCGATCCGTCGCCTCCGGAGGCGTCCGCCGCCCAGCGCGCGGCCGAGGGGACGGGGTCGGGCGCCGCGGCGCCGTCGAGCGCCTCGGCGACCGCCGACGCAGCCCGCGCCCCCGCAGACGAGCCGAGGCTCCGCGACCGCACCGCCCATTCGGTGCGCGACGCCCTCGCGAGCCAGGCCGCGCCTCGCGATTCCGCGAACGGGAGCGTCCAAGCCGGGCGAGTTCCCCTCGCCGACCCGCGCGCGGGCGCCTCCCCGGCCGGCGAAGTCCCGGAGGCGCGGGCGACGCCCACCCAGCGCGTCCGGGTGACCCTGGACTACGGCCCCGCCGGTCGCCGCCCCCTCGGGCGTGAGGTCGACTTTCGCCCGGGAATGACGGCCCTCGACGCCGTGCGCGAGATCGCTGCGGTGGTCCTGACCGACTCCGACCCGACGCACCCCATGGCGGTCGAGGCCATCGACGGCGTGCGCACCGATCTGCCGCGCAGCCTGTTCTGGGTCTTCGACGTCAACGGGGAGCACGCCACCCGCATGGCCCACGAGGTCCTCCTCGAACCCGGCGACGTAGTCGCCTGGACCTACCTCGCTCCCCCCATCACCGTGCGCGTCGACTTCGGCCCGGCAGGCCGCGAGGCGCTCGAGGCCCAGGTCCGCTACCGCGACGGAATGACGGTGCTCGACGCGCTCCGCGAAGCGGCCGAGGTGGGACTCTCCGACGCCGACCCCGGCCATCCCCGCGCCGTGGCGTCGGTAGCGGGCGTGGAAACCGACCTCGAGCGGGGATGGTTCTGGCTCTACTGGGTCAACGGGCGCCACCCGCAGTTCATGGCCGACCGCTTCTTCGTCAAGCCCGGCTACGAGGTGGAGTGGCGACTGACCGCGCCCGAGGACCGTCCGGTGGACGAGCCCGCCGAAGCGTCCCACGACGCCGCGCCGACTGCCCAGCAGTCGGAGGTCGAGGCTCTGCAACGAGCCGGTGCAGCCCAGGGCCTGGCCGGCGCCATCGCTCGCTGAACCGCGGTCCGCCTTCCCTCCTCTGCGGCGATTCGGCGGCAGAACGCGCGCGTCCCGCCGCCGGGGGTGCCTCGGTTCGCGACCCGCCGTAGAATGCGCCGCCATGGCGACGGTGCTCGGGCTCAATTGCTTCCACGCCGACGCGGCGGCCGCGCTCGTTCGCGACGGGCGTTTGGTCGCCGCGGTCGAAGAAGAGCGCTTCAATCGCATCAAGCACTCGGCGGGCTTCCCCTGGAGCGCGCTGCGTTACTGCCTCCAGCAAGGAGGCCTCGACCTGCGCGAGTTGGACGCCATCGCGGTGGGCATGAAGCCCATCGAGCACGTCCAAGACGAGGTCCTGCACATCCTCTCCGGCCGTCCCAACTACTCGCGCCAGATCCAGAAGCGCCTCGACGCGGTCGCCCGCTTCCGCGACCTTCGCGCCCTCCTCGCCCGCGAGCTGGGCATCCCCCGCGCGGAAGTTCCGCGGCTGGAGGAGGTCCCCCACCACGTGGCCCACGTGGCCTCGGCCTACCACCTCTCCGGGTGGGAAGACGCGGCCCTCCTCTCGGTCGACGGCTTCGGCGACTTCTGCTCGACCCTCCTCGCCCGCGGCGCCGGGGGAGAGGTGGAGCCCCTCGAAGCGGTCCGCTTCCCCCACTCGTTGGGAATCCTCTACACGGCCGTCACCCAGTTCCTCGGCTTTCCCCGCTACGGAGACGAAGGGAAGGTCATGGGCCTGGCCGCCCACGGCGAGCCGGTCTACCGCGACCGCTTGCGCCAGATCGTCCGCCTGCGCGAGGGCGACCTGTTCGAGCTCGATCCCAGCTACTTCACGCACCCCGTTTACGGCGTGGACATGATCTGGGAGGACCGCGTCCCCTACGTCGAGGACATCTTCAGCGAGCGGCTCATCGAGGTCTTCGGGCCTCCGCGGCACCGCTACGCCGAGGTGGGCGTGCGCGACCGCGACCTCGCCGCCTCGCTGCAGGCGGTCCTCGAGGAGGCCTTGCTCCACCTCCTTCGGCGTTTGCGGGAGCTGCTCCCCGACGCCCGCCGGCTCTGCTACGCGGGCGGCGTTGCGCTCAATTGCGCGGCCAACCGCGTGCTCCGGGCCGCGGGCCTCTTTCCCGAGGTCTTCGTCCCCCCCGCCCCCGGCGACGCAGGAACGGCCGTGGGCGCGGCCCTGGTGGCCGCCCGACGGGCGGCGCCGGAGTCTCCGTGGCCCCGGCCGCAGCTGCGCAGCGCTCAGCTCGGTCCGGGCTACTCGGCCGAAGCCATCGAGCGGGCGCTCGAAGGGAGCGGCCTGCGCTTCGCCCGCTGCGAGCGGGTCGCCGAGGAGGTCGCAGACTTGCTCTGCGACGGGAAGGTCGTCGGATGGTTCCAGGGCCGCCTCGAGTTCGGTCCCCGAGCCCTGGGAGGCCGTTCGATCCTTGCCGATCCGCGGCGCGCCGAAATGCGGGAAGTCCTCAACTCGCGCATCAAGTATCGCGAGCCCTTCCGCCCCTTCGCGGCCTCCGTCCTCTCCGAGCACTTCGGGGAGTTCTTCGAGTCGGCTTGGGAAAGCCCCTTCATGGCGTACGCGCAGCCGGTACGCCCCGAACGGCGCGAGGAGATTCCGGCCGTCGTCCACGCCGACGGGACCTGCCGGGTGCAAACCGTGGAGGAGGCGTCCTGCCCGCGCTTCCACGCCCTCCTGAGCGCCTTCCACGCCCGGAGCGGCGTACCCCTCCTCCTGAACACCTCCTTCAACGAAAACGAGCCCATCGTGTGCACTCCCGAGGACGCGCTGGACTGCTTTGCGGCCTCGAAGATGGACGCCCTGGCCCTCGAGGACTACCTCATCCTCCGCTGAAGGGCCGGAGAACCGTCGGCCGCTCCCGCGACTTCGAGGAGGCGACACGGTGCGCGGCCGGTCGCGGCGCGCAGGTCAGCGGTAGAGCTTGCGGTAGACGCGTACGTCGTCGAGGAGCACGACCTGCGCGTCTCCGGGCTCGCAGGCGTAGACCTCGAGGTCGGTGAACAGGTCGCCTTCGCGCACGGGGTGTTTGCCCGGGTCGTAGTAGGTGCTGAGGTCCATGAGCGCGACGGTGAAGGTCTTCCAGAAGCCGCCGGGGTGCGCGAAGGAGCGCTTGAAGTCCTTGCCCTGGGTCTCGTTGCGCGCTTGGAGCAGGACCTCCGCAGGGCGCTCGGTCCAGAGGGAGAACTGCAGGGCGACGCCGGGGGCTGCGCGCAGGCTTGGCAGGCGCCCCTGCGGCGCGTGGGCCCACTGGCCCCAGAAACGATTCCCGGCGAGGGGCTGGAGGCGCAAGCACAGGTCGCCGGGGGCGGCGGCCTCCGCCTCGCTCAAGGCGCCGACGAAGCCGCGGAGTTTGCGGTCGTCGAAGGTCGCCTCGAAGAGCAGCCGCCGCCGGGGGGCCAGGGCTTCGGCCCAGGCAAGCTCCTCCGCGCTCGCGGGGCGAGGACGGGCGAGGCGACCGCGGGGGTCGCTGGCACAAGCGCGGCCTGCCGGGACTCGGACGGTCTGACCGCCGGCGCGGGCCTCCACCGTCCCCTCGGCGACCACGACCCGCGAGCCCCCGGCTCCGGCCTCGACGGCGAAGACGGTTCCCAGCACATGGAATTCGGCCTCGCGGGTGACCACCCCGAAACGGCGACCGCTCGGGAGCGTGGCGACCTCCGCGAGCACACGCCCCTGCTCGAGCCCCAGGAAGGGCCCCGAGCGCGCGGCTCGAACCTGCAGGCGGGTGCCGCGATCGAGGCACAGGTCGAAGGCGCCGCCGTCGAGAGAGACGAAGGCTCCCCGCGCGCTGCTGAGGAGGTCGCCCGGACGCAGGGCGACCTCGCCCGCGGCGCGCTGGAGGCGCCGCCGCTCTCCGCCTCGCTCGAGGACCAAGCTCCCGGCGAGGCGCTGGAGGGCCAACGCCAGGCGCCCTCCGTCGTCGGACACGGTGCCCTCGAGGAGGCCGCGGCGGTCCGAAGGGGCGTCGCCGGCGGGCCTCGTCGCTCCGGAGCCGGCAGACGTGGCATCCGCGCGGGCCAGCGTTTCGTCGCCCGGGGACGGGGGGCTGGGCCGAGCGCTTTCGTCGGCGCCTGCGGGCGCTGGGCTGCACGGACGTGCGACTCGTGCTGGAACAGGCCAACTACGCCGACTTTGTCACCGTCCTCGACCGGCTGGACATTCCGCAGGTTGACGCCCTGCTGCTGGATCTCGGCGTGAATTCGGCCCAGATCGAGGATCCGTCGCGCGGGTTCTCCCTGGAGCGCGACGGCCCGCTGGACATGCGCTACGACCGCTCGCAGCGCCGTAC
>RFHU01000342.1 GCA_003695705.1 Planctomycetota bacterium
CTTGGCCCCCTTGGCCGCCCTGGCCGCCTTGGCCGCCCTGGCCGCCTTGGCCCCCCTGCGCAGGGAAGATCTTCGCGAGCTTCTCGTCGAGGTCCTTGAGCTGTTCGACCTCGGTGAAGGCCTCGCCCCCCCACTGGCGAGACGCGCCGGCGCCGCCGCCCGGCTCTCCCGGTCCGCCGCCCGAGGGCGGAGGGGTGCCCCCTTCTCCCGTGGAGGCTCCTCCTTCGCCGCTCTGGAAGGCGGGGTCGATCCGGTGCTCTTGCACCTTGCGAACCAGTTCGCGCGCGAGCTGGTCGCCGTTCTCCCAGTAGTTCGTCTTCCCGGGCGGATCCTGCTCTTCGTGGTCTTCCTCGGGCCAGAGGGCGAGGAGGACCTCGGGGAGCACGGTGTTGAGGTTCACCGCACCCACCGGCCAGGTCGTCACGTAGGGGGCGAGGCCCTTGGTGGGTGGATCGGCTTCCGGGTCCCCGTAGAGGAGCTCGTAGGAGACGCCACCGGACGGCGCGGCCTCGGGGTCCGCCGAAGGCGCGGCCTCCGACGGCGCGGGCGTCGCGAGGAGCTGGTCGAGGCTCAGAATGCCTCGCTGAGCGGGGCCCTCGGCGCCGCCCTCCTCGCCCGGCGGCAGCCCCGGGGCGGGCCCCTCGGCGCCGCCGTCCGACAGGCTTTGAACCGTGGCGGCGATCTCCTCGGCGAGGGCTGCCGGGTCGCCCGCCTCGGGAGCCACCTCGCGGATCAGGCGCTCGAGAGCCTTCTGCGCGTATTCCTTGCGCTCTTCGTCGGCCAGCCAGGCAAGAGGAAATCGGCGTTCGAGGTCCTCGGCCTCGATCCGCAACTCCACGTCGCCCAGGGTGACCGTCCGCTGGGCCTCGGTCTTGGGATCGAACAGCACGTCGGCCAGGGTGTCCACTTCGCCGGCCGGTTCTCCGTTGGCGCGATCGTCGCGGAACAAGGCCCCGAGCACCGGCCCGACCCCGCGGGCCGCCATGGCGAACTGAGCGTCCGTGTCCGCGTTCTGGGTGATCTGCTCTTCGATCTTCATGGAGAAGACGAATTGCACCACCAGTACGACCAGGATCGCGAGCACCAAGAGGGTCAAGATCAGGGCAGCGCCTTGCTGCCGCCTCGCTGCCCGCTGCCGAAGGTACATGCTCGCCTCGGGCCTGGGACGCGCGGCCAGGCGGCGAGGTTCAGTCCCCGCCGCGGCGGCCTGCCGCGCCTCGCCGGGCAGAGGCGAGAGGCGACGCCTCCGCTCGGGAACCGATTGCGGGCGCTGCGAGCTCACGCCTCGGGTCCGGCCTTTGCCGTCTCCAGCGAGGCAGCCGCCGCGGGGAGGGCCTCCAGGCGGCGCTGCAGTTCGGCGAGGCGGGCGTCGACGGAGCACTGCAGGTCGGTCAGGTCGGCCACGGCCCGGGTCGCGTCGCTGCTGTACTTGAAGAGCGCAAAGGAAGAGAGGCCGAGGGCCAGGCCGAAGGCGACGGCCAGCCCGCCCCAGGCTCCGGAGAGCCCACCCCACAGGTAGATCCCCACGCCCAGGCCCACCCAGGCAACGGCGGAGAGGTAGGCGAAGGCGAACAAATAGACCGAGACGTCCTCGAGCCTCCGAGCAGCGAGCAAGGCGAGGTCGTAGCTCCCGGTCGCCGTCGAACCCGCCCTCGTCGGCGCGCCCGCTGCCCCCGCGCCCGCTGCCCCCGCGCCCGGAGCGAGTGCGGCCAAGAAGCGGCGGCGCTCGCGTTCGCGTTCGCGCTCGACGGCGCGCCGATGCGCCGCGGCGTCCTCCGCGGAAAGGAGAACGTTGGCGGCCTCGCAGCGCGGACAGGCAACCTCCCGGCCGCGCATCCGGTCGGGGGCCTCGATCACCTCGTCGCACTGAACGCAGCGGTTGCGGAGCACCCTTCTCAGACCCTCGGACGCTGGAAAAGGCGTAGCTTACACCAAGCCTGCGTCCGAGGGTCGCCGGGGATCGCCCGCCTGCCCTCCCAAGAAGTCGCGCGGGCGCGACCCCTCCGCGGCGCCACTCGTCCGCCTCAGAGCGATCGAGACAACGTTCGGGACACGAGCCCCTCCCACCGACCCCTCAGAGGATCTCCACGGCGACGGATGCCAACCGGCTGCGCTCGCTCTTGGTAAAGGAGACGTGCCCTGCCACCGTCTGCCCCTTCATCCGTTCGGCGACGTACGTCAGCCCGTTCGAGCGGCTGTCGAGGTAGGGGTTGTCGATCTGGTACGGGTCGCCGGTGAGCACGAGCTTGGTCTCGTGGCCGACGCGCGACACCAGGGTGCGGATCTGGTGCGGAGTCAGGTTCTGGCACTCGTCCACCACCATGAATTGGTGATGGATCGAGCGGCCGCGGATGAAGGTGAGCGGCTCCACGTCAACCACGTTGTTCTTGAACATCTCCATGATCTTCTTGTCGGCCTCCCCCGGCGTGCGCTCGCGGAGGATGAACTTCATGTTGTCGAAGATCGGCTTCAGCCAGGGCATCAGCTTCTCCTCGGCGGTGCCGGGGAGGTAGCCAATGTCGCGCCCGAGGGGCATCACGGGCCGGGAGACGAGCAGCTTCTCGTAGTAATGCTTCTTGGTCGTCAGGTAGAGCCCGGCCACGAGGGCCAGGAGGGTCTTGCCCGTGCCGGCCTTGCCGACCAAGGTCACCAGGCTGACCTCGGGGTCGAGGAGGAGTTCGAGGGCGACGCGTTGCTCGAGGTTCCGCGGCGAGACGCCGTTGACCGGCGCGTTTGCGGAGAGGAAGGGACGCAGGCGGACGCCGGGACCGTCCCACCCGTGCACCGGCCGGGCCAGCGCCGTCCGCTTGGGGTTCTCCTCGGCGCGGAGGAGGATCGCTTCGTTGGGGAGTACGTCCTCGAGGTCGAGGCTCACCTGCTCGCCCTCGTGGATGCGCTCCACGAACTCGGCCGGACAACGGTGGATGCGCCAACCCAGGTAGAGATCGTCGGGCGAGGGGACCTTGTCGCTCTCGAAGTCCTCGGCGGGAATGCCCAGGGCGTCGCTCTTGACGCGCATGGCAACGTCCTTGCTGATGATCGTCACCGGGTAGCCCTCGCGCTTGAGGCGGTAGGCGACCGAGATGATCCGATTGTCGGGGGTGTCGTCGCGCAAACCGTCCTCGAGCAAGCACACCGGCTTGAGGTCGATCACGATGGTTCCGCCCTGGTCGTTGATGGGCGCGCCGGTGGCCAGCGAGCCACGCTGGCGCGCTTCGTCGATGATGCGGACCACCGCGCGGGCGTTGCGGCCCAGTTCGTCGTTGTGGGTCTTGAACTTGTCGAGTTCCTCGATCACGTCCACCGGAACGACCACGGTGTTCTCCTCGAACTGCCGCAGGCAGCCCGGGGCGTGCAAGAGGACGTTGGTGTCGAGGACGAAGCATCGCTTGCTCATTGGCGCTCGCTCTCGGGCAAGGATTCGAGGAGGCGCTTCGACGCGTCGTAGTCGGGCTGAGCGCGGAAGCGTTCCTGCACGTCGTCGGGGACCCTCCAGGCGACCTCGCCGAGGAGGTCCTCCCGCAGCGCGAATTCCAGCCAGCGCATGCCGTAAGAGGCGAAGCGCCGCTCCTCGGGCTGGATCCAGTAGCGGTAGAGCTCGTCGGGGTCGAGGTAGTCGCCGAAGCGTTCGGTCCAATAGTCGTCGAGGGCGCCCACGCGGACCGCAACCGGGGTGAGCTCGGGTTGGAGTTCGCGCGGGGACTCCGGTCGGTCGATCCGCTCCGAACTCCCGCAGCCGCAGAGGCCCAGCAACCAGAACGCGACGAGCCAGGAGCGGACGCGGTGCGAAGGGCAAGGGACGGAGAGGGTCAACGCGGTCGAGGGCTCCCTTCCGGACGAGGGACGGGATCGTAACCGCCGGGACCGATGGGCGAACAGCGGAGCAACCGCAGCGCGGTCAGGAGCCCGCCGCGGAGGAAGCCGTGGGCCCAGACGGCGCCGAAGCCGTAGCGCGAGCAGGAGGGCTCGTAGCGGCAGGCCGAGGGCATGAGGCGCGAGACGGTGAGCTGGTAGCCGAGGATCGCCGCCAGCGCGGCGAGCCGCAGCGGCAGGCCGCAGAGCCCGAGGGCCCAGGAGAGAGGCGTCAGCGCGGGGGGAAAGCGCAGGGCCGCGATGTGGTTCGCCAGGGGGCTCTCGCCGCTCGGCGGACCGGCGCGGACGAGCGCGCGCCAGGCCTCCTCGCCCCGGTCGAGGCGCGCGCCCCAGCGGGCAAGGAAGGCGCCGGCCACCAGGACGAGCAGGCAGCGCGCCGCGAGCCACGCGGGCGAGACGGGCGCCGCCCACCAGGCGCCCGCCGCAGCGGGCGCGGTCGCGGCGAACAGGTGGAGTCCGGCGGAGGCCGCCCCCACGCCCGCCGCCGCGGGGAGGGAGAGGCGCCGCGCCCGCCCCCGCTCGATGGCCACCCCGAGCGCGCCCAGGACGGAGACCGAGGCCGCGGCCAGCGCCCGGAGGGGGGAAGGACTCCACAGAAGGAGCACGTCGCCCACGAAGGCCGCCGCCAAGGCGAACAGGAGCAAGCTGACCCCGTCGGCGGCCGGCGAGGCCAACCATCCCTGCGCCGGCGGAGGGGGGCTTCCCGGGCGGAGCGGTTCCGCTCCCTGCGCGACCGAAGGCGCGCCGCGGGCCGGGGCGGTCGCCAGGGCGGACGGCGAGGGCCGCGCAGGCGCGGGGTCGTCGGCTGCCCGCGGCTCGGGGCCCGGGCTTTGCCCGCCGTCGGGAGCGGGGGGCCAAGCCACGTTGCCCGTCGGGTCCGAAGGCGGGAGGGCCGAGGGAATACGCACCTCCGCTTCTCTCCGCTCAGCGCTCACGCGCGACGCTTCGCGCCTGCCGACGCTCCAGGCGAGACACCACCTGCCGGACCAGACGCACCAGGGAACGGCGGACATCGTCGAGGGCGGGGGACGTGGCCCCGCGCGCCGGGGAGATGACCACGTCGTAGCCCGCCGGGAGGGAGTTCTTCTCCAGGCGAAAGGCCTCCCGGTAGAGCCTGCGCAAGCGGTTGCGCAGCACGGCCTTCCCGCAACGACGCGGCACGGCGCTGGCCACGCGCGACCAGGAGCGACCGTTGGGAGCGACGAGGACGCGCAACACCTCGTCGCCGCCGCGCCGGCCCTCGCGGCGCAGGCGCAAGAAGTCGTCGCGCGTGCGCACGCGCTCCGCCGGACCCAAGCGGGCCGCGCACCGAACTCCTCGAGAAGGACCGTCCACGCCCCCGAGCCTACATGACCGCTGGGCGCCGCGCTCGCCTGGGAAGGTCCTGCGCCGAGGAGCGGCGACCTCGTCAATGGTAAGATCCGCTACCTCTTGGGGGTTCCCTGGTGAAGGTCTTGCTCGTCGACGACTCCGGCCTCTCGCGCAAGGTCCAGAAGAAGGTACTCCGCGAAGTCGGGCTCGAAGACGTGGTCGAGGCGAAGAACGGCCTCGACGCCCTGCAGAAGCTAAAGGACCTCGGCGGCGCGGTGGAGCTCGTCCTCACCGATTGGAACATGCCGGGCATGGACGGGCTGAAGCTCATCGAGTCCCTGCGCGCCGACCCGGCCACCGCGAACCTGCCGGTCATCGTGATCAGCAGCGAGGGCGAAGAGGAAAAGATCGCCAAGGCCTTCGCCGTGGGCGCCTCCAGCTACGTGACCAAACCCTTCAAGAAGGAAGTCCTCGCCCGCAAGATCGAGGCGGTGCACCGCATCGCGCAAATCGAGGGCGGGCGCCCTCCCGCGGGGGACCGTCCCCTCATCGAGGGCGACCTCGGTCAGCTCGGCTTCGCCGAGCTGGTGGGCTTCCTCAACTTCTCGCGCAAGACCGGGGAGCTGATCGTCTCCCTCGAGACGGGCGAGGCGGGCCTCGCCTTCGAGGAGGGCGAGGTGCGCGACGCGTGGATCGGCCGCTTTGCCTCCGAGGAGGCCTTCGTGTCCATCGCACGGCTCCGGCACGGCCACTTCCGCTTCCACGAGGGCCGCAAGCCGCGGACGAACCGCATCACCGCCGGCACCATGAGCCTCCTCATGGAGGCCATGAAGGTGCTCGACGAAGAGGCGCAGGGGGACGGTGCCAGCTGAGCGGGGGCCGCGGCCCGAGTTGAGCCTCCTCTTCCCCGACCGCGACGGGCACCCCGTGGTGTTCCCCATTCCCGAGGGGACCACGAGCATCGGCAGCGCACCCGACAACGACCTGGTCCTCGCCGAGCCGTCGGTCGCTCCGCACCAAGTCGTCCTGGTCCGCGAAGGCGACGAACTCTCCTTGCAAGACCTGTTCGCGGGAGAGACGAGGATCAACGGCGAGCGGCGCCGGAAGGGGCGCCTCGAGCCCGGAGACTCCCTCCGCCTCGGGGAGCTGAAGCTGCGCGTGCTGCGGATCGCCTCGCACGCGTCGGCACGCTCGCGTCCTCGGGGACGAACGACGCGCCGGCTCCGCCTCAGCGGAGCCACCTCGCGGTCGACCCTCGCGGACGGCCTCCCCCCGTCGCCCCACGGCGCGGAGCAAGCAGCCGACCACGCCGCCCGCGCGGCCGAGTTGGACCGTCTGCTCCGCGCGGAGGCCGGGCCTGCGGCACCGACGCCGCGCTCGCCGAAGCCGCCGAGCGAGGCCGCCGGCCTCGCGGCGGAGCCTGAGCGGGAAGCGGCCTCCTCCGCGAAGGGCGCCCCGTCGACCTCCGGAGGACCCGGCGAAGGCACGCTCGAGGTCGGGGGAACCGACTTCGGCGCGGAGGGGGAGGGAGTCGGCGGCGACCCGTCCGCAAAGCTCCCCGAGGGGCACGGAGCGATCGAGCGCCCCGGCAGCGAGGCCGACACCCGACCCCTCCCACGGCCTGGGGAAGGCGATCCCGCCGGCCGCAAGGCGCGCGAGCGAGACGCGCGGCGGGCCCGCGTGCTCGCGCGCGCCCGCCAGCTCGGCGACGAACTCATGACCCAAGAAGACTTCGAACTTCTCCTCGAGCGCCTGGCCATGGGCTTCCTCGAGGTCTTCGAAGCCGACCGCGCGGTGGCGCTCCTCTTCGAGGAGGACGGCCGCAATCCGCTGCTGACCGTCGAGCGTCGGCGCGACGGCACCGACGAAGGCGCCGGCGTCGCCCAGGAGATCATCGACCGCTGCCTGCAAGTCCGCACGGTGATCCGCGTGGCAGGCGCCATGGCAGGGCAGGGGGGACTGGCGGCGCCGCTCATCGCGTCCGGGCGCTCGCTGGGGCTGCTCTACTTCGAGCGCACCGACCCTGCGCAGCCGGTCGAGGCCGACGACGTCCACCTCGTCGCCTTGCTGGCCAACCTCGCCTCGCTGCGGGTAGCTCCGCTCGTGGACTGACCGCAACCGGCGTCGCCGCCGGGACGACCCGTGGCCCGGCGGAGGAGCCGCACGAGCGTCCCTCGCTCCCCGAGTTCGCGGCGCTCGCGCAAGGCGCGGCCCGCGCCGCCCGTTGCACCGAAGCGCGCGCGAGGGGTGCCCCTCGCCGGGGAGGGCCGGGCGGTCGGCGCTGCGGAGAGGCCCTCAGGAAGCCCGGCGCAGCTCCTGCAGGGCGCTCGTCGCCCGCTCGAGCTCCTGCGCCGCCTCGTCGACCAGGGCCTGGCAGGGCGCGAGGTCCGCCTGGGCGGCTCGCTCCTCCACGAGCTGGCAGAGCTCCACCAGGCGACTGGCGCCGAGGCTCAGCGAGGCGCCCTTGAGCTTGTGGGCCTGCCGGCGGACGCGCTCGGAGTCGTCGGCACGCAGGGCCTCCACCAGCCCCGCGTAGAGCCGAGGGGCGTCGGAAAGGTACGCCGCGACGAGCTCGGCCACCAGGTCGATGCCGCTGCCTTCCATCTCCGCGCGAAGACCTTCCAGCACGCTGGGGTCGAGCGTAGGCTTCACAACCTCCAGGCTAGCGACCTCGCTAGGAGGCGCCAGCCTCAGCGCAAGCGGGCCCGCGCCCCGCCCCGAGGCGTCCGGGGGCGGGACCGCGGCCCCAGGGCGCGCAGAGAGGCGGCGCTCAGTGCCGAGCGCGCGCTCGCAGGTAAAGGGCCCGCAGCATGCGGCGGTGGAGGGGCGGGCAACCCTCGAGCACCTCCTGCACGGCGCGCTCGACTGCGGGGTCGCGGGACGCGGCGGCCCGGCGGAGGAGCCGCACGAGCTCGTTCTGCCGCGAGGGCCGGACCCGCTCGAGGGCAGCGAGCAGCTCGCTCCGTCCTCGGCGCTCTGCGGCGGCGCCTTCCTTCTCGGCCTCGGCGACTTCCTCGTGGTCGGCGAATGCACCCCCCAAGAAGGATTCCCCCCGCAGGGGTTTCCTTGGCCGGGGGGACCGCGAGGCCGGGGACGAGCGCTTCTCGGAGCGGTCCTTGGCCGCGGCTTCGGAGCCAGCGAAGCGATCCCGCTCCCTGCGCGCGCGTCCGGGGGACCGCGTCCGCAAACTCCGCCCCGCAAGGCCGGTCGGGAGCGCGCGACCGGCGGCCGGCGGGACCGGGACGGCGGCCGGCGGAGCCGGGACGGCGGCCGGCGGAGCCGGAGGGGCAGGAGGCCCGTTGGGCGGGGGCGGCTCGGACGGGGCGTCGGCGGGCAGAAGCGTGTCGCTCGGCGCACCGAGCGCGCCACCGGCTGCGTCGGCCTCGTTGGCTTCGCCGGGCGCGGGCGAAACCTCGTCCTCGAGCGCACGGCCCGCCTGGGCGAGCTTCTGGGCCGGGGCCGGCTCGTAGGCGGCGGTGACCTCGGCTCCGGGAACTTCGGCGGGCAAGGGCACGCGCTCGGCGCTGGTGCGTTCGAGGGCTGCCTCCGCAATGGCCGCGATCTGGTCGAGCACCTCGTTCTCCTTGACGACCGTGGGCGGGAGGGGGAAGGAGAGGGCCTCGCCGCTCGGGGCGCGCAGGAGCTGGGTTCGGATCGCCGCCTGACCGCCGAGCGCGTAGACCGTGCCGCAAATGCACAGGTCGGCACCGAGCGAGCCGGCGAGCTCGGCGCGCTGGGCGTCGGTGAGCTCGGCGCGCTGGGCGTCGGTGCGCTCGCCGCGCTGGGCGTCGGCGAGCGAGCGCTGCTGGGCTCGCGCTCTCTCGAGGGCCGCCGCGACCGCGGCGGGGTCGATCACGGTCACCCGCTCGGGGGCGCTGAGGAGCTGCGAGGCCACGAACTCCGAGACGCCCTGGGGGATCCAGTCCAGGCTCGGATCCCCCAACCGGTCCTCCCAGTCGAGCACCGCCACGCGCGGGGGGCGCGTGGCGGTGGCTCCTCCGCCGGGCAGGGCGCCCCAGGCGAGGAGGGCCGCCAGGGCCAGGACGAGGGCCCCCGCCAGGGCCGCCCCTGCGCGGACCAGCTTCGCCCGTGCGGGGCGGTCGGCCGCGTCGCCTCCGTTGGCGCGGGGCGAGGTCAACAGGGCAGTGGGAATGGCGTCGTCGAAGGTGCTGTCCGGCGGCCGGACGGTTCCGGTGGGCGCCGCGTCGCCGGAGAGGGGCGCGGCGTCGCTCGGCAGGGGAATGGGCGCGGTGGAGTCGGCCGCCCGCCCTTCGCCGAGTTCCACGGTGGCCCGGTTGGCGACCGCCGCGCGCGCTCCGGGCGGCCAGGAAAGGGAAACCGGGTCGGGGGGGAGGGCCGAGACCACCGTGTCGAGGGTGGCCACCACCGCGTCGGCGCTCGCGGGGCGCGCCTCGGGCTCCTTCGCCAGGAGCTCTTCGATGAGCCGTCGCAGTTCGCCCGGAACGCCGGGACGAGGGGGAAGGGGCGGGACCGGATCGGTGAGGATCTTCTTGAAC
>RFHU01000343.1 GCA_003695705.1 Planctomycetota bacterium
CCCCGGTCCCCGACGTCGCGGTCCCGCCGGCGCCGCCGACGCCGCCGACACCGCCTGTGGTGCGTGCGGTGGAGGAGAGGAGGCCGAGGTCGCCGAGGGAGTCGAAGGTGCTCGACTGGTCGAACTCGGAGAGGCCGCGGCGCAGGCGGTAGGTGCGGGTGAGGAACACGGGCCGTCCGGGCCCGCGCACGAGGACCGAGTTCTCGCGCAGCTCGTAGTGGAGGTCGTGGACGGCGGCTACGTGTTCGAGCACGTCGACGACCGGAATGTCGCGGGCCGTCAGCGTAATGGTCTTGCTGGCAATGACCGCGGGATCGGCGACGATGTTCGTCTGCGTGGCCTCGAAGAGCTCCTCGAAGACCGCCGAGAGCTCGGCGCGCCGCAGGCGCAAGCTGGGGACGCGGGCCTCGAGCTTGCGGCGCAGCTCGGGGCCCGCCGTGTCGAGGGGCTGGTCGAATCCGTGGCGGCGGACGATCTCCTCGCGAGACCTGTCCTCGGTCTCGGGCTGGGTCATGGCCTCGTCGACTTCGTCGAGGAGGCTCCCGGTGGTGACGAGCTTCTCGAGCTTGCGCAGGTCGCGGATCCGTTCGAGCTGGGCGAGGCGGGCTCCGAAGAGGAGGGAGAGGGCGGCGTGGCGTTCGCGCTCGTCGCTGCTGTGCGAATGCTCCTTGGAGAGCGCCATGGCTTCTTCGTAGCGCCCGTCCTCGATCATGTCGCGCACGGTCTCGCGCCAGTGGGCGGGGGCGCTGCAAGCGCAGAGCACGACGGACAGGAGCCCGCTCCCGAGCGCGCGCAGGGAGTGCTTCATGGAGAGAGGAACCTCAGCAGGGTGTCGAAGAGGGCCTCGTCGTTTCCGGCGAGGAGCTTGGAGTAGCGAACGGTCACGCGGTAGCTCCCGTCGGGCTCGGGGCGGCAGTCCTCGACGCGGCCGACGGCGCGCACGAAGCTGCGCTTGAAGGGGATCTGCACCCCGAGGCGCAGCTCCGCGCCGGGAGCGAGTTCTTCGTGGGCGCGGAACACGAGCTCGGTCGGGCCGAGCTCGAGGGTCTCCGCCAAGGTGCCCTCGCCCCCGCGGGCAAGGTCGGTGGAGTAGCGGGTGCTGTGGCCCTCAATGCGAAAGCGCTGCGCGCGCGCGGCCCCGCCCGAGAAGAAGGCTTCGTCGCCGCGGCTCACGGGAGGCACGCTCCGCGGAGGACCAAGGTGCGCCGGGTGAGGGCGCCCACCCCAAAGAGGAAGAGGACGGCGTAGGCGAGGGCGCCCGCGCCGAAGACCGCCGGCAGGGGCTCGCCGGCCGCGGCGGCCGCGCTGGCGTCGAGGGCCCCGAGCTGCGGGAGCAGAGAGAGCGCCCAGGAGAAGGGAGCCGGGGCGGCCAGGAGGAGCTCGCTGGCCTGCCCGCACAGGTAGAGGGCCACGCCGGCGGGGAGGACGGCCCCCGCCGGGAGCCAGAGGGAGAGGAGCTGCAAGGTGGCGGCGAGGAGGAGGAGCGCCAGCACGCCGAGGAGGAGCGCCGCCCCGAGGCCGGCGTCGAAGGGCCCCGCGGCGAAGAGGCGCAGGGTTCCCCAGAGGGACAGGGCCCAGGCTCCGTGCGCGAGCGAGAGGGCAAGGCCCAGCCCGCCCAGGCGGCCCGCCACGTAGGCCCCGGGAGCCACGGGGCCCGCGAGGAGCGAGAGCGCCTCGCCCGAGCGCAGGTCCTCGCCGGGCAAGGCGTTCTCGCAGAAGAGCACGAGGAAGAGGCCGCCGAGGAGGCACGAGCCGAGGCCCATTTCGCGCACGAGGAGGATCCGCGCGTCGAGGCCGAACAACGTGAAGGCCGCCGCGGTGGGGATCAGCAAGGCCGTCGCGAGCAGCACGCCCCAGGCGAAGGGCTGCGCGAACACGCTCCGGCAGGTGCCGAGGGCCAGGCGCGCGGCCACCAAGGCGTCCCTCACCGCTGCTCCTCCTCGCCGCCCGCGCGGGCGGCGCCGGGCGCGCGCCCCTCGCCCCCGGGCTCCGATCCCTCGGCGCAGGGCGCCCCGCCCTCGGCGCGGTCGCCGCCCTCGGAGAGCGCCGCCAGCTCGGCGCGCGCGCGGCGGAGGATCTCGCCAATGCCCTCCACGCGCTCGCGGAAGAGGCGCAGGGGGGCGTCCGCTTCGCCGAGCACCGGAGGCAAGGCCGCGAGGCACGCCCGGCGCGCCTCCTCGGCGCGCTCGAGGGCGGCCCGTGCGGCGGAGCGTCGCCCTTCCTCGGCGAGCCAGCTCGCCTCGGCGCGGTGGGCTTGGAGCTCCCAGAAGCGGACGGCGTGGTTTCGGGGGGCGAGGCGGCTCGCCTCGACGGCGAGCTCGCGGGCGCGCTGCAAGGGCTCGATCCCCTGCGCCCGCAGGCGCGAGGCGTAGGGCTCGCGCACGCACTGTTGGTAGAGGACGAAGGAGGCGACGTAGGGCAGGCGCGCGCTCTTGGGGTTGCGGAGGCGGCCGCGCTCGAGGCGGGCGAGCCCCGCTTGCATCCAGCCGAAGGCCGCCTCGAAGTGCCCCCGCCGCTCGGCCTCGGGCGCGATCTGGAAGCAGGAGGTCCAGGCGGCCACGACGTAGACCTCGGGGACCCGAGGCTCGAGGGCCTCGATCAGGTCGAAGGTCGCCTCGCTCGCGTCCCACTCCTTGCGCATCCACTGCCCCACCGCCTGGCACCAGAGGGCGTCGAGGACGAAGGCCCGCAGCCCCCCCAGGGCCGTGACGCCCAGGCGCACCAGGGCGTGCTCCTTGGCCGGGGCTTCGGCGCCCGTGCGGGCACCGCGCCGGAGCTCCCCCAGGCGGCCGCCGAGGGCCGCCGCGCCCACCAGGCACGCGAGCGCCACGCCGTCTCGGAGGGTCACGCGCGCCCTCCAAGGCCGCCGAGCGAGGAGGCGAGGACCGCGCCTCCACCCCACAGGAGCACGGTCGCCAAGGCACGGCCGAGGTCGGGCCAGAGGTCGCCGAGGCCCGTCGCCGTCCCCTCCCGGAGGAAGAGGCGCCGGTCGTAGCTTCCTAGGTCGGGGAGCGCGGCCGCCGTGGCGCGCAAGAGGAGGCGCACCCCGCTCCACGCGCCGGGAGCGACGGCCGCCTCGTGCGAGGCCTCGTGGCGGTGCTCCCCGGCCTCGCCCGTGAGGAGGCCGCCGAGGACTTCTTCGAGCTGGGCGGCGACCGCGGGCTCCTCGGCGAGGGCGTCGGCGAGGGCCCGCGCCGGTCCGAGGCAGGTCCCGCCCACGCCGAGCGCGAACACGAAGAGCAGGGCCGGGCGCACCCGACAGGTGGCGCTGAAGAAGAGGCCCAAGGCGCAGAGAACCGCCAAGGCGCAGAGGACGCCGAGGTGGGCGCGGCCGTAGGCGAGGGCGAAGGCTTGCCGCCCGGCCACCCGCCGGAGGGAATCTTCCCGCGGCAGGACGAGCGTCGCCCCGGTGGGGTGCAGGACCACCGAGAGCGCTCCCTCGCCCGGAGGATCGACGAGCACGCGCAGGGGGCGCCCCGCGAACACGGTGCGGCGGAGAACCTCGACCTCGCCCGCGCCGCGACGCGCGGCGAGGGCGACGCTCCCTTCGCGCCCCGCCGAGGCGTAGCGGCGCACGTCGAGGTCGAGCACCAGCTCCACCGGCCCCCGGCGCGGCGCGTCGTCGAAGAACCAGGCGGGCCGCGCGGGGTCGGTGGGGGCGAAGGACTCGCCCGGCGCCAGGGGGCGGGGGCGCCGGTCGCTCGGGTCGCGAAAGACCCCGCTGCGGGCTCCGGCGAGGCGGGCGGGCGAGAGGAAGGCCGGCGCCTCAGGGCAGGCGGCGGCCGCCGCTCGGACGACGGCGGCGCCGAGAAGACCGTGGGCCAGACAGATCGCACAGGCCAGGGCCAAGAGGCCCGCGAGCTTGCCGAGGGGCCGGGTCCAGGCGCCCACGGGCCGCACGCGCAGCCCGCCTTCGATCCCCTCGCGCGCCTCGTGGGCCAGGGTGCGCGCGGAGAGGACCCCCAGCGCCAGGGCCGAGAGGCCAAAGGAGAGGGCCACCGAGAGGTCGAGCAAGAGGCGCGCGCGCCCGAGCGGGTCGGGGGCGGGCAAGAGGGCCGCAAGGCCCAAGGCCCCCGCGTAGGCCAGGGGCACGAAGAAGAGCCCCAGCGCGCGCCCTTCGCGCAGGGTGAGCCCCGCGTAGGCGCCGAGGGGAGCGCCGAGTCGCGCGACGGCGGCGGAGAGGCTCACCCGCTCTCCTCCCCGCCCCGAGCGTCCGCGCCGAGGGCAGCGGCTCCCGAGCCCGCGGCCGAAGCGCCGGAACCCGCCGGTGCGTCGGAGCCCGCCGGAGCGTCGGAGCCCGCCGGTGCGTCGGAACCGCCCGCGGCGTCGGGACCGGCCGGAGCGTTTCTGCTTGCGGAATCGGCCGCAGGCGCCACGGCGCCCGCCGCCGGCGCAGCGCCCTCGTCCCCGCGCGCTGCGCCCTCGTCCCCGCGCGCTGCGCCTTCGTCCCCGAGCGGGGCCTCCGCGCTGCGGGCGGCGGCCACGCGGGCGAGGAAGTGGGCTTCGAGGGAGCGGCGCGCAGGCCCCGCGCGCAGGACCCTCGCCCCGAGGGCCTGGGCGCGCGCGCAGAGCTCGGCGCGGCCCTCGGCGTCGAGGCCTTCGAGCTCGATCACCGTGCGCCCGCGCTCGGCGAGGACCTCGTCGAGCGCGCCGCATTCGAGGAGGCGCCCGCGGTCCAGAATGGCCAAGCGGTCGCAGACGTCCTGCACGTCGGCCAACACGTGGCTGGAGAGGAGCACGGTCTTGCCGCGCGCGCGCAGGGTGGCAATGAGGTCCTTGACCTCGCGGATCCCCAGGGGGTCGAGGCCCGAGGTGGGCTCGTCGAGGACGACCAGGTCCGGGTCGCCCACCAGGACCTGCGCCAGGCCCAGGCGCCGGCGCATGCCCTTGGAATAGCCGCGGACGGGGCGGTCGGCGGCGGCCCGCAAGCCCACGAAGTCGAGCAGCTCCTCCACCCGCGCGGCCCGCGCGCGGCGGTCGAGCTCGGGGTGCAGGCCGGCGACGAAGCGCAGGGCGGCGCGCCCGGAGAGGAAGCCGTGAAAGCGCGACTCCTCGGGCAGGTAGCCCACCCGCGCGCGCGCGGCGCGGTGTCCGGGGGGAGCCCCGAAGACGCGCACCTCCCCCGCGCTGGGCGGGAGGAGGCCCAAGAGCAGGAGCAGGGTGGTGGTCTTGCCGGCGCCGTTGGGGCCGAGGAGGGCGAAGACCTCGCCGGGCCCCAGCTCGAGGTCGAGGCGCACCACCGCCTCGACCCGCTCGCGACGCAGCGGGAAGCGCCAGCTCAGGTAGGTCTTGCTC
>RFHU01000344.1 GCA_003695705.1 Planctomycetota bacterium
GCCTCCGCCGAGGAGGCCTCCGCCTCCGCCGAGGAGACCTCCGCCGAGGAGACCTCCGCCGAGGAGACCTCCGCCTCGGGACGGCTCCCTCCTTCGTCCGAACGGACAACCGACGAAGGGGCCGAACCGGACGACGGCGGCACCCCCAGAGATCCCACGGAGTCATCCACGTGAAGCTCGCCCTGATCGGGCCGAAGTTCTCCGGCAAGACGACCGTCTTCAACGCCCTCACGGGAGCCAACGTCGAGCTCTCCGACTTCAGCGGGGCGGGCCGCGAACACAGCCGTGAGGTGGCCGTCCCCGACCCACGCCTCGAGCGCCTCGCGAGGGACTGGAAGCCCAAGAAGGTCACCCCGGCCCGGGTCGAGTTCCTCGACCTGCCAGCCTACGGCGGAAGCGAAAAGTTCTTCGGGGACGCGCGCCAGCAAGAAGCCTTGGTGCGGGTGGTGCGCGCCTTCGGCGGCGACGCGGTCCCCCATCCGAAGGACCGCATCGACTGGCGAGCAGACCTCGAGGACCTAGAGACCGACTTCGTGCTCCAAGACCTCGCCATGGTCGAGCGGCGCGTCGAGAAGCTGCAGCAGACCACCAAGCGCGGCCCCTCGTACAAAGCCTACAAGGACGAGGTCGCCGAACTCGAGACCCTCTTGCGTGTCAAGCCGGCCCTCGAGGACGGAGTGCCCCTCAAGCGGACCCTCAACCCAGAGGAGCAGGAGAAGCTGTCTGGCTTTCGCTTCCTGACCCTCAAGCCGACCCTGACCTTGGTGAACATCGGCGACGAAGACGATCCTGCGGCCTTCGACCTCCCGCCCGTTCCCGAGCAGCTCGACGACGTCGACGACGTCATCCTGGCGATCCGAGGGCGCCTGGAAGCCGAGCTGGCGCAGCTCGACGACGAGGACCGGGCGGTCTTCCTCGCGGACTTCGGCCTGAGCGAACCCCTCCGCGAGCGGGTGATCCGGCTCTCCTACGCGCTCCTCGGCCAGCAGTCCTTCCTCACCGGGGGACCCAAGGAGGTCCGGGCGTGGACGGTCCGCCGCGGGGCGACGGCGGTAGAGGCCGCGCGGGTCATCCACTCGGACATCGCGCGCGGCTTCATCCGCGCCGAGGTCGTCTCCTGGAGCGACTACGTCGCCTGCGGCAGCTGGAAGGCGGCCAAGGAGGCCAAGAAGATGCGCCTCGAGGGGAAGGACTACGTGATGCAGGACGGCGACGTCGTCGAGTTCCGGCACGGGGCCTGACGTGGCCCGGCTCGAGGATCGCCGCGCCGGCCTCCTCGAGGAGATTCCAGGCTGGTACGACGGTCGCCTGCATCTTCTGGGCGTTACGTTCGCTGCGCTCGGTGCGATCGCGCTCCTTGGTCGCTGGCTCGCGGAGACCCCGCCGCGTCCGTGGCAGTGGAGTCTGGTGCCGGTCACCATCCTGTTCGCCAACCTATTCGAGTGGTGGGTCCACCGGGGCCCCATGCACCGGCGCACCCGCCTGCTCGGAGCGCTCTACGAGCGCCACGCGCGTACGCATCACGTCGCCTTCACCCGCGAGCGCATGGGCGCCGCCTGCCACCGGGAGTGGGCCCTCGTCCTCTTCCCGCCCTGGGTCCTGCCCCTGCTCCTCCTCTTGATCGCTCCCCTGGCAATCGCCCTGTGGTTCGTCGATCCAGCCTCGGCGTGGTTGTTCGTGGCTTCGGCCCTCCTCTACTACGTCGTCTACGAGTGGCTGCACCTCGCCCACCATCTCCCCGAGGATTCCTGGCCCGGGAGGCGCTGGATCGTCCGCACCCTGCGCAGGCCCCACCGACTCCACCACGATCCGTCCTGGATGACGCGCGGAAACTTCAACGTGTCCTTCCCCTTCGCCGACCTTGTCTTGAGAACGGCCCTGGGAGAGTTCCCTCCCACCGAGCAAGGAGCGGCTGAGACGGATCCCGCGTGCGACCCGTGCGAGGCGATCTCCCGATCTCGGGAAGCGCTGCGCGAGACGTACGACGAGGAATAAGGAGTTGGGATAGGCACAGCCCTCGCTAAAGGGGCAAGCAACGATCAGCGGTTCGTTCGCCGACCCTCCTCCCTTCCTTCCACCACCTGCCCGGAAGCATCCGGGCGACCCCTTCTCGGCGAGCGAATTGGCCGACACCCATCCTTCCTTCCTTCCGATTGGCGGAACGACCCCAGGCCTCCCCTGGGGTCGTTCCCTATCCGGAGGGCTCACCGCGCGGGCCGAAGGGGAGGCGGCCGTGCGGCGCCAGGCGCGGCCTCCGGGGACCCGGTCGCCCGCACACCGCCGTCGCGACGGAAGGGAAGGCCTCGGCGCGGGAGCTGGGGCGGCGCATGGAGCCGAGCGCAGTCTGGACGCCCGGCCTCACACGCTCAGCGAGTGACCTGCCGGGCGCTTCCTCGGTCGGCGCGGTCGGTCCGGACGGCGCGGGCGATCAGTTCCCAGCGCCTTCCCGATAGTCTTCGTAGCGGTGCCGAATCACATCGCCCGAGACCATGAACACCACGTCCTCGGCGATGTTCGTGGCGAGGTCGGCGATGCGTTCTAGGTGGCGGGACGCCGAGAGGGTGTGCACCGCCCTCTTGATCGCCGCCGGGTCCTCGATCATCTTCTCTTGGAGGACGACGAACATTTGCTTGTTGATGGCGTCGACCTCGTCGTCCCGCTCGCACACGTTGCGCGCAAGGCTCGCGTCCTGATTCACGAGCGCACGCAGGCTGTCGCTCACCATGCTGCGCGTCGCGGCCACCATGCGGTCGAAGTCCAAGGGAACGCCCAGGGGCTCGTGCGTGGAGAGGTAGAGAGCGCGCTCGGCCACGTTGCACGCCAGGTCGCCCATGCGCTCCAGATCGTTGTTCACCTTCAGCGCGGCGACGATGAAGCGCAGGTCGGTGGCCAGCGGCTGATGGAGGGCGAGGATCTTCAAGCACTCCTCCTCGACCTCCACTTCCTTCTCGTCGATCGCCTGGTCGCCGTCGATCACCTCTTGGGCCAACTCCGGTCGACGGTCGATGAGCGCCAGGGTTGCCTTGTTGAGGGCCTCCTCGACGAAAGCGCCCAACTCGAGGATCTGCCGCTCGAGGTGTTCCAAGTCACGGTTCAGGTGGCGCGTCACGGGAGGGAATCCTAAGGAAGCTCACGCCGAGGCGCAACGCGGGGAGGGAGACCCCGCGGAGTCGGCATCGGCCAGCGGCAGGCGGATGGAGAACACGCTGCCTTGCCCAGGGACGCTGCGCACGTCCACAAGGCCGCCGTGGGCCAGGACCACGTGCTTGACGATGGACAGGCCCAGGCCCGTCCCGCCCATCGCGCGCGAGCGGGCTTCGTCGACCCGGTAGAAACGTTCGAAGATGCGCTCCTGGTCCTTGGGGCGAATGCCGACGCCGGTGTCCTCCACCTCGACCAGCGCGTGCTCCGCCGCACAGGAGAGGCGCAGAACCACGCTCCCGCCGGCCGGCGTGAACTTGATGGCGTTGCTCAGCAGGTTGTCGACCGCTTCCCGCAGCGCCTCTCGGTCGCCCACGAGAGGAACCGGAGCCGGAGGGAGGGCGTCGCGCAACGCGACGCCCTTGGCGCCGGCTGCCTCCTCGGCGAGGCGCAGCGCGGCGCGAAGGGGCTCCCGCAGGTCGAGCGGAACGCGCTCCAGTGCGTTCTCGGCCTCGGACTCGACCTTGGAGAGGGTGAGCACGTCGCCCACCAAACGGGCGAGTCGCTCCGCTTGGGCGTGCGCACGACGCAAGAAGCGTCGGCGGGTCGAGGCATCCATTTCCGGGTCGTCGAGGAGGGTCTCCACGAGCCCGCAGATGGCCGTGAGCGGGGTCTTGAGTTCGTGGGAGACGTTCGCGACGAAGTCCCTGCGGTGCGCCTCGAGGCGACGCAGGGCGGAAACGTCGTGCAAGACGAGGACGGCCCCGGCCGATTCGGATGCCGAGGGCGAGCGGAGCGGGGCCGCGTGGAGTTCCAGGTTGACCACTCCGGCGGGGGAAGACAGGCACGCCTCGCGGCGCGTGGGCACGTCTCCGCGAAGAGCGTCGCGCAAGGCCTCGTGGACTTCGCGAACCCGCGTGGTCTTCCACACCGGCTCCCCCACCAGGGCGCGGTCGCGGGCCGAGAGGAGGTCCCGCGCCACGTCGTTGATGTGGACCACCCGCTCCTCTCGGTCCACGGCGACGACGCCTTCGACCATGCTGGCCAAGATCGCCGAAAGCCGACGGCGTTCTCCTTCGGCCTCGGCCACACGAGCGCGCGTCCGATCGGCGACGCGGTCGAGCTCCTGACGAAGCCGGTTCGTCGGGTCGACGGCGTTCGACTCCGGAACGTCGGCGGTTCCTCCTTCGGTGAGCTCCCGCGCCGCGCGGACGAGGGCTTCGAGCTCACGCCGCCGTGCACGTCCTTGCGCAAGCCAGGGAACGAAGGTGGTCGTCAGGAGCAGGAGCGCCGCGCAGAGAACGAGGCGCCGCAGCTCGTGGCGACGCATGAGCACCCCGTCGAGCGTCGCGGCGACCCGCGCGCGACCGAGGAGGCGCTCACCGGAGCGGATGGGGAGGGCGCAGTAGAGGGTGTCCACTCCCCGTTCGTGGTCGCGCCGGGCGCGGAACACGGGCTCCCCTTCGCTCTGGGCGGCGAACTCCGGCAGTTCGGAGAGGTTCTCCATTCGGCGCGGATCTTCGCGGGAGTCAGCGACCACCCGGCCTGCAGCGTCGATCAGGGTCAGGCGAAAGCGCGCGGGGACGATCCCGGAGCGCAAGCGGACCTCGAGGTCGATCCCCCCCTCCCGCTGGCCGCGTTCGAGGGCAGGGCGCGCCAACTCGGCGAGCAGCCGGACCTGGCTCGCCAGCGCGGCTCGCAGCGCCCCTTCCTCGGCACGCGCGGCGGCCCGCTCGCCGACGGCGCCGAGTGCGACGAGCAGCGAAAGCGCCGCGCCGCAAACGACGACGGGGAGGAGCCAAGAGCGCTTCATGCGCGAAAGCGGTAGCCCACTCCGCGTACCGTTTCGAGCAGTTCCCGGTAGGGACCGAGCTTCTTGCGCAGGGCGCCCACGTGCACGTCGATGTTGCGCTCTCCCACCTCGCTCGTCGGACCGACGGCGCGGTCGAGGAGCTGGCCGCGGGTAAGCACCCAACCCGGTCTGCGCGCGAGGGCGGCCAGGATCCGGAACTCGGTGGCCGTCAGGTGCACCCGCGACCTCCCAACCCGCACTTCGTGGCCCTCGAGGTCGATGACCAGCTCGTCCCGCTCGATGCGCGAGCGCTCCCCGTCGCCTCGACGGCGGAGAACCGCCTTGACGCGTGCCAGCAACTCCCGAACGCGGAAGGGCTTGGTCACGTAGTCGTCCGCGCCGACTTCCAAGCCCTGCACCACGTCCTCCTCCTGCCCCTTGGCCGTGACCATGATGATGGGGACGTCGCGCAGCGCCTCGCGAGTACGGAGGCGGCGGCAGACTTCCAACCCGCCGAGCCGCGGAAGCATGAGATCGAGGAGGATCAGCCGCGGGAGTTCCTCGAGCGCCCGGGCGATGGCCTGCTCGCCGTCGCGCGCGGTCCGCACCGAGTAGCCCTCACGCCTCAAATTGTAGACCAGGACCTCGAGGATGTCGGGCTCGTCTTCGACGACGAGGACGTCTCGCGAGGCGGCGGAGCTCATAGCACGCACTTGGGGCTCAGGAGCCGCCTTCGACCTCGGCCAGGACCCGGCGGGCGCGCTCCTCCGGCGCCCGCCCCTTGAGCTCGCGGGCGATGCGCTTGAGCGTCTCGTGGCGCTTCTTGGGCGGAAGATCGCGGGCGGCCTCGATGGCCTCGTTGGCGGCCTCGTCGAGGGCCTCGAGACGGCCGCGAACGATCCGCTCGAGGTGGGCCTTGAGCCTCTTCTTGAGCGGCTTCTCGTAGATCTTGCGGGCGGCCTTGAACTTCCCCTTGGCCAGGTAGGCGTCCCCCTTGGCCAGTCCGCGCTCGAGCCGCGCGATCTCCGAGGCGAAGACGCCTTCGCCAAGGGCGAACTGCACCTCTTCGATCTTCTGTTGCAGGGCCTTGGCGGAGAGGGCGGCCACGCCGGCGGCAGCCTGCTTCCCGTCGGGGCGGAGGAGGAAGCCCGCAGGAAGCTCCTCGTAATCGAAGTAGCCCGCCTTCTCGTCGTAGAAGCGCTTGTGCACGGAGCAGGTGAGCTGCGGATAGACGGGGCAGCGCTCCACCTCTTCGCCGGTCTTGGGGTCGCGGTGCTTGGCGGGTGCGTGCCCACCTCCCCGATGCCCGACGATGACCAACACCCGGTCGGCGAGGTAGTTCGCCAGCTTGGGGTTCTCGAACCACGCGGTCCAAGGGGTCTTTCCGTCGCGACCGAGGAGGAACAGGACCGGGACGTTGCGTTGCTTGGCGGCTTCGAAGGTCGCGTCCCAGTCGGTCGCGAGGGGCACCGGCTGGCCCACGCACACGGTGGCGCTGCCCAGGAGGGCAGCGGCGCAGAGGAGGAGGCGGGGCGCACCGAGCATGAGTTCAGCCCTTGGCGCGACCGAGGAACTCGCCCGAGCGAGTGTCGATGGAGATGCGCTCGCCTACCTTGATGTGCTGGGGCACCTTGACCTCGAGGCCCGTCTCCACCTTGCAAAGCTTCGTCACGTTGGTGGCCGTGTCGCCGCGGATCGCGGGCTCGGCCTCGACGACCTCCATGGTGACCGAGGCGGGGAGCTCGATGTCCACGGGGCGGTCCTCGAGGTAGAGGACCATGACGTCGCTGTTGAGGGGAACGTACTTCATCATGTCGCCGAGGATGTC
Organism: Planctomycetota bacterium; assembly: GCA_003695705.1. Lineage (GTDB taxonomy): Bacteria > Planctomycetota > J058 > J058 > J058 > J058. The sequence continues at coordinate 6,762 of RFHU01000344.1, forward strand.
CGTTCCCAGGGTGAACTGGTCGTAGGTCTCGTTGTCCATGAACACGAAGCCGCTGCCCTCGGGGTAGAGGTACTGGCAGCTCTTCTTGGAGAAGAAGATCGTCTCGATGGACGAGTTGGAGTTGAAGCGCTTCTGCACGTTGGCGCCGGTCTCCAGGTTGCGCAGCTTGAAGGTCACGATGCCGCCCTTGTTGCCGGGCGTGTTCAGGTGATGGTCGAGCACCTTGTAGGGGGTGCCGTCGATGTCGACGACGTTGCCCCGGCGGACCTGGGTCACGGGAATGGCCATGGGCTGCCTCCTTGGGCGCCGACTCTACCAGACGCCGAGAGCCCTACGGAGGCGGATTTTGCTAGGGTGCGCGCCGCAGCATGTCCTCGTCGCCGACCCTGAGCATCGTGATCCCCAACTGGAACACAGGGCCTCTGTTGAGGCTGTGCCTGGGGAGCTTGCTCCGGCATCCCCCGGGCGTTCCCCACGAGGTCATCGTCGTAGACAACGGGTCTTCCGACGCCTCGCGACGCACGGCCGAGGCCGCGGCCGCGGCCGGTGCCATCCGCCTCCTCCCTCGGGACGACGCCCGCAACGAGGGGGCGGCCGACCACGGCGCCGCGCTGGACCTTGGCTTGCGCGAGGCGCGCGGGGACCTCCTCATGACCCTCGACTCCGACGCTTGGGCGCGGCGGCCCGATTGGTTCGCCTGCTTCCGCGAGGCCCTCGGCGACGCGGCGAGCCACGCCGGCGCCTCCAAGTTCCCGGGGAGCCGTGCCAAGGTCTTCTGGGACCGCCTGCGCGGCCGCGCCGCCGGACCGGAGGCGTCCTACGTGCGCCCCTGCCACGCTCTCTACCGCGTCGAGGCACTGCGCGAGGCGGGCGTCGGCTTCGGGCCTTGGCGTGGACCCGACGGACGCTGGCGCACCTGCGGAGAGCATCTCCACGAAGAGCTCGTCGCCCGCGGGCATCGGCCGGCCTTCATCCCCCACGAGCGCGTGGCTGCGCGGGTGGGGCACTTGCGACACGCCACCTTCGTGCTCAACGCCGAGCGTTTCCCGGGCCTCCGGGCGAGGGCGCGGCGACGCGGCGAGCGAAACATCCGCCGATGCTTGGCCAGCGCCGAGGCGCGAGCCATCCTATCGACGACACCCTTTCCCTAGGAGGTCCTTCCTCTCTCATGACCCCCACCAAGCAGCGCACGCAGATCCTCCTGGTCGACGACCACCCGGTGGTTCGGCACGGCCTGAAGCAGCTCCTCGAACAGGAGGAGGACCTCGAGGTGTGCTGCGAGGCGGAGGGCCTCGAAGGGGCCTTGGAGTGCATCGGGCGGCACCAGCCCCACATGGCGATCGTGGACCTCTCGCTGGGAACGCGGGACGGGCTTGAACTCCTCAAGGAGATCCAGGCGAAGCACTCCTGGCTGCCGGTGCTCGTCGTCTCCATGCACGAGGAGAGCCTTTACTCCGAGCGCGTCTTGCGCGCCGGCGCGCTCGGCTACCTGAACAAGCAGGAGGCGACCGAGACCATCGTCCCTGCGGTGCGGCGCGTCCTCGCCGGCGGAATCTACCTGAGCGAGAAGGTGGCCGAGCGCCGCGCGGCGCGACGCGCCGCAGCCCCCGGACTGGCCCCCGAGGCCTCCCCGCTCGAGTGCCTCAGCGACCGGGAGTTGCAGGTGTTCCGCCTCATCGGGCAGGGCGAAACCACCCGAAGCATCGCCGAGGGACTCGAGCTCAGCATCAAGACCATCGAAACCTACCGCGCGCACATCAAGAGCAAACTGGGCCTGAAGCACTCGACCGAGCTCCTCCAGCACGCCTTCCTCTACTGGCACGCCGGCGAAGCGGCGCTCAAGGAAGCCCTCGAAGCACGGCAAGCCCACGGCTGAACCCAGAGCCCCCGCGGGAAGGGCGCCCCACCGGCGAGCGCCGGCGGTCGCCCCCGCGCACGTCGTTTCGTCTCAGGGCCCCTGCGCGTCCCCTTCGCCGGGGAGCGTGGGCTCCTGCCCAGGGAAACGAACGAGGGAAGGGCGGACCGAAGGCGCCCCCCCTGGAACGAATGGTTGATCGGGGTTACCCTGACCCCGCTGGGGGAAGCGATGAACGATCCCGACCCTGCGGTCCGGGTCTGCAAGCTGCACACCACCGAATTCGGAACCCTCGAGCTGAGGCCCGGGCAGAGCCTGCGCTGCGGTCGGCACCGCGACAACGACTTGGTCCTCCCCGACACCATGGTCTCTCGCTTCCACGCCCGCTTCACGTGGGACCCGGGCCTCGAGCAGCCGGTGGTCTTCGACAACGCGAGCCAGAACGGAACGACCGTGGACGGGCGGCGGGTGCGCAACGCGACGCCCCTCCGCGACGGGAGCTGCGTGCGGATCGGCCCGTTCCAGATCCGGGTGGAGCTCGTGGGACCGCCTCCGGGCCCCGCCGTGCTCCAGGACACCGGCGACATGGTGACCCTCTTCTCCGAGGACGGGCCGGACCTCGAGGGGATCTTGCCGACCACCGACGCCCTGCGCGAGTTCATGCTCCAACTCGAACGCGAGCGCCGGACGGGCACGCTGCGGCTGAAGCTCGACACCCCGCGCGGCGAGACAACGCGCGCCGTGGTGACCTTCTGCCTGGGCCGGATCATGGCGGCCGAGGTCCGGGACGGAAAGGGCCTGCGCGCCCTCGAGCGCATACTGTGCGCGAAGAGCGGTCGCTACCTGTTCACCCGGGAACTCGAGCCACGCGAGGACCCCATGAACCTCTGGGTTTCCGATTACCTGCGCTCGCGCAACCTCGAACCCGGCGAGCAGACGCAGAGGTTCAAGCCCACGCAGAGGAGCCGTCGACCCTTCTGAACCTGGGCGCGCCCCTCCCCGCACGCTCCTTCCGGGCAGGAATCCGCCAGGGCCATCTGCGGCGGCCGGGACGCGCCCGTGGGCTCAGCGGCGCCCGCGGCCCTTCTTGCGCCCACCGCCCGACTTCGGCGGAGGACCGCGCCGACCGCCGCCGCGCCGGTTGTTCAGGAGGCTGAGAAGGGCCGGCGAGAGCTTTCGGGCCATGGGATGCTCGCCGGCGTCGCGCTGGGGACGTCCTCGGCGAGCGGCGGGACTGCGGGCGAGTTCTTCGTCGGTGGCCTTGCAGCGGTAGCCTTCGACTTCGAAGCGCGGCACCTGCTTGTTGATCAGCTTCTCGATCTCATCGAGCCAGCGGCCCTCTTCGGGGGTGACGAAGGTGAAGGCGCGTCCGGTGCGGCCCATGCGCGCGGTGCGGCCAACGCGGTGGACGTAGTCCTCGGGGTCCTCGGGGATGTCGAAGTTGATGACGTGGGTCACTCCCTGGATGTCGAGTCCGCGGGCGGCGACGTCGGTCGCGACCATCACGGCGAGGTTCCCCTCGCGAAAGCGCTCGAGGATTTGCTCGCGACGGCGTTGGCGCAGGTCGCCGTGGATCTCCCCCGCGTCGATGCCTCGCTTGCGCAAGCTCTCGGCAATGCGGTCCGCCGCCCGCTTGGTGCGCGTGAACACGATCCCCTTCTCGGGGCGTTCCTCGCCGACCAAGTGCACCAAGAGGCCCAGCTTCCGGGGAGAGTCCACCGAAATGTAGAACTGCTCCACGGTCTGCACGGTCAGCGTGCCGGTCGCCGTGTAGATCTCCTCGGGATCCGAGGTGACTTCCTTGCTCAGCCGGAGAACTTCCTTGGGCATGGTGGCCGAGAGGAGGAGGGTCTGGCGCCCTTCGTCGGGAAGGCGCCGGCTCACCCAGTAGATGTCGTCGCGGAAGCCGAGATCGAACATGCGGTCGGCCTCGTCGAGGACGAAGCACGAGATGGCGTCGGTGCGCAAGGTGCCCCGGCGCATGTGGTCCATGACCCGCCCCGGGGTCCCCACCACGACGTCGCAGCCGGCGCGCAGCGCGCGCAACTGCGGTTCCATGGGGGCACCGCCGTAGACCGCCACGCAGCGGAGCTTCGTGTAGGCGGCCAGCTCGATCATCTGGCGGTGGATCTGCAAGGCGAGCTCTCGCGTCGGGCTGAGGACGAGGGCGCTGGGAGCGCGGCCCTTCGCTCCTTCGGCGGCGCGATCCTTCAGGCGCTCGACGAGGGGAATGGCAAATGCCCCCGTCTTCCCCGTGCCCGTGCGCGCTTGGCCCACCACGTCGCGTCCGGCGAGAACGCGCGGGATCATGCGCTCCTGGATCTCGGATGGCGCCTCCCAGCCCATGTCGTCCACCGCCTTCAGGACCTGGGCAGAGAGGGGGAACGCGCGGAAGGCGCCGCCGAACACTCCGTCGGCGGGGAGAACGGCGTCGCGCGCGGCCTCGCGCCGTTGCGACGCATTCTTGGCGCGCTCCGCCGCGCCGGCCTTGCGCCGCTCGCGGCGTCGCCGACGCTTGCGCTCGCGTGCGGGCCGCTCCTCGGAGCGCTCCTGCCCGTCGCGCGGGGACGGCGCAGGGCTGGCCGGCGTCGAGCGGACCTCGGTCGCCGCGGCGTAGATGCTCTTGGAGCGCGGGCGGCGCGAGGAAGCGCCGTCGGCGGAGCGAGGAGCCGCGGGCTTCTTCCGCTGAGGCCGGTCCGAGTCCGCGTAGAGTTTGGACAATTCCATTCGCGTTGCCTTGTTCGTGAGCCGTGGGCTACGGCGGGGCGGCGGACGAGGGCGCCAAGCGCTGCGCTGGGTCCGCGAACGGCCTCAGTATACGGGGAGCCGTTCCCTCGGCGCCAGGCAGAGCAGCGGAGAAGCGGGCCGAGCGGCGCTCCGAGCTCGGAAACGCCCGGGCGACGCGAAACCGCCGCGCCGCCACTCGCGCGACGAAGGCGCGCCGAGGCTCAACCGCGGTAGCGCTCCGCCTCGGCCCGAACCTCCTCGATGAGTCGGTCGAGGCCCTCGTCCGCGACGATCTTCGCGCCGTAGGCGTCGCCTCCGCCGACTCGGTCCTCGAGGAGCTCCTTGCGCTTGCGGTAGAACTTGAGGGCGTTCGCGGCAAGCTTCGCGGCCTTGGCGCGCTCGCCGGGCTCTCCGCTTCCCGCGTAGGCCTCGGCCAGCCGGCGGTAGTCGCGCGCCAGGAGGCCGTAGGCCTTGGCCAGGGCCAACCGCGCGCGCTCGCGCGTCAGTCCGTCGGGCGCCTCCTCGTACTTGGCCTTGATCCGACGCACCCGTTGCAAGCTCCCCTGGGGATCCCGGAGCGAGAGGCGGAGCCGGGCGATGGCGTCGCGGTAGGCGGACTTCGCCTCCTCCACCAGCCCCGCCTTGGAGAGCGCACGGGCACGCAACAGGTACTCCCGGGCTTGACCGTAGGCGGTCGCCGCCTCCCGGTAGCGGCCGAGTTCCATGAGCACGTCCCCGCGTTCCCGCCCGAGGTCTTCGCTCGCGGTCGCGCGAGCCAAGGCTTCCTCGTGCTGCCCCAGCTTGCTCAGGGCGAGGACCTCTCCGCGCGGGTAGCGCACGTAGCGCGAGATGGTCAAGGCGTCCTTGGCGCCCTTGGGATCGTCCATGGCGAGCAAGGTGTCGATCTCCCGGCGGAGGTCATGGTTGCGCCGGTAGATGGCGACCGCATCGCGCGGACGGCCCATGGTCACGAACAGTTCCGCTGCCTCACGCGCCAGGATGCGCTTGGCGTCCTTGTTGGCCACCTTGCGCAGCAGTTCCTCGTAGGCCGTGGCGGCGGCCTGGAACTGGCCACGACGACGCAGGGAGTAGGCCGCGACCAAGAGTTCGCGCAGTCGCTCCTCGCGCAGCTGCTCCTGCGCGCGCGCCGGGGGCACGCCGATCGGGAGGAGGAGGAGGAGGGAGGCGAGGATCGTGACCCCGCCGGAGAAGGTTGCGACTCTGTGGTTCACGCCCCCGATTCTGGGCTCCCCCCGCGGACCGGTCAACGCGCCAAGGCGTTGCGGTAGGCCGACAGCGCAAGGACAGGAAAGTACTTGGGGTAGTGGTGGTAGCGCAGGTAGAAGGCGTTGGGGAAGCCGGTCCCGGTGAAGGCCTCCTCCGACCAGAGCCCCTCGTCCTCCTGGTGGGCCAGCAGCCACTCGGCCCCGCGCCGGCATGCGGTTCCCTGCGCGCGGCCGGCCGCGACGAGGGTCAACACGGCCCACGCCGTCTGGCTCGGGCAGGGGTCCATGGGCTCGGCTTCGCGGCCGGGGAGGTAGCTGGCGCAGGACTCGCCCCAACCGCCGTCGGCCTGCTGGTAGGACTCGACCCAATCGGCGGCAGCCTTCATCGCCGGATCGTCGGGACCGACGCCCAAGGCGGCCAGTCCGCGCACGACCGACCACGTGCCGTAGATGTAGTTGACGCCCCAGCGCCCCCACCACTTGCCGTCGGCTTCCTGCTCGCGCCGAACGTAGGCCTCCGCGCGCTGCACCACGGGATCCTCGCGCGAGGCGCCCAGCAGCCCGAGCATCTCCAGCACCCGGCCGGTGACGTCCACCGTGCTCGGGTCGAGCATGTTCTTCTCGTCGTTGTAGAGGATCTCGTTGTAGACCTCTTGGTTCACTTCGAGCTCGAAGGCGCCCCAGCCACCGTCGGAGTTTTGCAGGCCGAGGAGCCAGCGCTTGCCCAGGTCGATGGCCGCGAGGCGCGCGTCCTTGCTCTCGGGAGAGCCGTTGGTCAGCGCCATCATCACCACGGCGCTGTCGTCGGTGTCGGGGTAGAAGTCGTTGTAGAACTGGAAGGCCCAGCCGCCGGCCGGAACGTGCGGCGCCTTGACCGCCCAGTCTCCCTTGCGCTTGATCTGCATGGAGACCAGCCAGTCGCAGGCGCGGGCCAGCGCCGGGTCGTCGGGAGGAAGCCCCGACTCGGCGAGGGCGAGCACGCTCCAGGCCGTGTCCCACACCGGGGAGACGCAGGGCGCAATGTGGGTCTCGTCGCGCGCCTCGTCGGGCCACTCGAAGCGCTCGAGCGCCTGCATGCCCTTGACGAAGACCTCGTCGTCCACGTCCATGCCCAGCACGTAGAGGGCGAGCAGCGAGTTGGCGATGGCAGGGAAGATGCCGCCCCAGTCACCCGACTCGTCCTGGTGGTCGAGGATCCACTGCTTGCAGCGTTCGCGGCAACTGCTGCGCAGGGGGTAGATCCCGGTGCGCTCCATCCACTTGAAGACCTTGTCGGCCTGCAAGAACAGGTTCCCCCAAGAGAAGGCCTTGGGATCGGCGCCCGCGTAGAGGACGTCGGGGGCGACCGGCGCCGGGAACAGCTCCGCGACCCCCCGCCCTTCCGGCACCGGAACGACCTTCTTCACGTCGGCGAGCACCGCGAGAGGAACCGTGCACACCCGCGCCCAGTAGGAGAGCTCGTAGATGTTGAAGCGGGTCAGGCGGGGCGCGATGATGAGCTGCAGCGGCAGGCTGGGGCAGGCCGACCAGTCGAGCTCGCCGAGGAGGGCGAGCTGGTAGCGGGTGAGCATGCGCGTCTTGGCAGGCCCCCCCTGGGCGCGGATGAACTCGCGGGCCTTGACCATGTGGGGCGCGTCCGCGGGGTCGCCGAGGAGCTTGAGCGCGGCGTAGGCCTCGGTGGTCACCGAGATGCAGCCCGGACCGCCGTAGTAGATGGGCCACGTGCCGTCGGGCCGCTGGGTGCGTCGGATCCAGTTGCCGAGCTTGCGCGCCTTCTCCCGGTAGTGGGGGCGCTCGAGGAGCCCGGTGTAGTGGAGGAGGAAAATGTATTGGGCGTCGAGGGTCTGGTTCGCCTCGTCTTCGCCGTTCCACCAGCCCTCGGCGTGCTGCAGGTCGAGCAGGGCCGAGCGCGCCCGCGCGAGGGACTGCGCGAGCCGCTGCTCGTGGGAGACTTGCTGACGGGCAAAGAGCGAGCTGGCGTAGCTCTGGTCGGTCTGACTCAAGGTCTTCCCCCTCTTTCGGCGCGACGGGACGCGCTCCGGAGCGGCGCCGCGGGTTCCCCGCCCGCGACGCGGTGCGCCACCATAGCCGGCGATCGGGACGAACACAACCCCAATGTTGGGTGTCGCTTAGGGAGCGTGCGCCCGTTCCGCGCCCGCCTCCGGTGGGCCTTCCCGGCCTCTCGACGGCCGCGGGGCCCCGAGCCGGTCACGAGTCGAGGGCGGCGAGGAGCTCGCGCAGGCGACGCCGCAGGCTCTCGGTCTCGGCGCCGCGGTCTCCTCGCGCGTCGAGGAGTTCCTTGGCGCGGAGCGCGCTCTTGCGCGCGTCCTCGCGGCGGCCCTCTTCGTGGAGGAACTCGGCGTAGGCGAGTCGGTTCTCGACGGACCCCGGAGCCCGCTCGATGGCCTCGGCGAAGAGTTCTTCGATGACTTCGGTCTCCCCAGCGAGCTCGGGGCCGATGGGCCAGGCGGGCGCCTTTTGGTAGAGGAGGGCCAAGAGGCGCAGGGGGCCCGCGTCGGCGTAGCCGGGGTCGAGCTCGCGCGCGCGGATGCCCGCCGCCTCGAGCTCGCCGATGAGCCCGAGGTTGGGGAGGGTGGAGTGGTCGAGGACCTGCCCCAGGGAAACCGCACGGTAGTAGTGGCCTTCGACTCGCTCCGGTTCGAGGCGGATGGCCGCGTCGGCGTGCTCGAGGGCCCGCCGCGCGTAGCGGAGCTTCTGCGCCTCGGAGACCCGCGGGTCGTCGACCACGTCCAGGCAGGCCGAGGCCAAGGCGATGCGGAGGGCGAACGGGGCACCTTCGCCGCGCGCGAGGTCCGCTTCGAGGCGCTCCACCCGCGATGCCCCCGCCGGAGCCGGTCCGGCGGGGCTCCGGCAGCCCAGGGGCAGGAACGTGCAGAGGACGACCGCCAAGCGCACGCCGCGGGTCGCCGTCACTCGGGCAGCCCCCGCTCGTAGGCGGCGAGCGCCTCGGCCAAGGCCGCCTCGTCGACGGGGCGGAAGCCCGTCGCCTGGAGGGTCTGCAGCAGGCGAGCCCCCTCGGGGTCCTTCGGCATGGAGACGAGGGCCTCGCGCAAGCGGTCGCGCTCTTCTTCGCCTACCCCCGGGAAGGCGACCACCGGCGGGGTCGGGAGGGCAGGGGAAGCGTAGAGGACCCGCAGCGCTCCTTGAAAACTCCTGAGCTTCTGCAGACCGGACCACGTGGTCTCGTCGACGACGACGCCGTCGACGGGCTCGTCCTCGAAGGGGCGACCCGCCTTCATGCGGCGCAGGGCTCGCAAGGGCTGGCGGGTGCTCTTCAAGCGCACCCGCCCGGAAGGACCGATGCGCAGCTTGCGGGCGAAGACGACGTTTGCCGCAAAGCGCCGGTCGTCGAGATGGCTCGACCAGAGCACGGCGGGCTTCCCTTGGCCGAGTTCGTCGAGGCCGTGGGCCGGATGGTCCTTGCGCACGAGAAGGAAGTACCGCTCGCGGTCGCGCCCGGAGCGCTCGGAAAGCGCAATGGCGCGGGCACCGTGGACGGTGTGCCAGCGTAGGTAGACCGCGAGGGACAGGATCCCGAAGGCGGGCCGCTGGTCCTCGAGCCAAGCGGTCGCCGGCCCGAGTTCGTTGAAGTAGACCGGGCGGACGTCGCGACCGAGCTTGCGGCCAAGGTACCCCCCAAGGCGCTCCATGATCGGCAGGGCCGCCCGCCGGGAGCCAGGCGCGTTGGGGGTGCAGATCAAGAGCCCCGGTCCGCGCGGCGCGGGTTCCTCCTGCGCGCGCGAGGGGCCGGCGGCCGCGACGACGAGGGCGAGGACGGCGGTGCAATGGCGCATGGAGGGGCACTCTACGGGCTGCGCCGAGCCCCGGCCAGACGTCGGCACAAAATCCGTCGCACCGAGACCGACCGGGACGAGCGCTCCCCGCCACCGCCCCCGCCGCTCCGTGAGGAGCCGCGGGACGGCGTCCTCCCGGCCGGCCGGGCCGTGCGCTGCTAAGATCCTTGCGTTCCATGCCTTGAGCCGAACCGCCGGGCTCGTTGTCTCGAATTCACGCCTCGCGCAAGGAAAGGGCGAGGCAAGCATGGAGTGCACCTTGGATCGCGTCCAAGCCGCGCAGCTCTACGGCGAACACGGCCGGGCCGTGCGGGCGTACCTCGCCGCGCGGCTGCGCGACCCCGCGGTCGTGGAGGACCTCTGCCAGGAGACCTTCGCGGTCGCCCTCGAGCGAGGCGTCCCCGCCGAGGCGCCGGGGCGCTGGCTGTTCGGCATCGCCCGCAACAAAGCCCGGGCGTACCTCCGGGACGCGCGCCCCGTGGCGCCCGCCACCGACGACCCGCCGGCCGCGAACCCCGCCCCCCTCGAACGCCTGCAGGAGCAGGAGCGCGTCGCTCGGGTGCGCGCCGCCGTCGAGGCCCTCGAAGAGCCCCTGCGGGAGGTGATCCGCCTCCGCTACGAGGGAGGCCTCGATTACCGCGGCATCGCGCAGCACCTCGAGGTCCCCGTCTCCACCGTCCAGGGAAGGCTGAAGCGCGCCCGCTGGGCGCTGGCCCGTGCGCTCGGAGGAGGGCAGGCATGACCCGCGACGAGGCCCTCGAACTCTTGCCCCTCTTCGCCTGCGACGAGCTCGCCCCGGGCGAGCGCGAGGCGGTGCGCACGGCCATCGCCGGCGACGCCGAAGCCGAGGAGCTCTTGCGCTCCTTCCGCCGCCTCGACGGCTGGCTTGCCGAGGCCTTCCCCGCCCCGGCCGCGCCGGCATGGCTCGCCGACCCGAACACGGCCTCGGCCCCGCGCGCCCCCGCCGCTGCCGAACCGGACGCGCCCGGAGATCCCCGTCGCTCCGGAGGCTTCGCTTCGGAGTTCGCCGCCGACGCCGACCCCGAACCGTCCACCGCCGAGCCGAGCGCTGCCGGCGCGCCCGCGCCCCTCGTCCGGCGCCGGTGCCCCTACTGCCACGACGCCCTCGGCACGGCCTGCGTCGTCTTCTGCACCGGCTGCGCAACGCCGCACCACGCCGACTGCTTCTCCGAGAACCACGGCTGCGCCCTGCTCGGCTGCGGGGGCACGGCCTCGGTGGGCACCCGCGAGGCTGCCTCTCGGCTCTGCGGTTCCTGTCAGGGGCACACCCCGGCCCGCGCGCCCTTCTGCGCCTGGTGCGGCGCGGCGCTCGGCGAGGGGGAAGGCGCCGAGCCCCGGCATCACCGCGCCCCCGCCGCGGAGCGCGCCCCGCGAGGGCTCGACCTCGGCACCCTGCGCAACTACCTCGCGGCCGCGGCCCTCCTCCTCGCCTGCGGGCTGGGGGTGGGCGCGCTCTTCGGTCGGAGGGAGCGTCCCGTCCTCGAAGCCATGCGGCAGCAAGGCTGGCAGCTCCTTCGCCTGCGCTGGGAAGAGCAGGCGCGGCAAAACTTGCAGGAAGTCCTCCGCGCGCAACGCCGCTACGCCCGCGAAGACCTCGACGGCAACGGGGTTCGGGACTACGCCCCCAGCCTAGCGAGCCTCGACGAGGCGCTCCGCCGCGCGGGGTGGTGCGGAACACCGGCGGCGGAGGAGTCCTGCTCCGGAACCGTCGTCTACGGGGTCCCTCCCTGGGCCGGGGGCCGGGTCCGCATCGAACTCCGCGCCGCCGGCCAGGGCGAGGACGCGCGCTTCGTCGCGGTCGCCCGACCGAACGACGCCGAGCGCGCCGAGTGGAGCCGCCGGGTGAACGCCTGGGGAGAGGCCGTCCCGCCGCGGGCACAGCGCATCGACCAAACGGGAAGCCTCCGAGCGGTCGGCGAGAAGGAAGACCCCTTCGCCGACCTCGGACCTTCGACCCCGGACCCGACAGGAGACCCCCAGTGAACGACGCCGCCGTGCCCGCCGCCAAGGGCGAAACCGCCCCGCCCCGCCACCCCGTCTGCCGCCTGTCGCTGGCCTTCGCTTCGGCGGGGCTCGCCTTCTGCGTGGCGGGCTACATCGGCGTCACCGTGCACGGGTGGGCCGAACTCTACGAGGACATGGGGGTGGCCCTCCCCTTGATCAGCCTGTGGGTGGTCCGCCATCCCGTGGCCCTGCCCCTCGCCCTCGCCGCGGGGGGCGTGGGCCTGTTGGTCCTCGGACGCCTCCGCACCGGCTCCCCCGCCCTCCGCGCGGCCGGAACCGCGGCGGCGCTGGCCTTGGGCCTCGCCTCCCTGGCCTTCTTGCAGGCGAACGTCATCGTCATGGAGGAGGCCCAACGCGCCCTCCAGCAGTGAGCGCGCCCCTCGCAGGGACCTCCCCACGAGGGCGCCCAAAGTGCACACCCCGGGAAGGGTCTGAACCCGATCTTCCGAAATCGGGGAGGACGGCCCGTCGGGGCGAAGCGGATAAGTCACTGCAGAGAAAGAAATAACCTCGCCAGCGTCCGTCAACTCCCGTTGAGTCCTCCGTTTGCTCTACGAGGACCGCTCCTGGGGAAGGACGGCGCATGAAGTACGGTCGCTACGAGATCGAGGAGCGCCTCGGCGAGGGAGTGAGCGCGGTGGTCTACCGCGCCCGGGACCTGGCCAAGGGCGGCCGCTCCGTGGCGCTCAAGGTGCTCCGGCGCAGCGCCGGTCCCGACGCCATGCGCTTTCGGCGCGAATTCGAGGCCCTGGCGAGTCTGCGCCACCCCAACCTCGTCAGCGTCCTCGAGTTCGGAGTCGCCGAGGACGGGGCCCTCTACTACAGCAGCGAACATCGCCCCGGCCAGCGCAGCCTCCGGCGACTCCTCGACGAAGGCCCCCTCGATCTCCCCCGCGCCCTGGAGTTGGCCGTCGCCGTCCTGCGGGGACTCGAGTACGTCCACACCCGCGGCCTGGTGCACCGCGACCTCAAGCCCGAGAACATCCTCGTCGACGCCGAGGGCACCCCACGCCTGGCCGACTTCGGCCTCGTCGGCGCCGCCGAGGGCCAGGTCGCCGGCACCCCCCACTACATGGCCCCCGAGGTCATCCGCGGCGAGCGCGTCGACCGCCGCGCCGACCTCTACGCCTTCGGCGTCGTCCTCTACGAGCTGCTCACCGGCCGACTCCCCTACGAGGGAGCCGACGCGGACGAGGTTGCCCGGCGCCACCTCGAGGACCGGCCGCGGCCACCCCGCGAACTGGCGCCGGAGTTGACGCCCGCCCTCGAGGCCGTCGTCCTCCGCCTCTTGGAGAAGGAGCCCTCCGACCGCCAGCCCAGCGCCAACGCGGTCATCGCCGAACTCTCCGCGGCGGTGGGCTGCGCCTTCGCCTTCGAGACCAGCGAGACCAAGCAGGCCTACGTGCTCTCGGGCCGCTTCGTCGGCCGCGACCGGGAGATCGACTGGCTGCTCGAGGCCTTCCGCCGCGCAACCGAGAGCGACGGCTGGGCCCGCGACCCCCGCGCCTTCGACCGCCGCGCCCGCTTCGCCACCGCCCGCGGCCCGCGCGCCGAGGCGGGCAACCGCCGCCGAGGCGGGGACCGCCGCGCGAATTCCCCCGACGCCGAGGCGCGCGCCAACCCGCCCGCCTTGCTCGTCTTGCTGCGCGGGGCGAGCGGGCTGGGCAAGTCGCGCCTGACCGAAGAGCTGCGGCGGCGGTGCCAGCTCGCGGGCGCGGTCTTCCTCGAAGGGCGCTGCCGCAAGCACCTCGCCCGCGGCTACGAGCCCTTCGTCTCCGTGCTCCAACAAGCCGCCCGGCTCGGAGGAGGAGAAACGGGCCTCGAGTGGGCCGTGACCCGCCTGCTCGAGAGCGACGAGGTTCCCCGGGGCGTCGAGCGCCTGCGCCTCGTGGACGCCCTCGCCGAGTTCCTCATCGCGCGCTCCGCCGAGCGGCCCCTGGTGGTCTGCCTCGAAGACCTGCAGTGGGCGCGCGGCGAGACCCTCGACCTCCTCTTGCACCTCTACCGCACCCTGGTCTCCATCCTCGCCGGGGCCGAGGGCCCCGAACAGCGCCCCCAGCTCTTCCTGCTCGGCACCTACCGCCCCGAGGAGCTCCACGGGCCCGAGCTCGGACAGGCCCTGCGCGGGCTCGCGCGCGACCGCTTCTTCGAGGAGCTCGCGCTGGGGCCACTGCGCGCCGACGACGTGAGCGAACTGATCCGCTCCATGCTCGGCGTGCCCAGCGTGCCGCGCGCCTTCGCGCGGCGGGTGACCGAGACGACCCAGGGCAACCCCCTCTTCGTCGAGCTGCTCATGGAAGAGCTCGTCGACAGCGGGGCCGTCGATCGCAGTCGCGGCCTCTGGCGCCTGGATCCGGCCCGCCTCGCCGCGGTCGAAATCCCCGCCCGGGTGCACGATCTCGTCGAGCGGCGCCTCGAGCGTTGCCCCGAGCGCCGCCTCCTCGAGTGGCTCGCCGTCCTCGACCGCGAGGCCGCCCCCGCGCTCTTGGCGCAGCTCTGCGAGCGCGACGAAGAGGACCTGGTGGCCGCCCTCGAAGCCCTCTGCCGCAGCCGCCTGGTGGCCCGCAGCGAAGGGACCTACCGCCTCGCCCACTCCAGCGTGCGCGACGCCATCTACGCGGGGATCGACCGCCGCGCCGTCCTGCACGCCCGCGCCGCTTCGGTCCTGGAGGCCCTCCACGGCCTGGGAGAAGACGTCAACCCCTGCGAGCTCGCGCACCACCACCTCGAGGCGGGAACGGGGCTGCACGCGGTCCGCTGGGCGCGCCGTGCCGGCGAGAGCGCCGCGGCCCTCGGCGCCAGCGCTCGCGCCGGCGAGCTCTACCGCCGCGCGCTGCGGGCGGCCGACGACCACCTGGCCCTCGCGCCCAACGAGGGGGCGCGGCGACGCCTGCTGGAAGAAAAGCTCGGCCTGCTGCGCGCCTTGGTCGGCCTCCTCGGCGACGACGAACACGCCGCGGAGGCCCGCGCCTACACCCTCAAGGGCCTCGAGGTGGCGCGCGAGCTAGGCGACGCCCAGGCCGAGGTCGCCGCGCTGGCCCATCTCGGCACGCTCAACGCACGCCTCAAGGAGAGCGACGACGCAAAGCGCTACTTCTTCGAGGCCCTCAAGACCGCCGAACGCATCGACTACGGCAAGGGGATCGGGGCCAGCCTGCTCGGCCTCGGCGACCTGACCCTCGAGGAAGGGCGGCTCGAGGAGGCGCAGGAATACCTCGAGCGCTCCCTGGCCTTCCAGCGCGATCTGGGCGACGGACGGGAAATCTCGGCCTACCTGCGCGGCTTGGCCAACGCGCACCGGCGGCGGGGACGAAGCGAGGAGGCGCTCGCCTGTTGCGAGCGCGCCCTCGAACAAGACCGCGAGAGCGGGAACCGCGCCAGCCAAGTGGAGAGCCTGCAACTTCTCGCCGACCTACACTTCCTCGAAGGGAACTACGAGCAGGCCATCGAGGCCGCCGAGCAGGCCGCCGCCACCGCCGAACTCGAAGACGACAAGGCCGCGCGGGCCCGCTGCCTCCTGGCGCTGGGGGCCGCCCACGAACGCCTCGGGCAGCAAGGCGAGGCCCGGCGCCGTTTCCAAGACGCCCTGGCGCTGGCGCGACGCCTGGGCCTCACCGCCGAGCTGGCGCAGGCGCTCAACAGCCTTGGCTGGCTGCACCGCCTGGCGGGCGAGCTCGGCGAGGCCCTCACGGCCTTCAACGAGGCCACCACCCTTTGGAACACGGGCGGAGACCGCGAGGGCTACGCCCTGGGCCTGAGCAACCTTGGCCTTTGCTACGGGCTCACCGGCGAGCTGAAGCGCGCTGCGGCCTGCTACGACGCCGCCGTGCGGGTGTCCTGGGAGATCGCCAGCAAAGCCCGCGAGCTCGCCGCCGCCCAGGGAAGAGCATGGGTCCTCCGCCTCCAGGGCGAGAGCGGCCGCGCGCGCGAACTCCTCGACAAGACGGCCCTGCGCGCCCGCGAACAGAAGCAGACGCGCCTCGAGGCGGAGGCCTTGGCGGAGCTGGCGCGCGTCCTCGCCGGCGAAGGCGAGGGGTCGCGAGCCCTGCGCGCCGTGCGCCGTGCCCGCGCCCTGGCCCGTGAGCTGCGCGACCCCACCCTGACTCCTCAGGTCACGCTGCGCTCGGCGGAGGTGGACCTCTTGCGCGGCGCCCTGGGACCTGCCCTCGACGCCCTGCGCCTGCGCTCCGCGTGGCTGCGCGACGTGGCCGACCGCATCCTCGCCCTCGAGGCGGAGCTCGCCTTCGGCGTGGCCTTGACCCGACTCGGAGACCTCGAGGGGGCCGCGCAGGCGCTGGACGCCGCTCGGGCCGAGGCCGGCGCCCGCGGCCTGCGCCCCTTGGTGGCGCGGACGCGACTCGCCCAAGGGCGACTGCACATCGAACGCGCGCTGGCCCGCGGCACCTACCGTCCCGGGGCGCCGTTGGGTGCGGCGGCGGCCGAGCTGGGCGAGGCGCGGGCGGTCCTCGAGGCAGCGCGCGAAGACGCCGACGCCGTGGGCGCCGCCGACACGGCGCGGCTGGCACGCATCGAGCTCGCGCGCGTCGACCTGCTCGAAGGCGAAGAGGGCGCCACGCGCGAAGCCCTCGCAGCGTTGACGCCCGACGGAGCTCCTCCGCCTCGGGAGGCAACCCTGCTCGCCGCGGAGTTGGCCCTGGCGAGTTCCTCCGAGGAGGTCCTCGTGCGCGCCGAAGACGCCGAGGACGGGGACCCCTGGCGGCGCATACAGGCGGCGCTCGTCCAAGCCGCCGCGGCCGAGCGGGGAGGACTGCGCCTCGAGGCCCGTCGGGCCCTCGAAGCGGGTGAGCGCGCGGCCCGGGAGCTGGAGGAGGGCCTCTCCGCCCCCGACCGCGAGCTCCTCGAGCGCACGCCGCTCCTCGCCGCCCTGCGCGCGGCCGGAGAACGCTCGCGCGAGGAGGCGCTCGCTCGACCGCAGAGCGCCTCCCCCGCCGAGCGGGTGGACCGGGCCCGTGTGCTCGGATTCTTGCGCGCCGCACGCGAGGTCGGTCAGCAGAGCACCACCGACGCGCAACTGCGCGTCATCCTCGACCGCGCCCTGGCCCTGCTGGGCGCCGACCGCGGCTTCTTGGTCAAGATCGGCCCGCAGGGCGAGCAAGAGATCCGCCGCGGCCGCCGTGCACCGGGGCGCCCCCTGCCCGAGGAGGAGTGGCGGACGAGCCGCTCCCTCGTCGAGCAGGTGGCCCGCAGCGGGGATGTGCTCGTCCTGCCGGACGCCAGCGCCGACCTCGAGGTGGGCGAGCGGCCCTCGGTGGTGGACCTCGGCCTGCGCAGCGTGCTGGCCGCTCCGCTCCGCCTGCGAGGGCGCACGGTCTACGTGCTCGTGCTCGAGGATCGCGCGCGGGCGGACCGCTTCGACGAGGGCGACCGGGAGCTCGTCGAAGGCTACTGCGAACTCGCGGCTCAGGCGCTCGAGCGCAGCCGTCTGCGCGCGGAGCTCGACCTACGCGCGGACGAGCTCAAGGCCCGTGCGCGCGAGGTGGAGCGCCTGCAAGCCGCCCTTGACGAGCAGGTCTCCGCCCAGGAGCGAGAGCTCGACGCGGTGAAGGCCGCCCTCGAGGCGCGCGAGTACGAACTCGGCGTGCGCAGCAGCTACGCCGAACTCGTGGGGCGCTCCGAGCCCATGCGCCGCGTGTTCCGTCTCCTCGACAAGGTCGCGGGCTCGGACGTCCCGGTCCTCGTCCAGGGCGAGAGCGGCACGGGCAAGGAGCTCGTCTCGCGGGCCATCCATTTCAACGGGCCGCGGCGCGAAGGCCCCTTCCTCTCCATCAACGTGGCCGCCCTCCCCGAGAGCCTTCTCGAGGCGGAGCTGTTCGGCCACGTCAAGGGCGCCTTCACCGGGGCCCTCGAGGACAAGACCGGGCTCTTCGAAGCCGCCGACGGCGGGACTCTGTTCCTCGACGAGGTCGGCGACATGCCTCCCGCCATGCAGACCAAGCTCCTGCGCGTGCTGCAAGAGGGGGAGGTGCGCCCCATCGGCGCCAGCGCCGCGCGCCGCATCGACGTGCGCGTCGTGAGCGCCTCCAACAAGGACCTGCGTGCGCTCGTGGAGGAGGGGCGCTTCCGCGCGGACCTCTACTACCGCCTCAACGTGGTCAGTGTGTACCTTCCGCCCTTGCGCGAACGCAAGGAGGACATCCCGCTGCTCGTGGACCACCTGTTGGACAAGATCGCCGAGCGCTCCGGGGAGCGGCGCAAGAGCCTCGACCGCAAGGTCGTCGATCACCTCCTCCACCACGACTGGCCGGGCAACGTGCGCGAGCTAGAAAACGAGCTCCGCCGTCTGGTCGCCCTCTCGGGCGCTCGCATCACCGAGCGCGACCTCTCGCCCCACCTCGTGCGCGGCCGCGGCGCTCGGGTCGAAGTCTCGGTCGCCCCCGCCGAGGGGCAGACCCTCAAGGAGCGCTTGGAGGAGATCGAACGGCGCATGCTGGTGGAGGCTTTGCGAACCTGCGGGAACAACAAGACACAGACCGCCAAGCGCCTCGGACTCAGCCGCTACGGCTTCCTCAAGAAGCTCGACAAGTACGGTCTCCGCGACGGCAAACGCTGAGGAGCATCCTTCTCTCTCCCCCGGCGACGGCGTGTCGCCGGACCGAAGGGAGGCCCTCGGCGGCGGCCGCCCCGCTCAGCGTCCCTCGAGTCGCGCGTAGCTGGCGATCAGGCGCACGGGGCCTGCGCTCCCCTCGGTCCGCTGCTCGATGCGGACCCGCCGCAGCCGGCCGGCGCCGAACTCGGCCCTTCCGCGGAGGCGGAGAGCACGCCCTTGTCCGCCCCGCGGGGTGTCGTACGGGCGCAGGAGGGGGGGCCCGCCGTCGCCTTTCAGGCGGAACCCCGTGGCGGTGGGCGTCCAGCGCGGGGTCTGCCCGCGCTGGTGCCAGAGCGCGTCGAGGGTTGCCCGCACGTGGGCGTCGCGGGTCAAGGCCCGCACCACGTCCGCCGGATCGAGGGGATCGAGGGCGAGGGCCTCCAGTTCGCGGGCGAGGGGGTCCCCCAGGCCGGCCATCCCTTCGCAGGCGAGGACCTCGCCGCTGCGCGGGTCTACCTCGAGGTGGAAGGACTTGCCCAGGGGAGCCCGGACCGCCCGCTCCAAGGGGTCTCGAAGGCCCACCACGCGCTCCTCCGAGGAAGCGGTCCGCCGCAAGAGGCCCGCTCCGAAGGAGAGGCGCACCCAGCGCGCGGTGCAGCGCAGCCGGAGGCGCCCGGCGGCACCGCGGGTGACGCGGACCTCGTTCCGCCCCGCGAGTTCGAAGGGGTAGCGGCCTTCTTCCGCAAAGCGGTAGGCGAAGACGAAGCGCTCGCCGGGCGCGAACAACCAATCCTCGCGCGCACCCTGCGCAGGAATCCCCTCGGTGGGGTCCTCGGCGGCGGAGTCCGCCGCCCCGATCGGGGAGGGCCGGGAGGCATCCGGAGGCGCGGACCGCACGGAATCGGCGCGCAAGGCGAAGCCCAAGGCAACGAAGAGGGCCAGACAGGCCAGCGCGAGGCCGGTCGGGAGCGGTCCCCGGCGAGGCGCAGGCGCAGGGGGAGCGTCCCGCTGGGCGATGGCGGCCTCGAGGGCGGCGCCGAGGGCGCTCGCGTCGCGGTATCGCCCCGCGGGGTTCTTGCGCATGCAGCGGCGCACCACGGCGTCGAGGGACTCGGGAACCGCGGGATCGACCTCCCGCGGGCTGGGAGGATCGCCCGGCGCGAGGATGGCGCGAAGGACCTGCAGCGGGCTCCCCTCGTAGGGGCTGCGGCCGCAGAGGAGGCGGTAGAAGAGGACGCCGAGGCCGTAGACGTCCACCCGCGGGTCGAGGTCCTTGCGCCCTTCGACTTGCTCGGGGGACATCGCCGAGGGCGTGCCGACCAAGGCGCCGGTCTCGGTGAGGGTGCGGGCGTCCCGGTCGTGGGCAACGCCGAAGTCGAGGAGGACGGGTATCCCGTCGGGCCGGAGAACGACGTTGGACGGCTTGAGGTCTCGGTGGAGTACGCCTCGGCGGTGCACCTCGGCCAGAGCCTCCGCCAGGTCGCGGACGATGTCCGCCGCCTCCCAAGGGTTCAGCCCGCGCCCCGCGCGCTCGGCCAAGGTCTCGCCGGGCACGAGCTCCTGAACGAGCGCAAGCCCCTCGGGGAAGCGCCGGACTTCGTGGACGCGGACCACGTTGCGATGCCGCAGACGGGCGAGGACCTCGGCTTCGCGAACGAGGCGGGCCTCCAGGGCAGGTGTGGAGCAGCGCAGCAGCTTGAGCGCCACGCGACGTCCTCCGGCAGGATCGAGGGCCTCGAACACCGTCCCCATCCCCCCCGCGCCGAGCCGCCGGAGGACGGTGTAGGGACCCACGCGTCGCGGACTCGTCATCGCCTCACGCTACGGCCTGCGTCCGTCCGCAGCTTCCGGGGGGACCCGTCGACGACGCCCCGGGCCAAGAGTCGAGCGCGGCTCGGCCTCCCCTGCGGTGCCGTTCAAGAGGCGCGCGCGGCGCCCACCCGGCAGTGCTCGAGCAGTTGGCCGATGACCTTCTTCTGGTCGATGCGGTTCACCACCATGTCGAGAAAGCCGTGCTCGAGGAGGAATTCGCTCCGCTGGAAGCCTTCGGGAAGGTCGGCGCGGATGGTGTTCTTGATCACCCCCGGGCCGGCGAATCCGAGAAGGGCCTTGGGCTCGGCCAGGGTGAAGTCGCCGAGGGCCGCGAAGGAAGCCATGCAGCCTCCCATGGTCGGGTTCGTGAGCAGCGAAATGTAGAGTCCGCCCGCCTCGTCGTAGCGAGCCAGCGCCGCCGAGGTCTTGGCCATCTGCATGAGGGAGAGGACGCCCTCGTCCATGCGCGCGCCGCCGCCCGAGCCGCTCACGAAAACGAAGGGGAGCCGGCGCTCGGTCGCCAACTCGACCGCACGGGTGAACTTCTCGCCCACCACCGAGCCCATGCTCCCTCGGAGGAAGCGCGACGCGGTCGCACCGAAGACCACTTCGTGGCCGGAGATCTTCCCGGTGCCGACCACGCAGGCGGACTCGAGGCCCGTGGCTTCGCGCGCCTTCACGAGACGGTCCGCGTAAGCCTTTACGGCGACGAAGCCCAGCGGATCGGTCGAGGTCAGGCCCCGGAAGTGTTCTTCGAAGCTGCCCTCGTCGAGGAGTTGCTCGATGCGCGCCTGCACCGAGATCTCGAAGTGGTAGTTGCACTCCGGGCAGACCTGCAGGAGTTCCTCGACCGCCTTGCGGTACTGCATCCCCTCGCAGTCGGGGCAGCGCAGCCACAGCCCCTCGGGCATCTCCTTCTTCTTGCGGAAGCGGATGCGCTTGAAGCTGTCCCACGCCATGCCGGTTCCTTCTCTTCCCTTCCCCCTGCCCTGGGCGGCGCGTATCCTATGCGCCCCCGCAGCGGTTTCCAAGCCGAAGCCGCCAGGAGACGCCCATGACCGCCGAGCAAGCCACCGAAGAGACGCACCTCGACCGCCTCGAGAAGGAGTTCCTCGCCACCCCCAACGTGGAGACCCTCCTCGAGCTCTACCGTGCCCTCGACGCCGAACTCAAGGATCACCTCCTCGCGGCCATCCTCGACAAGGTTCGTCCGATCCAGCATCGCGTGACGCTCATTCAAGCCGACGCCACGCCCGAGCTGCTCGAGGTGCTCGCGCGCGACCCGCACCACGAGGTGCGCAGCGTGGTCGCCTCGCATCCGAACATCAGCCAGGAAGTCTGCCTGCGGCTTGGGGAGGACATGAACGACGAGGTCCGCCTCGCCCTGCGCAAGAACCCCAACTGCCACCCGCTCATCCAGGCGGCCCTCTTCGTGCAGGAGAAGGGACCGCTGGGAGACCCGGCGGTGGCCGAGCTCCTGATCGAAATGTCCTGGATGGCGCGGGCCCTCGAATACGCGCCCGAGGACCTCGTGGAACTCGTCGAGGAGTGGACGGGGCTGCGGCCCTTGCAGATCCCCGACATGACCGTGGAGCAGGCGCGCCTCCTCTACGACGTCCTCCTCGCGAAGCTGGGCAAGGGGAAGATGCCCCGCAAGCCTCGCAAGCAGAGCAAGAAGAAGGGCCGCAAATAGCCCGAACGCCGGGCCCCTCTCCGTCCTTCAGTCCGCCCCCCTTGCCGGTCGAAAGGCAAAGGAGAGGCGGGGGAGGACCCATGAGCGGACGGAAGCGCGGCGGGCAGGCAGAGCGGCGAGGGAAACCGAAGCGGGCGCCACGGCGACCGGCCCGAGAGCGCTCCCGCGCTGCGGACCTCGAGGCCACCGAGTGCTGGGCGCGGGGACCGGTCTACCTTCCGGAGCCTCGCCCGGCACGGACCCTCGAAGCCTCCGAGTGCTTCGCGCGACGGCGCACGGGAAACCCGGGCGCGCGGCGAGGCACTCCCGCGACGGAGACCGCCCGAGGAACCGAGGCCGAGGCGTCTGCGTCCCCCGCTCCGGAGAAGCCCGCTCCCACAAAGCCCGCCCGCAAGAAGCCCGCTCCGGCGAA
>RFHU01000345.1 GCA_003695705.1 Planctomycetota bacterium
GAGCAAGGCGGCCACCGGGCAGGCCGAAGCGCTCGCCTTGGGCTCCGGAGGCCGGAGGAGGGACGAGGACGTCCGGGCGTGCAGGCGGTGCGCTGCGGGCGCGGTCGGGTCACCGGTCGCTGGCTCTCCTGGGTGGCTCGCCGCGGAGCGGGTAGAGTGCTCCCCACCCCTCGGCGGAGCAACGCGGCGAAGGGTTCGCGGATTCCGGACCGCGCGAGGCGGGGAGGGTCGTGTGGGTGGCTTCGTTCCGGCGGGTACGGTCACGGGCATCGGCAGCCTGCCCCACACCGACCCCGCGCGGGCGGTGGACTTCGTGGTCCGCCGGGCGCCTCGCCTCCCCTTCTGGCCACAGCTCCCCCGTCGCCGTCGCTCCGAGGGGCTCGTCGAGCAAGCCCTCGAGCGCTTCGGTCGCTCCCCCCGCTTCGGTCCCGAGGGAGCGGCCGGGTTCTTCGCCTTCCTCGACGCCTGGGACGCCGGGCGCTTTCCCCGAGCGGTGGGGCTGAAGGGGCAGGTGGTGGGGCCCCTGACCCTGGCTCGGGTCGCTCCGGACCTCGGCGCCGGGTCCCTCGCGGCCCACGTGCTCGGGCTCGCACGCTGGCAGCTGGCCGCCCTGCAGGACCGCGCGCGCGGGCGTCCGGTGACCCTGTGGCTCGACGAGCCTTGCTTGGGGCTCCCCGAGGCGCGCGCGGGCGACCTCGACCTCCTGGGAGGGGTCGTGGAGGGCCTTCGGCGGGAGGGAGCCTGTGTGGGCTTGCACTGCTGCTCGCCTCCTCCCTGGGAGTGGGTGCGGTCTCTGGCTCCCGAGGTCGTTTCCTTCGACGCCTCGCAGGGCTTCGAGGCCTGCGCCGCGGACCCGCGCGCGTTCCTCCTCGTCGAGCGGACTCCATGCATTGCCTGGGGGATCGTCGACGCGCGGCGTCCGGCACCGCGGGCGCGCGAGCCTGTGCTCGCCCGTTGGCGCGACGCCGCGGCGGCGTTCGGCACGCCGGGCGACGCCGCCGCACGGTCGCTGTTTACGGCGAGCTGCGGCCTGGCCGGGCGCTCGGAGACCGAAGCCGAGGAGCACTTCGCCTTCCTGGAGGGGTTCGCCACGGAGGCTGTCACGTTGGCGTGACGTTTGGGCCTCGGTGGCGCTCCCTCCGAGAAGGAGGCGGCGACGCCGCGGGGCTTGCAACCGGGTGGCGGCGGTACGTGTGTTGCACGAGCTACCTTCCTCGCCCACGGAGCGAGGAGAAGAGGAGTACGCAGGACCCATGACCGAGTCGCTCCACGTCGCCTTCCACGGCCTTCCTCCCTCCGAGCAGGCCCGCGAACGGGTGCGCAAGCAGCTCGCCGCCCTCGAACGTCACGCTCCGAAGATCCTCTCCTGCCGGGTCACGGTGCAGGCCGACCGGCACCGCCGGCGCTCGGGCAACACCTACGAGGTTCACGCGGAGCTGCACGTCCCGGGTCGCACCTTCTCCAGCGGGCGCCATCGTCCGGGCGACGAGCGTTACGCCGACCTCGACTTCGCCATCCGAGAGGCGTTCCGCCGCCTGAAGCGCCAGCTCGACGAGCACTCGGCTCGCAGGCGCGAGGCTCGGCGGGCGAGCGTCGGCGCGCGACAGGCGTGACCCCCGTGCGCTGGGGCCGCCGCCGCGCAGGCCCGGGAGCGGCTTCCAAGGGGAGGGGCTTCACGCCCCTCCCCCCGGCGCGGTCCTTCCTCCCCGCTCGTGTCCGGCCCCCCAGCACGTCAGGTATCGTCTCGCCTCCATGAGCGTACCCCGAGCCATTTCCGACGTCGCCCGAGACCTCGGCCTCGCTGCTTCCGACCTCGTCCCCGTAGGCGCCAACGTGGCCAAGGTTCGCCTCGACGCCCTGCAGCGACCGGCGCGCGGCGAGGGCGCCACCGTCCTCGTGTCGGCCATGACGCCCAGCCGGTACGGCGAGGGGAAGACCCTCACGAGCATTGCCTTGAGCATGGCCCTGAACGCGCTGGGCAAGCGCACGGTGGTTTGTCTCCGCGAGCCATCGCTCGGGCCCGTGTTCGGGAAGAAGGGCGGGGGCACCGGAGGCGGACGCGCGCAGGTCGTGCCCGCCGACGACATCAACCTGCACTTCACCGGCGACCTGCACGCCGTCACCGCCGCCAACAACCTGCTCGCGGCGCTCATCGACAACGAACTCCACTTCAACGGTACGGCGCGCTTCGACCCGAACCGCATCAGTTGGCAGCGCGTGTTGGACGTGAACGACCGCGCCTTGCGTCGGATCGTCACCGGTTTGGGCGTAGGCAGCGTTCCCCGCGAGAGCGGCTTCGACATCACGGCCGCCAGCGAGGTCATGGCCGTCTTGTGCCTGGCCCAAAGCCTGTCCGACCTCGAGGCGCGGCTGGCGAAGATCGTCATCGGGCGCGCGCGCAGCGGCGACTTCGTCACCGCCGGCGAACTGAGCGCCGCGGCGGCCATGACCGCTCTGCTCAAGAACGCGCTCCTCCCCAATCTGGTCCAGACCAGCGAGGGGACTCCGGCGCTCATCCACGGCGGACCCTTCGCCAACATCGCCCACGGCTGCTCGAGCGTCCTCGCGACGCGCCTGGGAACGCACTACGCCGATCGAGTCGTCACCGAAGCGGGCTTCGGATTCGACCTGGGCGGGGAGAAGTTCCTCCACATCAAGCATCGCGCAGGGGGGCCCTGGCCGCGCTGCGTGGTCTTGGTCATCAGCCTGCGCGCCTTGCGGGTGCAAGGGGGTGCCAAGACGAGCAAGGCCGCAGAGGCCGACGCCGCAGCCCTCGAGCGGGGCCTGGCCAACCTCGAGCACCATCTCTCCACCGTGGGCGCCTTCGGCTTGCGCGCCGTGGTGGCCGTCAACGTGTTCGACCACGACATCGAGGAGGACCTCGCCCGCGTCGAGGCCCACTGCCGCGGGCTGGGCGTTCCCGTTGCTCGGCACCGAGGCCACGCGCTGGGCAGCGAGGGCACCCTCGATCTCGCCCGCCGGGTGGAGGAGGTCATCGCCGAAGGATCGACGCAGCCCGTTGCCCTTTACGAGCTCGAAGACGAATACGAGGACAAGCTGCGCGCCATCGCCCGCACGGTCTACGGCGCCGACGACGTGCGGCTCAGCGCAGAGGCCCGGCGTCGTCTCAAGCGCTACAAGAAGTACGGCTACACGGGCCTGCCCATCTGCATGGCCAAGACCCCGCTCTCGCTCAGCGACGACCCCTCCAAGGTGGGCCGCCCGCGAGGCTTCGACATCACCGTGCAAAACACCCGCCTCTCGGCGGGGGCAGGCTTCTTGGTGGCCCTCCTCGGCGAGGTGCAGACCATGCCGGGGTTGCCGCGCCAGCCCGCGGCCTTCGGGGTGCGCATGGAGGGCGACCGCATCCGCGGTCTCATGCAAAACGACTGAACGCGTCGTCCGTCCGTTGTCGTGGCTGTCCGCCGGACCCGCTCGCGCTTCGTCCGG
Source organism: Planctomycetota bacterium (assembly GCA_003695705.1). Classification (GTDB taxonomy): domain Bacteria; phylum Planctomycetota; class J058; order J058; family J058; genus J058. Next base: position 3,451 of record RFHU01000345.1, read on the forward strand.
TCGCCTTCGACGGACCCTAACCGAGTGGCTAATACCTTGCGGTTTCGTCTCGCCCGGTCTTGGTCCACAATCCGGCCATGACCGAGCCGGCCTCTCCGACCGCCTCCGTTCCCCCGGTCGACCGGGCTGCCTGGAGGGCGCTCGTCGAGCGGGACCTCAAGGGCCGCCCCTACGAGGAGGCCCTCGTGACGCGCCTCCTCGAGGGGATCGAGCTCGCGCCGCTCTACACCGAAGCCGACGGCGACGCGAGCGACGCCCGGTCGGGAGTTCCGGGCCTCGGCTCGTGGACGCGCGGCGCGTGCCCCTTGGGGAACACCGAGGGCGGTTGGACGGTGGCCGTCGACGCACCTCCGGGCGCTCCGCAGGAGGTGTCGGCCGCCTTGCAGGACGACCTGGCCCACGGGGTCTCTGGGATCAATCTCGCCCTGCCCGAAGACGAGCCGTCATCCCGCGCCCTCCTCGACGGACTCCTCGGGGGCGCGCCCGACGCCGCGTCCCTGCACCTCGCGCCCAGCGCCGACCCCGCCGCCCGCGGCGAGCAGCTCTTCGCTGCCTGGGCGCGGGCGGGGACGCCGGCGGCGGCGCGGAAAGGGAACCTGGGCGGAGACCCTTTCGCGCTCCTCTGCGACGGCGTGGAGCTTCCTCCCTCCGAGGTCGTGTGGGAGCGGTTGGCCGCGGCGTGTCGTCTCGCCGGCGAGCGGCCCGGCGTGCGCGCCCTCGAACTCCGCGCCGACCGCTACCACGAGGCGGGCGCTCACGCCGCGCAGGAACTCGGGCTGGGCATCGCCGCCGGCATCGCGGCGTTGCGGGGGCTGGACGCCGCCGGCCTGTCGCCTCTGCACGCGGCTCGGCAACTCGGCTTCGCCTTCGCCCTGGACCCCGACGTCTTCTTGGGCATTGCCAAACTGCGCGCGGCGAGGCGCCTCTGGGCGCGGGTGCTCTCGGTGCTCGATGCGCAGGGGGCTGGCCCCGCCCCCCTGCACGCCCGCGTCGGCGCCAGGTGCCTGACCGCCTACCACCCGCAGGGGAACCTTCTTCGCTCCACCTTGGCGACCTTCGCGGGGGCCGTCGGCGGCGCGGAGCGCATCACCGTTCTTCCCCACGACGCAGCGCTCGCGCAGCCCGAGGCCGCAAGCCGCCGCCTGGCCCGCAACACCCAACTCGTCCTCCTGCACGAGGCGCACCTGCACCGGGTCATCGACCCCGCCGGCGGCTCGTACTACGTCGAAGTCCTCACCGACCGACTGAGCGAGCGCTCCTGGGAGGTCGTGCGCGCGGTCGAAGGACAGGGAGGGCTCCGGCGGGCGCTGGAGAGGGGCTGGGTGGCGGAACGCCTGGCCGAGACCCGCCAGCGGTCGAGCGAGCGGGTCGCGCACCGCGTCCAGGCCATCGTCGGCGTGAGCGTGTTCCC
>RFHU01000346.1 GCA_003695705.1 Planctomycetota bacterium
AAGGAAGCCTTACCGCACCCCATGCCTCCGCAGCAAACCGTAGAAGGTCGAGCGCGCGAGTCCGAGCCTTCGAGCGGCTTCGGCCTTGTTGCCACCCACCTCGCGCAGAAGAGCGCGCAGACCCTCTGCACCGAGGGAGTCTCGCGGACGCAGCTCCGCGGACAGGATCCCGGGAGTGACCCGCTGCACTCCCGACGCAACCCAGCGTTCGACTTCGTTGCGGAGTTCGCGCACGTTCCCGGGCCAGGAATGCGCTTCGAGGAGGCGCAGGGCCTCCGCCGAGACTGCGAGGGAAGTCCCCAACTCATCCGCCAACGACGCGACGAGCAGCGGCAGATCGACGAGACGCTCGCGCAAGGGAGGAACCCGCAGCCGAACCAGAGCCAGACGGTGGTAGAGGCGCGCATCGAGGCTCTGCGAGGCCGACAGGCCGCCCCGCCCCTCGAGGGCTCCGCCCACCACCCGGCAAGCGATCGGATAGGAAGGACCCGCGCCGAGCGGTCGGGCCCGCCCGCTGCGCAGGGCCGCGTCCAGGCGCTCTTGCAGCGCAGCGGGCGCAGCCTGGAGAGCGCGCAGGTAGAGAGTCCCCCGCCGAGCCCGGCGCAGCGCGCCCGCTTCGGCGGGACGTCCCCGCTGCCCGCAGCCTCCGAAGAGAAGGCGAGCCAGCTCGCCCGGCTCGCAGCCCGCGCAGGAGAGGGTGAGAAAGGGCTCCTCGGGCCCCGGACCCAGGGCGTGCAGGGCGCGCGCGACCCGTTCCTTCCCGCTCCCTGCTTCTCCTGCAACGAGCGCCGGATCCTCGCGGCGAGCGCCCAACTCCAAGGCCTGGTAGAGGGAGCGCATTCCGGGGCTACGCCCCACGAGCCCCGCGAACCGCTCCAGCGCAGGCGAGGGGGGAGGAGTCCAGCGAGAGCCCCCGGAAGCGAGCAAGGCAAGCACGCACTGGTCGGCGAAGGTCCGCAGAACCCGCAGGTCGTCCGCGCAAAGCAATCCGGGACGAACGCGGTGGTCGAGGTAGAGCACCCCCCAGGGCTCCCCACGCAACAGCAGAGGAACGCAGGCGATCGAGCGAATGCGTTCGCCCGCCACACTCGTCAAGGAAAGGAGTTCCGCGTCGTCCTCGGTGGACGTCAGGACTCCGGTGCGCCGGGCCAGGGTTCGCTCGACGACGCGGCGCGATACCCGACCGGCTTCGCTCGCCAGCTCTGCGCCGCAAAACCCCCGCGCCGCCTCGACCCGCACCCGCCGTCCTCCGTCCGCGACACGAACCAAGAAGGCTCGTTCTGCGCCCGTCAGGCGAAGGGCCGCGTCGAGGATCCGCTCGAGGAGTTGCGCCGGTTCCCGAGCAGAGGCCAACTCCTCGCAGAGTTCCCGCACGCAGCGCAGCCAGCGTAGCTCGCGCTCGGGGTCCTCGCTGGGCGAAGAAGCAGCAGCGAACACGTCGAAGGGACCTCCTGGGCGGGATACCCTACCCGGAAAGGAGGAGCCCCCGCACGAGGGAAGAGCCGTGGAACCGGACGAAGGAGAGATTCAGTGGGATTTCGGCGCCCTCCCCGGCGAGGTCGCGCAGCGGTCGCCGCCGCGCTTCGTGCCCGGCGCCTCGCTCGGGCCCTACACCCTGCTCGAGCGCTTGGGACGCGGCGGCGGGGGAACGGTCTACCGCGCTCGCGACCCCAGCGGACGCGAAGTCGCCGTCAAGCTGGTACGCGAAGACCTCGGCCCCCGTGCCAGGGAGCGCTTCCGGCGCGAAGGGGAGCTCCTCGCTCGCCTCCGCCACCCCGGGATCCTCCGCGTGCACTCCGGAGGCACCGTCTCCGGTCGCCCCTTTCTCGTCACCGAATTGATCGAGGACGCCCGCGACACCGAGGCCTACCTGGCGGAGCTCCCCCGCGACGAACGTCTCGCCTTCCTCCTCGAAGTCGCCGCAGCCCTGGCCGCCGCCCACCGCCTGGGCATCGTGCACCGCGACGTCAAGCCCGGGAACATCCTGGTCGATCGCCAAGGACGCCCGCGGCTCGCGGACTTCGGGCTCGCCCTCGCCCCCGACCACGAGCGCCTGAGCCGTACGGGGGAGGTGGTGGGAACTCCCTTCGCCATGGCTCCCGAGCAATGGCGCCGCCCCGGCGAGGTCGGACCCGCAACCGACGTGTGGGCCTTGGGGATCCTCCTCTACAAAGCCCTCTGCGACCGCTACCCCTTCGACGGAAGGACCCTTTCGGAACACGTCGCTCAGGTGCTGCACCGCAGCCCCCCGCCGCCCGGAGCGGGCGAGGCGCTCGACGCCGTCTGCCGCAAGGCCCTCGCTCGAACCCCTCAGGAACGCTACGCCGACGCCGGCGAGTTCGCGCGAGCGCTCCGAGCGGCCCTGGCCCCCGAAGCCCGGAGCCGCCCTCGCAAGCGGCTCCTTGGGGGCTTCGCTCTCGGCGCGGGGTCCCTGGCCCTCCTCGCCGGGGCTCTGCTCGCCTCCGGGCGGCCCGAGGCACGCGCCCCCGGACCTCCCAAGCGCACCCCCCTCGCCCGCTCGGAAGGGAAAGAGCAACGGCGCAGGAATCCGCCGCCCCCGGCCGCGACCGCGAATCCCCGCAGCCCCGGCGCGGGAGGAGGAGCGAGCCTTCCCCAGAAGGCAAGGCACGCCTCCCTCGACGAGGAGGCTCTGCAGGCGCTCTTCGCTCGAGCGCTGGCGGGCGACCGCGAGGCACGTTCGATCCTGGAACGAGCCGCCT
>RFHU01000347.1 GCA_003695705.1 Planctomycetota bacterium
CTCGACGAGGAGACCCTGCGGCGCTGCGAGCGGTTCGGCCTCGAACACGTCCTCGCGGGGCTCTCCGCCCCGCCGTCCCTGCGCGCGCTGGCCAAGGCGGCGCGCGCCCTGCGCCTGTCCGCTCCGCCGCCTCCACCGCCCGCGGCGCTGCCGCGTGTGCGCGCCCGCAAGGCGGGGCAGGTGCAGGCCCTGGTGCGGCTCGTGCGCACGGTCTACCCGGGCTGCCGCCGGCTGGTCGACGTGGGCGCGGGGACGGGGCACCTCACCCGCGCGCTCGCGGCGGCGCTCGGGGTGGAGGCCCTAGGGATCGAGCGGGACCCCGCGCGCGTCGAAGCCGCCCGCGCCCTCAGCGGGTCGGGGGGGCCGCGCTTCGAGGCGCGGGCGGTGGGTCCCGGCGGCCTGGAGCTCGGCCCCGACGACCTGGCGATCGGCCTGCACGCCTGCGGCGCGCTCGGAGACGCCCTGGTGCGCGCGGCCGTGCGTGGCGGCGCGCGGCTCCTGCTGGTGAACTGCTGCCTGCAGAAGGTCGATGGAGTCTCGCGCACGCCGCTCTCGGCGACCGGCCGCCGCTGCGGGCTCGTCCTCGCGCGCGAGGCCCTCGGCCTGAGCAACCTCAGCGCGCGTCCGCGTCTGGTCGAGGGCGACCACGCCCAGTGGGTCGCCGTGCGCAGGACCCGCTACGCCCTCCGCCTTCTCCTCGCCGAGCGGGGGCTCGCGGTTGCCGTGGGCGAGGAGATGCGCGGCCTGCGCCGCCGCCACGCGCGCCACGGCCTCGCCGCCCTGGCGGCGAGGGCCTGCGCCCGTCGCGGCCTCGCCCCGCCCACTCTTGCCGAGCTGGCGCGCGCCGAGGCGCGCGCCCGCGCCGACTACGGGCGACTGCGCCGCCTCTCCCTCCCGCGGGCCCTGCTCGGTCCCCTCCTCGAGCAGGCCGTGGGCCTCGACCGCGCCTGCCTCCTCGAGGAGGCAGGCCGTGTCGTTCGCCTGAAGCGGGTCTTCTCCTGGGAGCTCAGTCCCCGCAACCTCGCCGTGCTCGCCCCCTGAGGAGGCGGGGTCCCAAGGACCTCGCCCGTGGATCTCGCTGCGGGGGGGGCGCGTCGGCTCCGTTCCGGAAACGGCGGGAGCCGGGGAGGCGGGCCGCGTCGCCGCCTGCGGCGGTCCCTCAGGGAGCCGCGGCGGAGTCGGTCGGCGGGGAGCGGTCGCCGAGCAGCGGGGCGAGGGCCGAGAGCAGGTCGCGGAGGCGGAAGGGCTTGCGCACGTAGGCGACGCAGCCGGGCCAGGTCCGGCGTGCGGGCTCTTCGCCGTGGCCGCAGAGGAGGACCACGGGGAGTTCGGGGGCGCGGCGGCGGAGTTCCGCGAAGAGGGCCGGGCCGGCTCGTTCGGGCAGCGCGGGGTCGAGGAGGACCAGGGCGAAGTCGCCGCGGGCGAGCAGGCCGAGGGCCTCGGGAGCGCGGTCGGCGATGGCGAGCTCGGCGCCGCAGGTGCGCAGCAAGGCGCGCAGGACAGCGCGCACGAAGGGATCGTCGTCGAGGAGGAGCGCGCGTCCGGAGAGGCGGGGCAAGGGCGCGTCCGGGAGGGGCTCGAGGGGGAGCTCCTCGCTGCCAGGGTCTGCGCAGGGGAGGTAGAGGCGGAAGGCCGCGCCTCGTCCGGGAGGCGAGCGCAAGGCGAGGGCTCCGCCGTGGCCGCGCGCGATCCCATCGACCGTCGCCAGGCCAAGGCCGCGGCGCGACCCCTTGGTGGAGTAGAAGGGGTCGAAGACGCGCCTGCGGGCGTCGGCAGGAACACCGGGGCCGGTGTCCTCGACCTCGAGGACGACGTAGGCAAGGGCGGAGCCGGGGCGGGCGCTCAGGGTCTCCTCGGCGGCGAGTTCGCTCGGAGCCGCGAGTCCGGCACGCACCCACACCGTTCCCGGTTGGCCGCCAAGGGCCTCGGCGGCGTTGATGACCAGGTTCGCGATGGCCTGGCGGAGCTGGGTGGCGTCCGCTTCGAGGGGGGGCAGCGCGGCGTCGAGGTCGAGCCGTAGGTCGGCCTTCTTGCACACTCCGGAGCGGAGCAAGTCGAGCATTTCGCGGGCGAGGACGTCGAGGCGCAGGGGCGCGCGGCGCGGGGAGCGCCGCCCGGCGTAGGTGAGCAGGCGGTCGACGAGTTCCGCCGCGCGTCTCGTGGCCTCGTGCGCGGCCTCGAGCAACGGGGTCGCGGGGCTTTCGTTCCCCAGGCGCCGTAGGGAAAGCTCGATGTTCCCCTGGATGCCCACGAGCAGGTTGTTGAAGTCGTGGGCCACCCCGCCGGCGAGGAGCGTGAGGGCTTCGTTGGCCTGGGCGCGTACCAGGCGCTCCTCCAGCCGCCGCTCCCGCTCGGCCGCCACGCGCTCCTCGGTGCTGTCGCGGGCCAGGACGAGCGCTCGCCGGCTCGTTCCGACCGAGCCCGGCAGGGGCAGGAGCCGGCAGGAATACCAGCGCCCCGACGGTCCCTGTACCTCGCAGCGCGCGCTCCGCCCCTCGGCGAAGGCCTTTCGGTGGGCCCTGCGGAAGGCGTCGTGGGCGTGCGGGGGGAGGAGGTCGTAGACGCTGGACCCGAGGGCCGCCTCGCGCGGTAGGCCGACTCCTTCGGTGCTCGAGGCGAGGAGCTGTGCCTCCTCGTCCACGACGGCCAGGATCGCGTCCACCGCCGTCGCGAGGCAGGCCAGGAGTTCGTCTGCCTCCACCCCCGACTCCTTGCGGAAGCCGTCGCTCACGGCGCGCCTTCCCTCGATTCGGCGGACCGCGCCGCACGGGCGCGACCCGCGTGCAGCTCGCGACGGAAGGGGCGGAAGGCGAAGATGAGCACGGGCAAGACGGTGAGCATGGCGAAGAGCGCGGCCACCATGGCGAAGCCCGTGAAGATCCCGAAGTAGGCGTTGGGGCGGAAGTTGGAGACGGCGAGCACCGAGAAGCCGACCACGGTGGTCAGGCTGGTGTAGAGGATCGAGGTTCCGATGGAAGCGTGGGAGCGACGGAGCGCGGCGGAGATGTCGCCGTCGAGGGCCACTTCCTCGCGGTAGCGGAACAGGTAGTGGATGGCGCAGTCGACGCCGATCCCCAGCGAGACGCTGGCGATCATGACCGTGGCCATGTCGAGGGGGATCCCGCTCCAGCCCATGGCCCCCAGCACGAAGACGATGGGCAAGGCGTTGGGAATGAGGGCCAGCGCAGCGGCCGCCAGGCTGCGGAACAAGACCGCGAGCATGAGGAAGATCACCGCCAGCGCGGTCAGGCTGGTCTTTGCCTGGCTTCCGACCAGGCTCTGGAGCATGTTCGCGTAGAGCACGAACATGCCGGTCACTTCGGCCTCGACGGCGCCTCCGGGCGGGAAGGCCTCGGCGAGGTGCGCGCGGACCGCGCGCAGGGTGGCCCCCCGGTCGAGGTCCGGGTCGGTCTCGCGCAGGCGCGCGGTAATGCGCACCGCCGAGTAGGGGGCGTAGCGGCGCCCTGCGAGCTCGGTCTCTTCGAGGACGAGGTAGGGGCGGAGCAGGTCGGCGGGCAGATTGTTCGCTACGAACAGGGCCGCCTGGCCGCGGTCGGCGGCGGGGAAGACCTTGCGGACTTCGTCGACCAGGCCCGTGAAGCTCATGACGACCCCCACGTGGGGGCGGCCGGCGAGCCACTCGGCGAACGCTGCGGCGCGGTCGAGGTTGTCGCGATGTCGGGGACCGAAGGCGCCGGCCTCGCTCGGCGCGCTGAGCACGACCTCGAGCCCGCTCGTGCCCCCGAGGTTGCGGTCGATGTAGGTCAGCCCCTTGTGAATGGGGGAGTCGGGCGAGAAGTAGTCGATGAACCGCGCCTCCACGTCGAGCCGCGCGACGCCCAAGGCGCTTCCGAGCGCGAGCAGGAGCGCTGCGCCCAGCACCCACCTGCGGTGGGCGAGCGAGCCGCGGGCCAGGGCTTCGAGCGCTCTCCCGCTCCGCTCGAGGCGGCCGTCCGGAGAGCGGGGCAGGACCAGGAGCGCGGCGGGGAGGAAGACGAAGGAGAGCACGAAGGCGAGCAGCACCCCGAGCGCCATGAACAGGCCGAAGTCGATGATCGGTCGCGAGCCGGCGAACACGAGGCTGAGGAAGCCAGCGCAGGTGGTGGTGGCCGTGAACAGGCAGGGAAGGACGAGCGAGCGCACCATGGCGCGCACGCGCACGGAGGAGGTCGCCTCGGGGAGGCGCACGAGCAGTTCGCGGTAGCGCACGATCATGTGGATCGAGTGGGCCAGCCCGAGGACCAAGAGCAGGGCGGGGACGTTGCTCGTGATGACCGTAATGCGCTTCCCGAAGGCCTCCATGCACCACAGAGTCCACACGACGGTGGCGCCGGTGGCGAGCAGCGGGAGGAGCACCCAGCGCGCGCGGCGAAAGACCAGCGTCAGGAAGGCGACCAGGAAGCCGGCCACCGCCAACGAGAAGACCCGCAGGTCCCCCTCGATGGCCTCGACCATGGCCACCACGATGGCCGGGACGCCGGAGGCGCGGACGTCCGCGCCCCGGGCCCGTTCCTCGGCCACGATCTCGCGCACGGCGTGCACGATGCGCACTCGTTCGCGCTTGCGTGCGTCTTCGGCGCGGACCCACTCGGGGCGGAAGGCCTCCAGCTCGGCTTCGACCTGCGCGAGCGCCGCGCGGGCGGCGTCCCGCTCGGCGGCGGGCGCGTCGGCTCGCTCGAGGCGGGCCCGCGCGGCGGCCCGCCGCTCGTAGAGTTCGAGCTTGCGACGCAGCGCGCGCACGCTGCGGGGCACGGGGCGGAGGGTGACCAGGAGCCCCGCGGCGCGTCCGTCGCGGCTGACGATGTTGTTGGCAAAGAGGGCGTGCGAGGTGAGTTCCGCGCGCGCCTTGGCGGGGTCGATGCGCGGATCCCCCAGGGTGGCCCGCTGCAGGAGCGCCTGGAAGGGAGGCACCGGCTTCCGGTGGCTGCGGAACAGAGGGACGCTGGTCATCGAGAGCACGCTGCGCACGCCCTCGTGGTAGCTCACGCCGAGGTGCGTGCGGACGAACGCCTCTCTGCGGGCAACGACCTCGGCCGGCGTCCGGGCTCCGGAAAGGGCCTTGCGCAGTGCGTCGGGCGCGAGCTGCGGGAGGCGCACTGCGAGGCGCACGCGTTCGGTCCTCTGCGCGGAGCGTGGCCGGCGGACGACGAGGGCAACGGGCTCGCCGGCGGCTTCCTGAGCGACCTCTTGGAGCAGCTCGGGGAGGGTGTGGTAGCTCACGTCCTCCCGCGCTCCGAGGGCCACGATCCGGTCGAGGGGGCGCAGGCCCGCGCGCGCGGCCGGGGAGCCCGGGGCTAGGTCGCTGCCCACGAAGGCGATCGCCGCCAGGCGGCGGTGGAGGCGGCGCACGAAGTCGATCCCCGCGGGCTCGAACAAGTCGTCGCGACGCACTCCGACGAGGACGAACTCGTCGCTGGCGAAGAGCTGCGCGCAGCGGTCGTAGCGGAGCGCCTCGGGGTCGTCCTCGAGGACCATGGAGTCGGTCGAGGCGTCCACCCGCACCTCGAGCAGAGCAGGGGCGGCGAGCGCGCTGAGCAGGGCGCAGGAGCACGCGAGGACCAAGAACAGCAGGCGTCCCATGGGGGTCGCATTCTATGCCGCCCTCCGTCTCGTCGCCGTCTGCTAAGGTGCCCGGGTGGTGCAGCCGCGCGGCCCGTGGAGGAGAGCTTCGCAGCAGTCCGGCCCGGAGCCGGCGCCCGGCCCGTCGCCGCGCTTCCGCGCGGGGAGCGCGCGCTGCGCGCTCGGCCTCTTCTTCGTCCTCGGCGCGGTCGCCCTCCTGGGGACGGGGGGGGCCGGCGCCGACGAAGGCGCGGCCACCCCCGAGGGCGTCCCTCCCGTCGCCGTGGCCGCCACCACGCAGAGCCTCGGCGCCCTCGAGCCTTGCGACTGCGTGGAGGGCATGCTCGGCGGCTTCCCCCGTCGGCTGGCCCTTCTCCGCAAGCTGCGCGGCGCGGGCCGCGCGCCCGTCTTCGCCTTCGACGGCGGAGACCTCACCGGCAAGGCGCGGCACCCCGGCCTCCTCGCGGCGAAGACCCGAGCGGCGCTCGACCTGTGTCGCGCGGGGGACATCGCCTTGGTGGCGGCGGGCGAGCGCGACCTGCGGCTCGGCGTGGACCGGCTGCGCGAGCTGAGCGCGGCCGCCGGCGTTCCGGTCGCGTGCGACAACCTGGTGCGTCCGGGGCCGCGCGGCGAGGAGCGACCGCTCGCGGGGCCGGGGCGTCTCGTTCGCGGAGGGCGCTCGCTGCTCGTGGTCGCCCTCCTCGACCCGGCCCTGGGCGCGGGCGACCCCGGCTTGCGCTTGGAGGCCCCGCAGGAGGCCCTGCGCAGGGTCGTCGCCGCCCAGGGCGGTCGCCGTCCCGGGGAGGCGCTGGTGGTCCTGTTCCACGGCGACGGGGCCGCGGCCGAGCGCCTGTTCGGCACCTCCGACCCCGCGCCCGACCTGGTGCTCGCGGGTCACGACCAGCAGCGGCGCCTCCCGCCGCGGCGCGCGGGGCGGACCTGGGTGGTCGAGCTCCTGCGCGACGCACGGGCCCTGAGCGAGGTCGTCCTCGCCCCCGGGGGTGTCCGAGCGCGGCACCTCTCCCTCGACGAGCACGTGCCCGACGACCCGCGCGCGCGCGCGCGGGTGGAGCGCTACTTCGCCGAAGTCGCCGGCCTCCCCGAGCCGCCGCGCCGGCCCACCGCCGGCGGGGGCTTCGTCGGCAGCGCGGCCTGCGCTGCCTGCCATCGCGAGGCCTGGGAGCGCTTCCGCGCGAGCAAGCACCACCGCGCGCAGCACCGGGTGGCCGCCGCCAAGCCCGCGCGGGCGCGGGCGCGCGAGTGCATCGGCTGCCACGTGGTTGGCTACGGCTTCGACGGTGGCTTCGTCGACCTCGAGGCCACCCCCGAGCTGGGCGAGGTCGGTTGCGAGTCCTGCCACGGGGTCGGCGGCGCCCACGTTGCGCGTGGCGGCGGGCGCGGCTACGGCCTCCGCCCGGGCTTCCCGGAGAGCTGGCGGCCGCTGTGCACGTCGTGCCACGATCCCAGCAACAGCCCCGGCTTCGACTTCGAGCGCCGCTTGGAGGCGATCCGGCACTGGAAGCCCCGTGGCCAGTGAGGCCGACCTGCTCCTCGCCGCCGCCCTGGAGCGGCTCGAGGCCCGCGGCGCGGCGGGCACCCGGAGCGAGGCCCTTGCCGCCCTCTCGCTTGCGCTGCGCCGCCTCTTGGATCGGGAGTGGGCGGCGCTCCCGGCAGGCGCGCGCCTGCGGGCGCTCAGCCAGGACCGCGAGCACTTCGCACGCCTGGTGGCCGGGGTCGAGCGCCTCGCCGGGACCGAACTCCCCGCGGTCATCGAGGACGGCACGCCGGAGCGCTCGGCCGCCGTCGCCCTCGCCGTGCATCAGGCGAGCCCGCGCCGCGACGGTCCCTGCCTGCGCGCGCCGGCGGGCGATCGCCCTCCGTGGGAGGAGCTCTGGCGCGCGGCGGCCGACGGAAGCTTGCTCGTGCAAGACCTCGGACTTCTCTCCGCGGAGGAATACGAGCTCCTCGACCGCCTGCGGGCGGCGGAGGGTTCCGGGCCGCGACTCCTCGCAACCTCTCGCTGGGAGCTCGGCGCCGCGTTGCCCGCGGCTCGTGCCGCCGGGTGGCCGCTCCGCCTGCGCGCGGGGCCCACGGCCTCGCTCCCTTCGGGCCCGGGCGCCGGGGCCTTTGCGGGAACCCTTGCCGACATCGAGGCCCGGGCCATTGCCGCGCGCCTCCGCGTCCACCAGGGCCAACGGCAGCGCACCGCCGACTCTTTGGGCATCGACCGCAAGACCCTCTACCGCAAGCTGCGCCGCTACGGCCTTGCTTGAGGGCGGGTGACCCACCGGCCGACGAGCGCTCCGCCCGGCTCGGAGCGGGGAGCCCGAGCGCCGCGCACGCTCCCTACGGAGCGCGGCGCGGGCCGCGCGGTCGGCCCGGCCGCAGTCCCGCGCCCGAACGCCGCCGTCGCGCCCGTCCGGCGGGTACGCTACCCTCTGGCGCGACAGGAGGTGCCTTGACCGCTTCGATCGCCGTCACCGGATCCATCGCCTGGGACCACATCATGAATTTCCCGGGCCGCTTCAAGGACCACATCCTCTCGGACAAGCTCCACATCCTGAACGTTTCCTTCTTGGTGGGCGACTTCCGCCGCCAGCGCGGGGGGTGCGCGGCGAACATCGCCTACGCCTTGGCCCTGCACGGGCTTCGGCCCCGCCTGGTGGGCGCGGCGGGGTGCGACTTCGCGCCCTACCGCGAATGGCTCGAGGAGCAGGGCGTCGACTGCGAAGGCGTCTGCCAGCACGACGACGTCGCCACCGCCTCGTGCTTCATCACCACCGACGCCGACAACAACCAGATCACCTGCTTCTACCCCGGCGCCATGGCCCGCGCGGCCGAGGCGCCCCTCTCCGGCGACCACGCCCTGGCCACGGTCTCGCCCAACGACCCCGAGGCCATGAGGGCCTACCCCCGCCGTTGCCGAGAGCTCGGGCTCCCCTTTCTCTACGATCCGGGCCAGCAGGTCATCGCGCTTTCGGGGGAGGACCTCGTCGACGGCCTCACCGGCGCCAAGGTGGTGGTTTGCAACGACTACGAACTCGCGGTCGTTCAGGAGAAGACGGGGCGCGACGTCGCAGGCCTCCTCGAACTCGCCGAGGCGGTCGTGGTCACCCTCGGAAAGGAAGGCTCCCGGGCGCATCTGCGCGACGGAACCTGCGTCGAGGTGCCCGCGGCGCCGGTGCGCGAGGTCGTGGACCCCACCGGCTGCGGCGACGCCTACCGCGGAGGGCTGGTCAAGGGCATCGTCGAAGGCGAAGATTGGGAGACGGCCCTCCGCTGGGGGACCCTGACCGCGGCCTACTGCGTGGAGGTCCGGGGGACCACCGGCTACGAATTCACCGTGGACCGCTTCGCCGAACGCCTCGGCGGCGCGTTCGCCAGCGCATCCTGAGAGGTCTCCCCGTGGCCTTCGACATCATCCTCTCGCTCATCGTGGTGGCCATCGTCGTTCTGGTGTTCTGGAAGATGCCCGACGACGAGGAGGACTGGGTCGACGCCGAGGCCGAAGGCGAGGCGAAGGCCGACGCCGAGTCCAAGGCCGAAGGCGAGGCGAAGGCCGACGGCGAAGCCAAGGGCGAAGGCGAAGCCAAGGGCGAAGGCGAAGCCAAGAGCGAGGACCAGCCCAAGGCCGAAGCGAAGGCCGACGGCGAAGCGAAGGCCGACGGCGAAGCGAAGGCCGACGGCGAAGCGAAGGCCGACGGCGAAGCGAAGGCCGAAGGCGAAGCGAAGGCC
>RFHU01000348.1 GCA_003695705.1 Planctomycetota bacterium
GCGGAGGACTTCGCTCGCCTCAGGCGCCGAGGTCGACCTCGGGCCGGTGGCAGGCGCGTCCGGGTACGCAGAGCTCGGGATGGGCCTCCTCGCCATCGGGTCCGATGGCCTCGTGGGTTCGCAGGCACCAGCAGGGTGTGGAGAGGGACGTGGGCGGAGCGACGATTTCGGGCCGGTCTGGCTCGTCCACGGGAAGGGGCGGAGGGAAGAAGAAGGCCTTGTTCTGCAGGTAGAAGCAGTCGTTCGGGCGCTTCATTGCCTCAGCTCCTCGAGGGCCCGCACGCAAAGCCGGTGCAGGATGGTCGCCTTGAAGCCGTTGCTCCGCAGCGGGCGCGCGGCGACGCGCGCCGCATCCGCCGCGCCCGCGATGCTCTCCGCGTCGAGGGGGCGCCCACGCAGAGCGGCTTCGACCTCCCGCATGCGGCGGGGACGGGGCGCCACGGCGCCGCAGGCGACGCGCACCGAGCGCACGCGCCCTTCCCGCAGCTCCACGGCCGCGGCCACGGAGACGAGGGCGAAGTCGAAGCTCTCTCGCTCGCGCATTTCGAGGTAGACGCTGTTGCGGGAGCGGGGCGACGCTTCGAGGAGAACGGCCTCCACCAGCTCGCCCGGGCGGAGGGCGACGTCGCCCAGCCGTCCGGGAGCCGGGGGAGCGTAGAGCTCCTCGAGCGCCAGGACGCGGCGCTCCTCGCCGCGCACGAGGCGAACCCGCGCACCGAGGGCGATGAGCGCCGGCGCGAGGCTGGAGGGATGTGCGCAGGCGCAGGGTCCCACGTCGAAGATGGCGTGGGTCCGGTCGAAGCCGCCCGGAAGGAGCGCCCCGCAGGGGCTCCCGTCGCGCTTGAAGCACGAGGCTCCGGCCCGGCGCAAGTAGGGGCAGCGAGAGACCTGGCACAGGTTCCCGCCCAGGGTGCCTCGGTTGCGAATCTGGGGCGTCGCCGCCTGGCGAGCGGCCGCGTGGAGGGCGGGGAAATCCCGCCGGATCCCTTCGTCTTCGGCGAGCTCGGCGAGGGTCGCGAGCGCCGAGAGAACGCCCGGATCGCTCTGCGCGCGCTCGATGCGCGAGAGGTCCACGAGGGCCGCAGGCTCGACCACGCGTTCCTTGAGCAAGTCGAGCAAATCGGTGCCCGCCGCCTTGGGGAGCGACTCGGGAGTTTCGAGGGCCGCGGAGGCCGCGGGAAAGCTCTCCGCGCGCAGGTAGGCGAAGGACCGCATCAGAAGATCCTCTTCTTCTTCTTCTTCTTCTTCTCGCCGTCGCTCGCGCGGCGGGTCCGTTCGGCCTCGGCGATGGCCGCGAGGACCTTTTCGGGGGTGATGGGGAGGGAGCGGACCCGCGCGCCAATGGCGTTGGCGACGGCGTTCGCCACCGCGCCGGCCGTCGGAACGGTGGGAGGCTCGCCGAGGCTGGACATGCCGGTCGAGGTCCTCCCGTTGGCGACCGAAAAGGGAATGGCCACGATCTCGGGGACCTCGCGCGCGCCGAGGATCTTGTAGTCGAGGAGGTTCGCGTTGAGCATGTCGCCGGTGCGGGCGTCGAGGATGCGCTCCTCGTGGAGGGCGTAGGAGATGCCCTGCAGAACTCCTCCGTTGATCTGGCTGCGTGCGAGGAGGGGGTTGGCGACCAAGCCGCAGTCCTGAACGGCCACCACCTTCACCACCCGGACCGTGCCGAGTTCGGCGTCGACCTCCACCTCGGCGAACTGCACCCCGGCCACCTCGCGGGTGAAGGAGGGGTAGCTCATGTCCTCTGGCCCGCCGGTGGCCGTGGCCTCGATGGACTCGGTGGGGAGCAGCCCGCAGGCCGCGGCGAAGGAGAGTTCGCGCTCCGCGCCGTGGACCCTTCCTTCGCGGAGGGAGAGCGACTCCGCTTCGCACCCGAGGGCGGCGGCAACGGCAGCGAGGAGCCTCTGCCTGCAAGCGTAGGCGGCGCGACGAGCCGGGGGGGCGATGGACGGCGCCGTGACCGACCCGCCGCTGCCGTGGCCGTAAGGATCGCGGGTGCGCCCGAGGCGCACCTCCACCGCCGCCAAGGGGAGCCCGAGTTCCTCGGCGACGATCTGGGCGAGGATGGTGCGCGTGCCGGTGCCGATGTCCTGCGAGCCGTTGGCGACGAGCACCGAACCGTCCCGGCCGATGCGGCAGCGGACCGCCGTGCCGGGACGGGCGTTGTGGGCCCAGCGGGCCGCAGCCACGCCAAGTCCGCGCTTGAGCGGCCCCGGGCTGGAGCCCGAAGGCTTGCGGCGCGACCAGCCGATGGCCTCGGCGCCGACGTCGTACTGGGCCTGGCGGACCGGATGCGGGTCGTTCTTGCGTCTCAGCTCGAGGGGGTCCATGCCGATGGCCTCGGCCAGCTCGTCGAGCATGCCCTCGAGGGCGAAGACTCCCTGGGGATGCCGGGGCGCTCGGAACGCGCGGGCGCTGCCCGCGTGGGTCAAGACGTCGTACTGGTCCGAGTAGGTCGCCTCGAAGGCGTAGATGGCCGGGTTGAGCACCCCGGCGCCGCGGCCGAGGCCGGCGGTGCCGTGCGAGGTCACCTGTGCGCCGAGGAGCTTGCCGTCCCGGCGAACCGAGAAGGTGCAGCGCTGGATCGAGTCCGGCCGATTCCCCGCGACGAGGTGCTCGGCGCGGCGGTCGAGCATGAAGAAGCAGGGGCGGCCGGTGGCCCGGGCGGCGCGGGCCGCGAACACGTCCCAGGCGTCGGCACCGAACTTGGAGCCGAAGCCGCCGCCCATGTGCTCGGTGATGACCTCGACCTGGGCCGCCGAGATGCCGAGGGCCCGCGCCAGGGTCTGCCGGAAGGCGAAGGTGGCCTGGGTCGAGGCCCACACCGTGAGGCGATCCCCTTCCCAGCGGGCGACGCTGCCGTGCGGTTCGAGGCAGGTGTGGGTCTGGACCTGCGTGCGGTATTCGCGCGTCAGCACTACGTCGGCCCGGGCGTGGGCCTCCTCGACCCGCCGCAGGCTTCCCCGGCGCATGCCGCGCCCTTGGCGTACGTTGCGGCGTCCCGCCACCGCCGGCGCGTCCTCGGCGAGGGCGTCCTCGGTGCGCACGACGTGGGGGAGGACCTCGTAGTCCACCTCGACGAGCGCGAGCGCGTCGTCGAGCACCTGTTCGCTCTCGGCGGCCAGCGCGGCCACGGCCTGGCCGGCGTAGCGGACCTCGCGCTGGGGGTAGGCTTCGCTGTAGAGGACGCCGGGAAGCTTCTTGGCGCGGGACAGGTCCAGACGCCGCACGCGGGCGTGGGCGTGGGGAGAGCGCACCGCGCCCGCGAAGATCATCCCCGGCAAGCGCTGGTCTGCCGTGTAGCGCGCCGCGCCGGTCACCTTGAGGCGGGCCTCGAGGCGCGGATGCGGCTTTCCCGCGACCTTAAGGTCGCTGCGCAGGTCCCACGGGGGGGGCGCGTCGGGCGGAACCTCGACCCGCCGCTCCTCGCTGTGCCCCGAAAACCCGAGCTCCAGAGTTCGCTGGCTCATCGCTGCGCCTCTTGGCAGGCCCGAAAGATGTGCGGGTAGGCGCCGCAACGGCACAGGTTTCCGGAGAGGCCTTCCCGCAGGGACTCCTCGTCCACGGCGCCCCGCTCGACGAGCTTGGCGCAACTCATGACCATCCCCGGGGTGCAGAAGCCGCACATGAGGGCATCCTGGGCAACGAACGCTTCCTGCACCGGATGCAGCGCGTTGCCGCTGCTCAGCCCCTCCACGGTCGTAACCGCGAGGCCGTCCACGTCGAGGGCCAGCACGGTGCAGGCGTTGGCCGTGCGCCCGTCGATCCACACCGTGCAGGCTCCGCAGGCGCCGCGATCGCATGCGCGCTTGGCGCCCGTAAGGCCGAGGGGACCGCGCAGGGCATCGAGGAGGGTCGTGCGCGGAGTGACTTCGATGGTCACGGCCTCTCCGTTGAGCCGAAAGGAAAGGGGCGTGGGACCGGGACCCAGGCGACGGATGCCCGGCCAGGAGGGTGCGCGCTCCTCCCCCTCGGCCCGGGCCGCCGCGGGAACGCCGAGCCACGCCGCGGCGCCGGCGGCCCCCTTGAGCACCTCCCGGCGCGAGACCCGCAATCGCTCCTCGCTCATGGCCACCTCTCGAGGGGGGCACCATAGCACCCGCGAGGCGCTGCATCCCGCGCCGGTCGTCGCGCAGAAGGCCGCGGCGTGCGGGGGGAGGTCACGAGCCCGGCGCGAGGCTTCAGCCGCGGTAGCGGCGCAGGTGGGGCGCATCGAGGAGCGCGAAGGAGCTGGCGACGTCGGCCACGGCCACGCCGCGTTGCTCGATGTGCTCGGCGCGAATGGGACCCAGGCCGGCCGCGCTGCTGGCGAGGAGGTAGCGGAGGGCGGAGACGCGGAGCCCCATGATGCGGGCGCAGGTGGCGTCGACGGACGCCAGGCGAGCGCCCAGGGCGAGGACGCCCACGGGCTTGGGAGTGCCCATGATCGGGCCGTCGCCCTCCATGCCGACGATGCCATCCACGATGGCCAGGTCGAAGTCCACGGTGTGGGCAATGTCCACGATGCTCTGCTCGATGCCGCGCTGGTGGAGAACGTTTTTCGGCCAGCCGTAGTGGACTCCCGGAAGGACGCCGAACAGGTTCTTCAGCGAGAGGGTGCAGCCCACCCAGTGGTGGGTCTTCATCTTCGCCAGCGACACCTTGAAGTCCGCCCAGGCGAGGCGCCGGGGGAGAACGAGGCGGGGGAGGCCGGTCAGACCGCAGCGGTTCGGGCGCGCGCAGAGGTCGTCGTGATTGAGATCGGTGTAGGGGAGCCGTTCGCGCTCGAGCACGTCGCGGAGGCCCGATTCCGCGAGGACGAGCTCGGAGTCGCGGCGGTGCCCCTGGCCCTCGGCCACGACGACCGCGGCGGCGTCGAGGCGCCGGAAGGCCTCGGCCGCTCCGCGAACCACGGCGGGATGCGTGTTGATGTGGGGCGCGTCGGCGCGGGTCTCCACGAGGTTCGGCTTGAGCAGGACCTTCTTGCCGCGGACCCGCGTGCGGTCGATGCCCAGGGCGGCGAGGCCCTCGAGGATGGGCTGACTGAGGTCTTCGTCGTAGCTGCGGGCGCGCGCTAGGTAGACCGCGGCGCGCTGGCCCTTCTCGTCGCCCAGGCGCACGGCGAGGGGGTCGGCGGCGGGGGGAGCGGGGGACCCGCCGCGAAGCCGCCGCGACCAGACGGCGGCGGCGGCCGCCGCCGCGCCCGCGGCGCCGAGGACGAGCTCGCGACGGCGAGGCCGCCACGGGGAGGGGGAAGGAGGCGACGGAGCGGTCACGGACGTCCTCCCAGGAGGGCCACGCCTCGTTCGCGCGCCGCCGCCAGCAGCAGGAGGGCGAGGGTGTCCAGGCGCAGGGAGGATGCAGAGATGCGACGAAAGGCGCGCTCGAGCTGCGCGTCCGCGGAGGCGGGCCGGGCGCCGGCGACCTCGAGGCCGAGCGCGGTCCAGGCGAGGGAGAAGGGGCTCTCGAGGCCGGCGACGCGGCCGGTGAGCCAGTGGACCGCGCCGCGTACGGGCTTCGTCTCGTTTCCGCCCGGCGCGAGCGCCAAGAGGGCGATGGCCGTGGGGGCGGGGAAGGCCTGGAGGAGGGTACCCAGGACGGTGGTGTTCCCGTAGTTCCAGCCGCCCGTGGGGAGGGCGCGGTTGCGAAGCATGCGCAGGCCCTCGAGGACGCGCGGATGCGTGCCGCGCCCCGCTCGGCGGAGCGCACACACCGCGAGGCTGGTCGGCTCGACCCAGGAGTGCGTGTCCGCCACCCAGGGCCAGCCGACGATGGAGGTGTCGTGCCCCACGGAGGGATCGCGTTCCCAGTGCTTCCCCCGGCGGGCGAGGAGGAAGTCCGCCGCGCGCTCCGCGGCCGCCGCGTGCGCAGGGACCTCGGCCCAGGCGAGCAGCGCGAGGGCCGTCGGCCAGGCCGGCGCGTCCGGGAGTTCGGAGGCGGGCACGCCGCCGTCCGGGCGCTGGCGATCGGCCAACCACGCAAGGGCGGCCTCGGGGTCGGCTTCGTGGGCGCGCTGGGCGAGCGCGCCGAGGGCCGTGGGCTCAGCAAAGGGCTGACCGCCCGGACGGTAGCCCCAGGCCCCGTCGGCGCGGCGGCTGCGGTCGAGGAGCGAACGAGCCTCCTCGATCCACTTCACGCCGCGGGGGTCTCCCGCTTGCGCGGCGGGTCGAAGAAGGGCAGCGGAACGACCCGTGCGCACACTCGGTGCCGTTCGTATTCCACGGTCATCTCCAGGTAGAGGCGCTGTCCGGGCTCGGAGAGTTCGCGGAGGACCGTAGCCAACGCGATGTTCTTCTTCAGCAAGGGAGACCAGGTGCCGCTCGTGGCGCGACCGACCTGCCGCCCTTCGCGGCTGCCGTAGACCGGCCGCCCGTCGCGCCAGGCAGCGCTCCCCACCGCGGGCGGGAGGCCGAAGCGCGCGTAGAGGGACTCGATCTCCGACCACTCGCAAGCCAGTCCCACCAGCCGCCAGCCCGACGGCTCGCGGGCCTCGCGCTCGAGCGCATTGCGCCCCACGAAGGGCCCCTTCTTCTCGTCGAGGTGCACGGTCCACCCCAGCCCGACCTCGAAGGGCGAGCTGAGCTGGCTGGGGATGACGGCCTCGCGTGCGCTCACGTAGTCCACCCCGCAGAGGACGAAGCCGGCCTCGAGGCGGGCTACGTCCATGGCGTCGAGCCCCACGGGCGCGAGCCCGTACGCCCGCCCCGCCGCGGCGATGGCCTCGTAGACCTGCTCTGCGCGGTCGGGCGCCACCCAGACCTCGTAGCCGAGGTCCCCGGTGTAGCCGGTGCGGGTGACCTCGACCTCGGCCCCGGCGATGCGCGCGCGTGTGTGCCGGAAGAACTTGAGCGTCCGTACGGCGCCGCGGCTGGCCTCGTCGAGGATGTCGCGCGCGCGCGGTCCCTGCAGGCTGAGCGCGCCGAGGGCGGGCGATTCGTCTTCGATGCGCACGTCGAGCCCGTAGGCCACGTCTTCGAACCAGTGCAGGTTGGGCAAGGCCGAGGTAACGCGGAAGTCGTCGCGGGCCAGGCGGGTGACCGTCCCGTCGTCGAGGATCTTGCCGCGCTCGTCGCACCAGCAGGTGTAGAGCACCGAGCCGATCTTGGCCCGACGCACCTTGCGCGTGACCAGGCGGTCGAGGGCGGCGGCCGCGTCGGGGCCGCGGAAGCGGTACTTGAACAGCGGCGAGACGTCGATGAGTCCCGCGGACTCGCGGAGGGCGAAGTATTCTCGTTCGTGGCAGGTCTCGTAGCTGCGCACCGAGTGGTAGCCGGCCCAGTCCTTGTAGAGGAGGCTCTCGCAGCGGGCGGCGGTCTGGGCGTGGAAGGGGCTGGGAAGCGGCACGACCCCGCGAGTATACTCCGCCCCTCGTGCCGACACGATTCGATGCCATCGTCGTGGGCGGGGGCCACAACGGCCTCACCGCCGCCGCCTACCTCGCCCGCGCGGGGCTGCGGACCTGCGTCCTCGAGCGGCGCCACGTGCTCGGCGGGGCCGCCGTCTCCGAGGAGGTCTTCCCGGGCTTCACCTTCTCGGTGTGCAGCTACGTGGTCAGCCTGCTGCGCCCCGAGGTGATCCACGAGCTGGACCTGCCCCGCCACGGGCTGGAGATCATTCCCCTCGACGCTTCCTTCACCCCCTTGCCCGACGGGCGCTCGATTTGCCGTTGGGGCGACCCCCAGCGCACCTACCACGAGCTACGCCGCCACAGCCCGCGCGACGCGGACCGCTACCCCGAGTTCGGTCGCTTGATGGGACGCCTCTCCCAGTTCGTGCGCCCCGTCTTGGACACGGTCCCGCCTTCGCCGGCCTCCCTCGACCCGCGGGAGCTCCTCGAGCTCCTCGGCCTCGGGAGGCGCCTCGAGGCCCTCGGCGAGGAGAAGCTGTTCTGGAAGTCCAAGCTGATGACGATGAGCGCCGTGGACTACCTGCGGCAGTTCTTCGAGTTCGACCCGCTCGTGGCCACGATGTCCGTGAGCGGGATCATCGGCACCTTCCTCGGCGTCCGTTCCCCCGGCACCGCCTACGTGCTCCTGCATCACTACATGGGCGAGATCGACGGGGCCATGCGCTCGTGGGGCCTAGCCCGCGGCGGGACGGGCTCGGTGAGCCTGGCCATAGCGCGCGCGGCCCAGGAGGCCGGCGCCACGATCCGCACCGAGGCCGGCGTCCAAGAGATCCTGGTGCGCGACGGGCGGGCGACGGGCGTCCTGCTCGAGGACGGCGAGGAACTCGAGGCCACCTACGTGCTTTCGGGCGTCGACCCCCACCGGACCTTCCTGCGCCTCGTCTCCCCCGAACACCTCGAGGAGGACTTCCTCGTCAAGGTGCGGCGCTACCGCATGCGCGGCTCGAGCGGCAAGGTGAACCTCGCCCTCGACGGCTGCCCCGAGTTCGTGTGCCGGCCGGGGGTGGGCCCGCACCTCATGGGCGACATCGCCATCGCGCCCTCGGTGGACTACCTCGAGCGGGCGTACGACCAGGCCAAGTACGGGCGCTTCAGCGAGCGGCCCTACCTCAACATCGTCATCCCCTCGCTGATGGACCCCAGCGTCGCGCCCCCGGGCAAGCACGTCATGTCTTGCTTCGTGCAGTACGCCCCCTACGCGCTCGCCGAAGGGCTCGACTGGGACGAGCAGCGCGACGCCTTCGGGGAGGCGGTCATCGACACCATCGCCGAGTACGCGCCCGACATCCGCGAGCGCATCCTCCACAAGCAGGTCCTCACCCCGCTCGACCTCGAGCGGGAGTTTGGCCTCACCGAGGGGAACATCTTTCACGGGGAGCTCTCCCTTTCGCAGCTCTTCTTCCTCCGCCCGGTCCCCGGCTGGGCCCGCTACCGGACGCCGGTGCGCAACCTCTACCTGTGCGCCTCGGGCGCGCATCCCGGCGGCGGCGTCATGGGCGCGCCGGGGCGGCTGGCGGCGCGCACGCTCCTGCGCGATGCGGAGGCCGGCGCGTGATCGTCCGCGACCCCGACGCGCTGGTGCTCGGCGGCACCGTGGACGGGCTGGTCGCCGCCGCCGTGCTGGCCCGGGCCGGGCGAACCGTGCTCCTCCTCGAGCCGAGCGAGCGCTGCGGCGGTCGCGCCCGCACCGAGGAATTCCATCCAGGCTTCCGGGCGTCGGCGACCCTCCACGCGAGCGGCGGCCTCCACCCCCGCGTCGTCGAGGAGCTGGAGCTGCAGCGCCACGGCTACGCCGCGCTCTGGCCCTTGGAGCGGGGCGTCACCACGCTGCGAACGGATGGGCCTCCGCTGCGCCTCACGGCCGAGGGGCCGGAGGGCCCCCTCTCCGAAGACGACGCCGAGGGCTACCTGGGCCTGCGCGCCTTCCTGGACCGCGTGGTGCCCGCCCTTCGCCCGTTGCTGGTGCAAGAGCCGCTCCCCTTCCGGCGACCGTCTTGGCGTGAGCTCTTGGCGTCGGCGGGGCACGCGCTCCGGCTGCGAGCCCTCGGCCGGGAGGACCTGCTCGAGCTCCTCCGTGTGGCCCCGGCTTGCCTCGCCGACTTCACCGAGGACTGGCTCCGCGACGACGCCCTGCGCGCGACGGTCGCCTTCCCGGGCCTGCTCTGCCTCTCTGCGGGTCCGCGCTCGCCCGGAACGACCCTGGCGCTCCTCCTCCACGAGGCGCTCTCCTTCGAAGGGGGCCTGGGCCGCGGGAGCCTGCCCAAGGGCGGCCTGGGGACCATCGGCGGCGCCCTCGAGGACGCCGCCCGCCGCGCGGGGGTGGTCTTCCTCTGCGGCGAACGCCCCAGAGAGCTCGTCGTGGAGGGAGGCGTGGCACGCGGCGTGCGCCTGGAGGACGGCCGTGTCCTGGGGGCGGGGGTCGTGCTCTCCAGCCTGGGCCCGCGGACGACCCTCTTGGAGCTCCTTCCTCCAGGGCTCCTCGGCCCATCGGTCCGTCGCGGCCTCCTCGCCTACCGCGACCGCGGCGCCACCGCGGTCCTTCGCTACGCCCTCGGCGAGTTGCCCACGGCGCCCGTGGACGCCGAGGCCCTCGCCGGCCACGTGCAGATCGGCGCGGACCTCGACGAGCTGGAGCGGGCCTTCGACGACGCCAAGTACGGCCGCTGGTCGCAGGCGCCGGTCGTGGACCTGTGCTTTCCCAGCCTCACCGACCCTTCCCTGGCCCCCGCAGGACGCCACGTCGCCACCGCGCTCGCGCAGTTCGCGCCTTACACCCTGCGGGAAGGGAGTTGGGAGCACGAGCGCGAGGCCTTCGCCGACGCGGTGACCGCACGCATCGACGCACACCTGCCGGGCTTCGCCGCGGCCGTGCTGGCGAGGGAGGTCCTCGTCCCCCCAGACCTCGAAGAACGCTACGGGCTCGAAGGCGGGCACCTGCACGGGGGCGACCTCGCCCTCGACCAATTGTTCACCAACCGGCCTCTCCCTGCGGCCGGAACCTACGCCACCCCCGTGGAGCGCCTCTACCTGACCGGCGGCGCGACCCATCCCGGCGGCCCGCCCAGCGGCGCCGCGGGCTACGCCGCCGCGCGGCGGATCCTGCGCGAGGGCAAGGCCCGCGCGGCTCGCTGAGCGGAGCGGCTCCGCGAGCGTACCTCGGGTCGCCTCCGCCGGTCCCGCTCCGCACCGGCCCGGCAGGACGGACGGGGCCCGCCAAGGCCCCCCGGCCCACGGCCGCCGAGCGGCGCCGCCGCGAGGCCTTCCGCGGCCTCTCAGCGGGCGCCCTCGCCCTCCAGCGCGGCGAGGCGCTCGTCGAGGGCGCGCAGGTCGTCGCTCCGGCGCCGGGCGGCGCCGGCGGCGAGCCACTCCCGCCGCGCTTCGGCGAGGAAGCGCCGCTCCTCCGCCGCGCGGCCCTCGGCCCGCGGAAAGCGCGCCAGCTCCAGCAAACAGTCCCCGAGGCGCTCGCGCTCCCGCGGACCGCCGGCGCGCGCCCGCGCCCGCTGCTCGGCGAGGACCTCCTCCGCCTGCGCGCGCGCAGACCGGGCGGTCTGCGCGGCGGCGTCGCCCGATCCGTGGGAGCGGGCGGAAAGGAAGCGCTCGGCGGCGAGGCGGATCGCTTCGACCGGCTGGCCTCGCAAGCGCTCGTAGAGGGCCGCCACCTCCAGGTAGGCCTGCCAGCCGCGAGGCTCCTCGGGCCGCGCCGCGTCGGCGGCGCGGCGCAGGTAGGGCGCGCCGAGCTCGGGCCCCGCCCCTTCGAGGGCGTAGCAGTGGGCGACGCGCGCCAGGGCCTCGGCGGCGAGGGGCCGCGCGCCGTCCCGCTCGGCGGCTTCCGCGGCGAGCTTGTAGAGCGGACGCGCCCGACCCACATCGCCGGCGGCGAAGCGCTCGTTCGCGGCGGCCAAGAGTTCAGGCCCGCGGCCGCGCAGGGGGTCGCGGTCCTGCGCCGGCGGAGGCGCCGGTGCGGACGCCGGCGCCGTGCCGGCGGCGCACCCCGCCGCAGCGGTCAGCCAGGCGAGAAGGAGAGGGCTCGACGGGTTCCGCGCCCGGGCGGCCGCGCTGCGAAGCATCACGGCGGACATCCTACCCCGGTCGCGGGCGGGCCCCGCTGCAAACGGGCAGGAGCGGCCGCGGGGCGTATAGTGCACTCCTTGCGAGAGGCACCATGGACATCGACACCTTGATCAACGACCTCGCCCGGGAGCGGGAGTGGAACCTCCTCTACCTTCGAGACGAGGACAGCTACCGAATCACGATGCGCACGCCCGGCGACCGCTTCCAGGACGTCTACGTGAGCTTTCGCCAGGACGACGAAGGCTCCTGGGTGGCGAGCATCTGGAGCGTCGTTTCCGACGCCGACGACTTCGACTTCTCCGACCCGCGCGAGCTGCTGCGCTTCAACTGGCGGAACATCTACGGGAGCCTGGCCCTCCGTGGCGAGCAGGTCGTCCTCCTCCAGAACCAGTTCGCCGAAGAGGCCAACTGGAACGAAGTGGGGCGCGCGATCCACTCCATCGGCCTCAACGCCGACTCCATGGAAAAGGGCATCTACGGCGACCGCGACGAGAATTGACCGCGCGGTCTTCGCCCGAGGGCGCCTGGGCTGCGGGTCCGCGCTTCGGTCCCTACCGCGTGGTGCGGGAGGTCGCGCGCGGCGGCATGGGCGTGGTCTACGAGGCGGTCCACGAGGCGACGGGCGTCCGCTACGCCCTCAAGACCCTCCCCCCCGAACTCCTGCACGCCGCGAGCGCTGATGACGTCGAGCGCCTGCGCCGCGAGGCGGAGGGCATGGCGCGGGTGCGGCATCCCCACGTCGCGCGGGTCCACGCCGCCGAGTTCGCAGGGTCCTTCCCCTACCTGGTGCAGGCCTACTTGCCCGGAGGCTCCCTCGCCGAGCGCCTCGAGCGGGAGGGGCCCCTCCCGCCCGACCAGGCGGTGGAGACCGTGCGGGCCCTCGGCGACGGGCTCGCTCGCTGCCACCGCGTAGGGGTTCTGCATCGCGACCTCAAGCCGCAGAACGTCCTCTACGACGAGAACGACCGCCCGTGCCTGACCGACTTCGGGCTGGCTCGCCTGCGCGGCGCCGAGCGGCTGACCACGAGCGGCACCCTCATGGGCACCCCATCCTACATGGCCCCCGAACAGGCCCGAGGCGAAGGCGTCGACGAGCGCGCCGACGTCTACGGGCTGGGCGCGCTTCTCTACGCCTGCCTCGCGGGGCGGCCTCCCTTCTCGGGGCCCTCGGTCATCGGCCTCCTGCAGGCGGTCCTGACCACCCCCCCTCCGCCCCCGAGCCGCTTCGTTCCCGAGGTTCCTCCCTGGCTGGACGCCGTGGTCCTGCGCGCCCTCGCCAAGGACCCCCAGGAGCGCTTCGCCAGCGTGCGGGAGTTCGTCTCCGCCCTGGAGCGAGGGGCTCCGCTTCGGCCTCGTCCTCGCCGGGCGCTGGCGGGCGCCCTGGCCGGAGGTCTGGTGGTCGCCGGCCTCGCCCTCGTCGGCCTCGCCTTCGCCTGGTCCGCGGGCGCGCCCGCCCGTCCGCAGGAGGGAAGTCCTCCGCGAGGCGCGGGCGCCGCGGGCGAGACCCCGGCGGGGAGCGCGCAGGCGACGGAACCCGCCCCCTTCCGCTCCTCGCGGCACGGCCTCCCCCTGGCCCTCGAACTCCTCGCCTGGCGCCGGGCACACCCCGCAGGGCGCGTCGACCCCACGGTGGAAACGCGCCTGGCCCTGGCGTCGCACCCTCTCTGGAGCCTGGACCTGCGCGCCACCGCCTTCTCCCGCGCGCGGCTCATCGATGACGCCGCGGGACCGCTGCTGCTGTACAACGACGAGCCCCGTTCGCGCGTCTTCGCGGTGGCTCTGCGCTCCTTCTCCGGCAAGGATCCCCTCCGCTCCCTCTCCACCGGCGGGATGCTCGCGTGGGCGCTGGAGTACGACCCGGCCCGGCGGTGGGTGGTACTCGCTGGTTCCTGTCCAGACCCTGCCGATCCTCGGCACGGCGCCGGTTGGGCGGGTTGCTTCGCGCTCGAGAGCAACAGGGCCGTCGTCAAGCGCACCCTGCTGAAGGCCGAGTTGCGTGCCATCGCCACCCTCGCGCCGGGGCGCTACGTCCTCGGGGGTACCTCGTTGCTCGCCCTGTGGGAGCCGCCC